>JBJMGQ010000395.1:0-30895 GCA_045807845.1 Pyrinomonadaceae bacterium | reverse complement strand
CGTGAAGTTCAACGAGCCGAACAACTTCGACCTCGGCACGGCCGACAAGTTCATCAGCCAGTTCGACAGCATCATGGGTCTGATCGGACTGATCGCCATCGCCATCTCTTCGGTCGGCTTGCTGGTGGGCGGCATCGGCGTCATGAACATCATGCTCGTCTCGGTGACCGAGCGGACGCAGGAGATCGGCGTGCGCAAGGCCATCGGCGCCCGCCGCCGCGACATCGTCCGACAGTTCCTCTACGAAGCGATGACGCTCACTGCGCTCGGCGGGCTGGTCGGCGTCATTCTCGCCATCTTCATCAGCAAAATCCTCGGTCTGCTGCTGCCCTCGCTCCCCACGTCGATTCCGCTCTGGGCCGTCATCGCCGGCCTGCTCGTCTCCCTCTTCATCGGCCTCGTCTTCGGCGTCTGGCCCGCCCGCAAGGCTTCGAGGTTAGACCCGATTGAGTGTTTGAGGTACGAGTGAGGAGGAGAGTAGACAGTAGACAGTAGACAGTAGGAAAGACGAAGGCGGCGCGTCTCGGTTAGAAGCCGAACGCGCCGCCTTTCTTTCTACTGTCTACTGTCTACTGTCTACTGCTTCTGTATCGCGCTCAACAACTCTTCACGGAAGTACCCCGCGGGGATGGTGCCCTGACGCATGAAGAGGAGATGGAACTCTTTGGGCGAGAACTTGTCGCCGAGTTGTTTGGACGCCTCGGCGCGCAACGCGAAGATTTGGTCTTTGCCGAGGCGGTAGGTGATGGCCTGCGTGGGCCACTTCGAGTAGCGGAAGATGGCGCGTTCGGCCGTGTCGCAGCTCGCGCGCTTCGAGTCGGTCTTCCCGGGGTCGGAGCACTTGCCGGGTTGGAAGTCCACGATCTCGGAGAAGAGCTCGGTCGCCTCGTCGTAGGTCATCCGTCCCGTGTGGAGCCCCGTGTCGATGCGGACGCGGAGGTCGCGGTAGAGCTTGCCCTGAAGTTGGTAGAGATGCTCCTCGGGCGTGTAGAAGCCGTCGGGCGCGGCCGGTGCGGGCTCGGCCATCAGCGCCTCGGAGTAGAGCGCCCAACCTTCGGCGGCCATCGAGTCCTCCCACATCGAGCTTGAATCCTCGACCGCACCGGGCGTGAGCCAGCGCACGCCCGCGATGTCGCTGCGGTACTGCGTCATCACCTTGTAGTGCCAGTCGTGGCCGGGGAAGCCTTCGTGCGCGGAGAGGTCTGCGAGCGCCGCGCGGTTGTTCTCCTTGAGCACGGCCGGGTCGTTCGTCCCCGAAGTGGTGACGTAGAAGCGCCCCACCCCGCTCTGCTTGAAGGGCGGGGCCGGGTAGTAGGCGGCGCCGTCGATGGAGGCGCGCAACGGCGGCGGCGTCTCGACCACGTCGAGCTTGTAGTCGGCCGGCACGTCGAACACTCCCGTCTTGCGCGCGTAGTCAACCAGACGCACGCCCGCCTCTTTGTACCAATCGACCATCTCGGCGTCGGTCTTCGGATACTCCTTGCCCAGCTCGTCGAAGACCGCGCGCACGGCCTGCGCTCCGTCTTCGGGAAGAGTCATCCCGCGCTTCTGCCCAATCTGGCGCGCGAGGTCGATCATCTGTTTGCGCGTGTCTTCGACAATCGGCCAAGCCTCTTCGTAGAGCTTCGCGGCCGTCGTCTCCATGCGCAGGTTGTTCTTCAAGGCCCAGTCGTACTCCTCCGCGCCGAAGGCGTAACGGTCTTGCGCGAACTGTTGTTTGGGCTTGAGGTCGTCGGGCTTTGCGCCAACGTCGAAGAAGGTCGTGCGGACAAACTCCGCGAACTTCTTGTAAGCCTCCGACGCAGCTTGCGAAGCGTCGTTAAGCTGCTTGAGCATCTGGTCGCTGGCCTCGCCCGCGGCTAAACGATCCTTCGCGGTCTCGGGCAGCTCTCTGGCGAAGTAGTCGGCGGTCTTGCCGGCCGAAGTCACGCCGTCGCGCAGAAGCATCCGGTGGTCGGCCGTGTTGCCCGACTTCACGCCCGCCTCCAACTGCGCCTGCGCCACCTGCAAGAACCGTGGGATGTCCGAGACTCTCTGCGTGACGAGCCGCCACTCCTCGGGCGTGCCGTAAGACTTCTCGCCGGTCTGCGTCATGCCCTGCAACTGCCAGTCGATGGCGCGGAAGGGCTCCGAGACGTACGTGTCCACGGCGCGCTCCTGATACTTGCGCGTCTGGTGCTGGCGCAGCAGGAAGTTGATCTGCGCGAGCGCCACGTCGCGGTCGATGCGGCGCGCGGGCGAGAGCGACGTGGGGTCAACGCCTTGGAAAGCCTTCTGCGTGTCGGCGAGCCAGCGGTCTTCGTCGGCGAGCGCGGTGGCCGAGTGGTCGCGCAGGCGGCCGTCTACATCCTTGAGCGACGGGTCGAGCCCCGCGCCGCCGAGGTAGGTGTTGACCGTCGGGTTGCGACGCAGGAACTCGACGACGTACTTGTCGTGAATCGTCTTGAACGCCGCGTCGCCGCCGCCTGCGGCGGGCGTCGGAGCCGGGGCGCTGTTCTGCGTCTGCTGCTGCACGCACGCGCCGGTCAGGAGTACGGCCAGAAGGAGCAGGAGTGTTCTTCTCATCTCTTCTTCTCTCGGGTGTGGCTGGTTCGAGCTTGTTGCGGGGAAAGTTTGTCGTTGGACGCACCGAGAGTAACGCCGCAGGCGGTAAGAAGGCAAAAGCAAAGTAGGCGGTAGGCAATAGCAGTAGGCAGTTGAAAAGCCCCGCCGTCGGAAATCCTGATTCGATATCTCAAGGTTCAACACGCGGAGCGGCTGCCTACTGCCGTCTGCCTACCGCCTACTTCCTTTCTCCCTCGCTTGTTCGGCCTCTCGCCCATCCGCTACACTGGCCGCGACTTTCATCCCATCTTGACCAGTGGAATACTTTCGATGAGCGAACTGAACGAGCGGCGCTGGGCCGTCTTAAGCGAGCGGGGGTGTGAAGACGCAGGGCTCACCTATGAAGAGGCTTCGAGGCTCATCGCGCGTCTGCGCGGCGAGCGCCTGAGCGGCCTCTGCGTCATCACCGACGACGCCGCCGCGCACGTGGCGCGCGTGAAGAAGGCCGCCGGCAACTCGAAGCCAAAGCGGAGCCGCAAGAAAAGCAACGCGTAAGAATCAAAGCTTTAACCACGGCAGACAGAGACACGGCTTGAAGTAATCAGTCTTCAAGCCGTGTCTCTCTGTCTGCGTTGGTTTAATTTCTTGAACCGGAGAGGCGCGAGGCGATGACCTTGGCGGCGGTGGCGCCCGCGCCCGTCGCGCCGCTGACGGTGGGCGCGAGCGGGTTCGACACGTCGCCGACAGCAAAGACCATCTCGGCGCTCGTCTCCTGCTCGCCCGTGACGACGACGTAGCCGCGCTCGTCCGTGTGCAACTGCTCGCGGAACAGCTCCGTGTTCGGCTCGACCCCAACGCGCACAAGCACACCGCGCACGGCCATCCGCATCGACTTCAAAGCGCCCGCGCGCAGCATCTCAACCGACTCGACATGCTCGCCGCCGAGAATCGCGCGCAGCGTCGTCTCCGTGAAGACCGTGATGCGGTGGTCGCTCTTTATCCGTTCGGCGAACTCGGCGCGCGCGCGCAAGCTCTTCCCGCGATGGACGAGCGTGACGGTCGCGCAAACTTCGGCGAGCAGCAGCGCGTTCTCGGCCGCGGCGTCGCCGCCGCCGACGACGAGCACGTCCTCACCCGCCACGCTGTCGCGTTCGAGCCGGCCGGATTCGAGCACGCCGCGCCCCGCAAACTCCGACTCGCCGGGGATGCCCAGCCGCCTGCGCCTGACCCCCGTCGCGATGATGAGAGCGATTGATTGCAACTCCTCGCCGCTCCGCAAACGCACCCGTTTGGATTTCAGATCGACGCTCTCTATCTCGGCCTCAGTCCACAGGTCGAACTCCTTCCCCTCGACCTGCGCCGCGAACACGTCGCGCAGCTCGCGCCCGTTCGACGCGCTCACACCGAGATAATTTTCAATCGGGTTGTAGACACGCAACAACTGCCCGCCGACTTCCGGCCCCCGCTCGATGACGAGCGTGTCCAGCCCCAGCTCGTCGCACCACAGCGCCGCCGAGAGCCCCGCCGGCCCCGCCCCGATGATGATTACGTCGTGCATGTCGGAAAGTATGCAGTAGGCAGAGGGCAGTAGGCAGCCGCTCCGCGTTATGAAAGTTGAAAGATTAAATCAGAGTTTATGACAGCAGTTCCCCTCACTGCCTACTGCCATCCGCCTACTGCATACTACTCTGTGACGCCCTTGATGCGGACGTGCGGACTGAGGCGCGTGACGACGAGTCCCTCGCGCACGTCGAAGCGGCAGGCGAGGGCGGTCTTGTCCTGCGCCTCGGCTTGGCCCTCTTCGTGATACCAGAACTGGCAGTTGGTGCAGTCGCCGTTCCAGCAGAAGTCGCCGTAGGAGATGGTCTGGATGGAGAGGTACTGGAAGCAGCGCAGCAGGCGATTGCGCTCGGGCACATGGACGCCGTGGCCGAGGACTTCTATTTCGACCAGTCGCTCGTAGGGGTCGAAGAGGTCTGGGTCGAACGCGGGCTCGTCTGTCTGTTCCATCCTAACCTTCGCGTGAGTTGAGCAGACGGGGCGGCACCAACAGCTTGCCCGTCTCGGCGTCGATGAGGCCGTTGCGCTCGTCCTCGATGTTGGTGGCCTGCGTGTACACGTCGCCCGCGAAGCGGCGCGCTCTCAGCTCGCGCTTGAACTCGCGGATGGTCTCGGCGCGCTCGGCCGACTCCGAAGGGCCGCCGTAGTCCGAGAAGCCGAAGCCGCCCCACTCGCTCACCACCAGAGGCACCTGCCCGCGATAGAAGAAAGGGTCGCCGACGACCAGAGGGTTGAAGGCTACGCCCTCCATCTCGCCGCGCGCCAGTTGGTCTAACAGCTCGCGCCAGCGCGCGAGGTCGGGCGTGTAGAGGTGTGCGGTCAAGAGATCGGACTTCAAACGACCCTCGCGCGAGACGTGGTGCCAGCCGTCGTTATCGACGACGAGGAACTGCGGGTGGTCGATCTGCATGTAGTGGTACATGTCCACGATATAGTCGCGCGTCTCTGCGTTGACCGCAATATCCTGTGCTCCCCAGTCCTCGTTATATAAACTCCAGATGACGACCGACGGGTGCGTCTCGATGAGCGCGAGCATGCGCTCCAGCTCGGCCCGGTGGTTCTGGCGGCTGCGTTGGCTTGAGCTGTGCGGGCTCGGCACTTCGACCCAGAGCAGCATCCCTGTCTCGTCGGCGAGGTTGTAGACGCGCGGGTCGATGCCGGCGATGTGGACGCGGACGAGGTTGCACCCGAGCTCCTTCATCGCGCGCATGTGGCGGCGCATCTCCTCGTAGGTCGAGACGCCCGGCTGGTAGAGAATGCCGTCGAGGTAGACCTGCTCGTTATTGAGGTAGACGTAGCGACCGCGCGCCTCTATCTTGCGCAGCCCGAAGTGCGTCTCGATCTGCGCCTCGTGTCCCCACTCGTCTTCGAGGCCCGCGATGAGCAGGTAGAGGTTCGGCTCGCCGGGTGACCAGAGCCTCACGCCCGGCACCTCGACGACGACGCGCTGTTGCTTCTCGCCGGCTTGCAGGCGCAGAGGGAAGACCTCTTCGGCGAGCGGCACCCCTTCGCGCCCCCCACGCTCAAGGACGCGCACGCGCAGGTTGTAGACGCCCGGGTCGTGGATGAGCGTGGTGAAGTTGAAGCGCACCAAACGGTCTTCGACGATGCTCACCACCCCGACGCGCGAGCGCAGGCGGTTGCGCTCGACCGCTTCGAGCCAGACGCTCCTGACCGCCCCCGTGAAGGTCTGATACCAGATGCCGCCGCGCTTGTAGACGTGCGACTGCTGCTTGCCGCGCGGAATCTCGGCGTCCATCGTGTCGCTGACGCGCACCGTGATGCGGTTGAAGAGTCGCAGCGCGTCTTCGGGCAGCTCGTAGGAGAAGGAGGTGTACTCGCCGTAGTGCGTCTTCTCGCCCTCGATGGTGCGTAGCGCGCGGCCGTTGAGCCAGACGCGCGTCTCATAGCCGCAGGCGCCGAAGGTGATCTGAAGCATCGGCTGCGGCCCGGGGCCGTGCCGCTCAGGGAGAGGGAACTCGCGCTCGTACCACGCGACCACCTTGTCCTGCCACGCGGCGGCCGGGGCGGAGGGCTGGCTCTCCTTCGCCTCGCGCGCTTCGACCATGTGCTCCTCGATGGAGCCGGGCCAGTGCGCCGTGCGCTCGTAGGCGTGACCGAGGTACCAGCGCTCGCGCATTCCCTTGTCCTCCGGGTCGAGCGTGAAGCGCCACTCGCCGTCGAGCAACCAGTGGTTGTTCGGGCGCAGGACGGCACGCGGCAGAGGATTCTCCGTGAGTTCGGCCGCGGTCGCCGCCTCGCCCTCCTCCTCGCCGCGCGTGAAACTCAGGTCGGTGCTAACCTTCTCCATGCTTTTCATTCTAGCCCAGCGCGGTCGCACGGCAAGTCGCCCCGGCCGTGGCCTCTGGTTTCAGTGGGAGTCGTCGAGCGTGTAGTCGAAGTGGTAGGAGTGCTTGCCTTCGGCGATGACGATCTCCATGCGCCCCGCGAGCCCTTCGAGTTCGCCGGTGCCGGAGTCTGGGACGACCGTGACGGAGAGTTGCTGCGCGCCGCGCTTCATCGTGCCGGTGTGTTGGAGGACGAAGGTGCCGGTGCGAGCGTTGAGCGTGCCCGTCACCAACTCCAACGCGACGTAACCGGCCGAGCCCTCGACCGCCGTGCGCACGGCGAGCATCTGCCCCTTGCTCGTCGCCTCAAGGTCGCCCGAAAAACGCTTGTCGATGAGCATCCGGCCGACGGAGACGCCGCCCGCCTCGCCGTCCACCTGCGGGCTCAGCCGCACCTCGAATGTCCCGCTCGCGCGAGTCGTCATTAAAGTCTCCTTATAGTAAGCAGAGTGCAGTAGGCAGAGGGCGGTAGGCTCCGCGTTGTTGCGACGGCAGTGCTTTCAACCGCCTACTGCACTCTGCCTACTGCCTACTGCCTTCGGGATAGACGGGCAGGCCGTCGATGCTGACGCGGTTCTTTTCGTGGCGATAGTCGCGGATGCCTTCATCGCCCTTTTTCAAAGTCCACTCGACGAGCATCTGTCGCTCCTCCTTCAACTCGTAGACGGGGACGGCGAAGCCGCAGGAGGTCTGCGCCGACTCGACTTCGAGGAGGACGATCTGCCGCTCGCCGGGGAGCACGGGGAAGTGCGGGCGCAGGGTCGCCCACTCTTCGTCTTCGGGGCGCACGACGCGTCCGCGCCCGTAGATGCGGAGGATGAGCGGCTGCTCCGTGAAGCTACAGAACATGAACGTCATGCGCCCGTTCTCCGAGAGGTGCGCGGCCGTCTCGTTGCCGCTTCCAGTCAGGTCGAGGTAGGCGACCCGGCGGCCTTCGTCGAAGCAGCGGAACGTGTCCATGCCCTTCGGCGAGAGGTTGATGCGACCCTCTTCGGGCGCCGTCGCCGTGAAGAACATCTTCTGCTCGCCGATGAAATTTTGGAGCTGCTCTTCGAGCCTATCGTAGAACTTCGCCATCGTCTTAAATCTCTCTCAAGGGGTGTTGCGGATGGTGACTTCGAGCGTGAAGGTCGTGTCGGTCGCCTCGTCCTCGGGCCAGACGCTAATCTCGTACGCGCCGGTCTTAGGGAGCGGGCCGCTCCAGTCGGTCGGGTTCTGTCCTACGTCCACGGGGTTCATGCCCGGTGCCCAGACGCCGAAGATGGCGTTCTTCTTCGCGGAGGTGAGATGCAGCGTCAACGTCTGCCCCTTGCGCGCGCTGAGGCGATAGGTGATGGGATCCATCCCGCCGCTCTCGCTCGGGCCGCCCGTCGTGCGACCCTTGAGGATGACGGTCGTGCGCCCCTTCGGGAAACGAACGGTGATGGTCTTGCCCCACGCGGGCGCGGTCGTGAGCAATAGGATGAGCAGTGCTGCGGCAAACTTTTTCATCGAGAGTGTTTCTCCTTCGTGCAGAGTCGGAGCTTAGGAAGAGCCGCCGCGCATAATATCACGGACGCGGGTGCGGCTTCTCAACCGCGGCGCGCGTGCGCTACACTTGGCGCAAACGGAAAAGTAGGAGGGCTACAACGTTGGGACTCGTGATCTATGTCAAGCCGGGGTGCCCGTACTGCCAACAGGCGCGGGACTTCTACAAGGCAAGGGGCGTGGAGTGGACGGAGTACGACGCGCAGAACGACCGCGCGCGCCGCGCAGAGATGTTCGCCTATTCAGGCGGCGACCCGACCGTGCCCTGCATCGTCGAAGACGGCAAGTATCTACAGTCCGGCTTCGGCGACCCGCTGCGCGGTTGAACGGTGCACGACTGACGAGCCGGCCGTGAGCCGGACGAAGAATTTTAGATTTTTGATTTAAGTTTTTGATTTGGGGCCGTTGCGGGTCTACAATCCCCCGCACGGCCTCGGTGTTTCGATGCGCCAAATCGCAAACCGGAAATTCTGCATCCACAATCCCTGACCCTCGATGGTTGGCAAGACGCTCCTCAACTACCGCATCACGGAGAAGCTCGGCGCGGGCGGGCAGGGGACGGTCTACAAAGCCGTCGATGAACGTCTCGGCCGCACGGTCGTCATCAAAATCCTGAGCCCCGAACTGACCGCGCGCGAGGTCAACCTCAAGCGCTTCCAGCGCGAGGCGCAGCTTGCCTCCTCCTTAGATCATCCGAACATCTGCACCATCTACGGGCTGCACGAGGCCGAGGGGCTGCACTTCATCGCGATGCAGCACATCGAGGGCAAGAACGTCCGCCAGCTCGTCAACGGCCGCCCGCTCTCTCTAGAGACGGCGCTCTCCATCGCTTATCAAGTTGCCGACGCCCTCACGGCCGCGCACGCGAAGGGCATCATCCACCGCGACATCAAGGCCGGCAACGTGATGGTCACGGCGTCGGGGCTCGCCAAAGTTTTAGACTTCGGGCTCGCCAAGCTGCTCGACGACGATGGGAAGAAGGGGACGGACGTACACCTCACCGAACTCGGCGTCCCTTACGGCACGGCGACCTACGCCGCGCCCGAGCAGGCATCCGGCAAAAAAGTTGACCACCGCGCCGACATCTTCTCGACCGGAGTGCTGCTCTACGAGATGCTCGCGGGCATCTGGCCCTTCAAGGGGCAGACGACCGTCGAGGTGCGCTACGCCGTCCTGCACGACACGCCCGATCCCATCGAGGCCCTGCGCAAGGACGAGCCGCCGCCTTCCGTCCAGCGCATCCTCGACCGCGCGCTGGCGAAGAAGCCCGAGGAGCGTTACCAGCGCGTCGAGGAGATGCGCGACGACCTGCGCGCGGCGATGCGCGAAGTGGCCGCGGCGCGCGGCGACCTCGACCCGCAGACGAGCGGTGTGCCCGCAGAGATCGTCCCGTTTGCCAAGCCACCGCGCCACGAGTCGGGCACGAGCGGCGGCGTCGGCGGCAGCCTCCGCCGCTGGTGGCGCGGACTGACGGGCTCGGAGAAGCAGGCCACTTCGCTCCCGCCCGGCCGTCGCGGCTCGACGCAACCCTCGGGCGCTTCGACTGCCCCGCAGGCGCAGCAGCACGTCAGTCAGTTCGAGCTTGAGAAGTCCATCGCCATCCTCCCCTTCCGCAACATCGCCAACGACCCCGAGGTCGGCTTCTACGAGTTCTCGCTCGCCGACGCCGTCATCACGGAGCTTGCGCGCAACCGCCAGCTCATCGTGCGGCCGTCGTCGATGATCGTGAAGTATCAGGGCACGGACGTTGACCCGCGTGAGGTCGGGAAAGAGCTGAACGTGAGCGCCGTGCTCTCGGCCAACTTCCTGCGCGCGGGCGGCACCTTGCGCGTCAACGCGCAGCTCGTCGATGTCATCACCGGCGACATGCTCTGGAGCGACCGCATCGACGCCACGGCCGAAGACCTCATCGCGCTTCAGGACATGATCGCGCACCGCATCGCCGAAGGGCTCAAGGTCGAGCCGCACCTCTCGCAGTCGGGCACGGCCGCACCCGCGACGACGAACGCGCAGGCTTATGAAGAGTACCTGCGCGGCCGTGCCTCCTTCGCCAAGTTTCTCTTTCACACGCTCGACCCCAAAGACTGCGACGAGGCCGTCGAGCACTTCCAGCACGCCGTCCGTCTCGACAACACCTTCGCGCTCGCGCACAGCGGGCTCGGCGCCTGCTTCGCCAATAAGGTTTTGAAGGGACTGGGCGGGTCGGAGGACTACGAGCTGGCCGAGAACGCCTTCAGCCGCGCCCTCGACCTCGACCCGAACCTCGTTGAAGCGCGCATCCTGATGGTCTTCATCTATCTCTCGCGCGGCGAGAAGCGGAAGGCGCGCGCGGAGGTCGCACGTCTCGCCAAGCAGGCGCCGAACGAGCCGGCCGTCTACTTCGTCAAGGGCGCGCTGCATCGTCTCGACGGCGAGTACGACCGCGCCCTGCGCGCCTTCGGCAAGCTCGCGCGACTCGACCCCGCGGCGCGCGTCGTCGCCAGCTACAACCGCGCCCGCGTCTTCATGTACCAGCATCGACACGACGACGCGCTGCTCGAACTCGAACAGGGCGCGCGCGTCGAGCCGAACCATCCTTTGATAAAAACCTTTCAGGCGGTCGTGATGGGCCGCAGCGGCGACACGGCCGAGGCCCTGCGCGTGCTCCGCGAGGTTCTGGAAGAGCACCCGACGATGGACGGCATCCGCCCGCTTCTCGCGCAGCAGCTCATCCGGCAGGGCGACGCGGAAGCGGCGCGCGCGCAGTTGACCGACCGCGTGCGCGATGCGGCCGACGCCGACCACGACATCGCCTACTGGCTCGGCACCGCACACGCCATGCTCGGCGAGCGCGACGAGGCTCTGTACTGGCTCGACCGCGCCATCGACCTCGGCAACGAGAACCGCACCTGGTTCGAGTCCGACCCCAACTGGGAGAGCTTGCGTGAAGACCCGCGCTTTGTCGCGCTCATGCGCCGCATCGAGGCCGCGCAGATTCAGTCGCAGCCGCGCGAGATAAGTCAGACCGAAGCGGCCGACGGCGGAAGCTCGACCCACCCCGAAGCCTACGAAGAATACTTGAAGGGGCGCGACGCCTCGGGGCGCTTCATCTATCACACGCTGGCGCGCGTGGACTCCGAAGAGGCCGTCGTCAACTTCAAGCGTGCCGTCCAGCTCGACCCCAACTTTGCGCTCGCGTGGGCCGCGCTCGGCGGCGCCTACGCCAACCGCGTCATCAAGGTCATCGGCGGCCCCGAAGACTACGAGCGCGCGGCCGAAGCCTTAGAGCGCGCGCTCGCGCTCAAGCCCGGTCTGCTCGAAGCGCGCCTGCACATGGTCTTCGTCGATTTGGGGCGAGGCAACAAGGCGCGCGCGCGTGAGCTGGCCGCACAGCTCGTGAGCGAGTACCCGACCGACGTGGGCGCGCAGTTCGCCTACGCGACCGTCGCGCGACTCGACGGCCGCTATCAGGATGCGCTCGACGCCTACGGCCGCATGCTCAAGATCAACCCGGCCGAGCGCGTCGTCGTCAGCTACAACCGCGCGCGCGTCTTCCTCTATCAGCATCGCCACGACGACGCCGAGGCCGAGTTGAATCTCGGCGCGCAGATGGAGGCCAATCACCCGTTCATCAAGTCGTTCAAGGCGATCATCTGCGCCTATCGCGGCGACCTCGAAGGCGCGATGCGGACGATGACCGAGGTGCTGCGCCGCAACTCGGACATGGACGGCGTCCGCCCGCTCTACGCGCAGTTCCTCATCCAGTGGGGCGACACGGAAGGCGCCCGCGTTCAGTTGACCGAGGGCGCGCTGCGCGTCGCGCGCGCCAACTTCGACGTGGCCTACTGGGTCGCCAGCGCCTACGCCATGCTCGGCGACGCCGACTCGGCCTTCGAGTGGCTCGGCCGCGCGATAGATGTCGGCAACGAGAACCGGCGCTGGTTCGAGTCCGACCCGCATTGGGCGCCCCTGCACGAAGACCCGCGCTTCGGCGAGCTGATGAATCGCATCGGCGACCACGCAGAGCGCGCCAACGAAGCCCGACAGCAGTGAGCACGGAGAGTAGACAGTAGACAGTAGTCAGTAGGGTTCCGCTTGACGGGCGTTGACGCTGACACCCTGACGATTCATTGGCGGTGGTTTTTCTACTGTCTACTATCTACTCCGCCTTCTCTTTTCCCTTTCTCCTCCGCGGAGGATGCCCGTTGAGCACCTTCGTCGTCGGCGACGTGCACGGTCGCCGCAAGCAACTCGGCCAACTGCTCTCCTTGCTCCCGCGCGAGGCGGGACGGGACACGCTCGTCCTCCTCGGCGACCTCATCGACCGCGGCGAAGACATCTGCGGCACCGTCGCCGACGTGGTGGAGATGCAACAGTCTGCGCCCGACGGCTCGGTCGTAACTTTGCGCGGCAACCACGAGCAGATGCTCCTCGACTTCCTCGACGAGGGCGCGCCGCTCTGGCTCCACCCGGCCGTCGGCGGCCACCACACCTTCGGCCAGTACACCGGCTACAAGCTCAACGAAGAGCTGCGCTCGTGGTGGGAGGAGGCGCAACGCCGCCTGCTCGACTCGCTCCCGCCCGAGCACCTCGACTTCTTTCGCGCGACGCAACTGTTCCACGAGGACGAGCACGCCCTCTACGTCCACGCCGGCCTCGACGGCGAGAAGCACCCGCTGGAGACGGACGCGCGCCACCTCCTCTGGTCGCGCGACCCCGATTTTTATAAGCACTACTACGGCAAGCCCTGCGTCTTCGGCCACACGCCGACGCCTCTGCTGCCCCTGCTCGGCCGCTTGGGTCGCCACGGCATCTACGTCTCGCACAGCGCCATCGGCATCGACACGGGCTACGACCCGACCTGCCCGCTCACCTGTCTGCAACTCCCCGAGTTCAACCTCTACCAGACCTTCGCCGACGGCCGCACCGCGCACTTCCACATGACCAACTTCCTCCCCGAGCCCTTCCGCAAGCACCAGCGCAACGGCCACCCCGCCTGATATACTCCCTTGCAGATTCATCCACGGAGGACTTCAAACAATGCTTAAGGAAGGCGACGCCGCGCCCGACTTCGAGTCGCGTGACGCGGAAGGCAACGCCGTCAAACTCTCAGACTTGCGCGGCCGGAAGGTCGTGCTCTACTTCTACCCGAAGGACGACACGCCCGGCTGCACGAAGGAGGCTTGTTCTTTCCGCGACGGGTTCGCCGAGTTCAACCGGCGCGGCATCGAGGTGCTCGGCGTCTCGACCGACGACGAGAAGTCGCACCGCAAGTTCGCCGAGAAGTTCAGCCTCCCCTTCAAGCTCCTCGCCGACACAGACCACCGCGTCGCCGACCTCTACGGCGTCTACGGCGAGAAGCAGTTCATGGGGCGCAAGTACATGGGCGTCGCACGCAAGACCTTCCTCATCGACGAAGAGGGGCGGCTGCGCAAGGTCTTCGACACGGTCAAGGTGGACGAGCACGCCGACGAAGTCTTGAAGGCTTTCGACTAAGAGAATAACGGTCAGAACCACCCGCGGTAGAGGGCGCAGTGAGGCCATCTCAGATCACCCGCTACTCCGCACGGCGGCCCGTGGACGCCTTGCGCGCGCGGCGAAGTTCAAGGCCGACTATCGTTGATGGTAAGCCGGTCAAAGTCTCCGGCGTCATCTCCTATAACTTCGCCCTCAAGTAAGGTGCCGCGGGCCGCCGGCACCTTACTTGACAGTATCGGTGCCGAACCAAACCTCGAAGTGCTTGGGCCGGACGCTAGAGGAGTTTTCAAAGCCGGGGATATATCGCGGCTGGGCGTTGTTTATGCCCAGCCCTTTTAGGACTGAGACGAGGTTGTCCGCGCCCCCGCCATCCTCGTATCTGTAGTATCTCACCTGCGTCGTATTCGGCACCTCGGACACGGGCTGCACGCGCGCGACGACGTATTGGAATTTCTTCAACACGTCGGCTACGTCCAGCGCCTTCTTGTTCGACGTGCCCTGCTGGAACTGTATGTACACCCGCGGCGGGAGGTCTGAGTAGGCGGGCGTCGGGGTAGGTGATGGCGAGGGGCCCGGGGTCGCCCCCGCCCGTGGCGTCGGGGTGGGGGTGGGCGTCGGGTCGCCGAGCGGCCGGAGGTCAATCTCCATCTGATCCAGATACTCGCGCGCGTCTTGATATTCTTGGCTGTCATGGAAGGAGATCCAAGTGACCTTGAGGAAGTCAGCCCCGGCCTTCTCGTTATCGCGGAGATTTCGGTAGGCGATGCCACGGTTCAAATAGGCCGGGGCATAGTCGGGCTTGGCCGCGATGGCTTTCGTCAGGATATCGACCGCGTCAACGAACCTTTGGCTGGAGAGAAGACGTTCGCCTTCGGCGGTGTCGTCTTTGGCGAGCTGGAGGGCTAACTGCTCCTGCTGCTCCTTCTTAATCCGCTGCTGCTCGTTGTAATAGCTGATGCCGAAAACGAGGCCCAACGTCAGGATGAGTGCGGCGGCGACGGCGGATAAACCACGCCGCAAGGCCCTCTGGCGCCTCGCCCTCTCTATGCTGACCTTAACGTATTCCTCCTCAGTTGTGCTCAGCTCGCTGGCGTGCACGCTGTAGTACTTCTCAGCCGTAATGAGCGCCGCCCCGCTCAGGAGGCCGGTCGGCTGCTTGAGGCTAGCCTTCCAGAGGGACGCGGCAGAGCGCATCTGCTGCTGCCAGAGGAGGAGGTCGCGGCTCTCTTCGAGCCAAACTGTGAGCTGCATCCAGTGGCGCAGGGTCGTCTCGTGTTTGAGTTCGACCGTCTCGGCGCCCGAGTCGTCGCGGCCGACCGTCAGGAGCCGGAAGTCGGCGAGCTTCTTAATCACGAGCCGCTCGCGATCAGTGAATTCGGAGAGCGGCGTGCCGAGCCGGCGCGTGTCCTCACCTTGGCCCGCGGGCGCGGCTTGGACGAGGTTGACGAGCACGCGGCGCGCGTCACTGCGCTCCCCCTCGCCGAGCGCGGCGAGTGCAGCGTCGGCTCCCTGATTGACGAGCGCCGGCGTAAGCTCGGCCGAACCGGTGCCCATCTCCTCCAGAGCCTTCTCCCACTGGAGGCCGTCCTTGAGCAGCCGCGCCAGCAACTCATAGGCGTAGCCGATTGTGCGCGGGTCGGAGGTGCCCTGCAATACGACCGGCAGGTTCTCGCCGTAGCTCCACTTGGGGATGTTGGGGATGTAGAGCTTCTGGAGGGCGGCGACCGGTAACTCTTCGGTCGGCAGCCAGTCGTTGTAGGCGGGGGCCAGCGCACTGACGAAGCGTCCCAGCCACTCGTCAGCTTTGTCGCTCTCCGCGGTGCGCTCGAAGCGCCCGGGCACGGGCACACAGACCAGCTTCGGATGGCGGTCGAAGGGCAGGCTCTCGTACTTCTCCTGAGCCCAGCGCCTCACGTTCTGCACACCCTTCAGGCTCTGCTCGTTGGCAGTGAAGAGGAGCACCAGCACGTCGGGCAGATGGATGGTGCAGAGCCCGCCGATATCGGTGATCCCGGTGCGGCTGTCAACGAGGATGAAGTCGAACTCGGCCAGCCACTCCTCGCGCATCTGTTCGAGGTGCGCCCCGAAGCCCATCTCATCCACGAGCGCGCGCCAGTTGAGTGACTGCGCGCGCTCGACATACTCTGGGGTATCCTGTCCCGCGCTCAGGATGGAGACGGGGACGACCGTGTCCGTGAAAGGGTAGGCTTGGAGGAGGCACTCGCGCCAGTCGAGCTTGTGCCCGCGGGCGAACTCGAACGCGATGTCCACCACTCCCGGCCTCTCCTCGCGCGAAGCGGCGAGCTTGGACGGATCGTTCTGGAAGTACTTCTCCAGCCCGGGCGCCTCGATATCCCAGTCGATAGCGAGCACGCGCTGCCCCCACTTCGACAGCAGCGCCGCCACGTTGGCCAGCGCCATCGACCGCCCGACGCCCCCTTTGTAGGAGTAGAAGGTGTAGATGGTGCCCATGAAATTAGTGAGACTGTCCCAACTGCTGGAGCGGCTGGTTGGGCGTGGGCACGGAGGGCATCTCGGCCAGCGGCCAGTCCGGGTCGAATGGCGGGGCCTTCGTTACCTGTTCGGCCACCATGTCAGCGAGTTCATACACCTTCTGCTCGAACTCAGGCCCCTTGGGATGCTTGTTTGGGTCGCCGATGAAGAAGGCACACTTCGTGAAGTCCACGTGCTGAATCCATTGCACCCCGTGCTGAGTCATATAATGCTTGCCGTCGTTGTGAAGCAAGGGGATGCGCAGGCCGTCGCGTTTGAGCTGCTCTTCGCGGAGGCGGAAGCTCTCCCACTCCGACAGGCACCAGCCCGAGCGGAAGTAGCCGGGTGAGCAGATAGCCAGCAGCACCCTCGACCGCAGCAGCATGTCGCGCAACCTCTGCGGCCAGTGTTGGCCTGCAATCGCCTCGCGCTCGAACAAGCCCACGCGCGCGTCGTCGTTCAGGGCGTTCCCGAGGTACTCCTCGAAAAGTTCCTTAAAGGGCCCGTTGACCCACTTCTTCATCAACTCGGTGTAGTTGTAGCTGATGAAGACGTTGTGCACGTAGTCCTTGGGCAGAGCTACTACGCCCTGCGGGACGCTGTCGGGCGCGCCGATGATATTTCTCGCGTTCTGCATGTCGGTGAATCGTGCGCCGCCGGGGCTATTGTTAAAATGAGCGGCGGACATTATCAAGAGGCAATGGTTGTGAGAACTTCCAGGAAGTTCGGCGACCACAAGACACTAATCGTCGGGCAGGCGAAACTTTAAGACGGGCGGGCCGGGGTGTCAATCTAAAATTGGGTGCACGCATTCTGGTAGTGGCCGGCCGGCGGAAGCTGAAGGGGGCAGTAGCCGATGATCCACAGAATCATGCTGCGCTCGCGCGAGCGCGAAGACTTGGTCGAGTTCACGAGAGAGGTGAGCGAAATCGTGAGCGAGGCGAGAGTGCGCGAGGGCGCCTGCGTGCTCTTCGTGCGCCACACGACCGCCGGCCTCACGGTCAACGAGAACGCCGACCCAGACGTGCCGCGCGACATGCTCCTCGCCTTGCGCACGCTCATCCCGCAGCACGGCATGGGCTTCAAACACGGCGAAGAGAACTCCGACGCGCACATCAAAGCCTCGCTCGTCGGCCCGAGCGTCACCGTCCCCTTCGCCGACGGCAAACTCCTCCTCGGCCGCTGGCAGGGCATCTTCCTCTGCGAGTTCGACGGCCCGCGCCGCCGCGAGGTGGTCATGACGATATTGGACGGCGCCTGAGCCCGCGGGGCTTCACCAAGCGCGCGACCAGCGCGGGCCCGTGTGCCCTTCGTCGCGCAGGCGCGTGTCGAGTCCGGCGCGCAGCTCAAGCAGACGGCCCATGAGCCAGAGCAGGTCGGAGAGACGGTTAAGATAAGGGACGACGTGCGGGTTGACTTCGACGCCCGTCTCAACAAGCCGGACGACGGCGCGCTCGGCGCGACGGCAGATTGTTCGAGCCACGTCGTAGGCGGCGGCTGCGGCGTGCTCGCCGGGTAGAGACCAGTCGGAGAGGATGCCCTCGGTCGCCTCGATGCGCGTGACGTGCGTGGTGAGTGCTTCGACCATCTCGGGCGAGACGTAGGTCGTCGCGGACTCCGCGCCCCCCTTCGGGCTCGCGATGGCGCCCGCGACCGTGAACAGCTCGCGCTGGATCGCCTTCGTCAGCTCGCGCACCTCCGCGTCCTCGCAGATAGAGCGCGCGAACCCCATCGACGCCCCCAGCTCGTCAACCGTCCCGTACGCCTCCACGCGCACATCGGCCTTCGACACGCGCTCTCCGCCGATGAGCCCCGTATCACCCTTGTCGCCGTGCTTGGTCGCAATGCTCATAAACACCTCAAGTAGGCAGTAGGCAGATGGCAGTACGCTCCGCGTCAAACGTCTCGGAAGTTAAACCCAAGTATCGGGCAGCGGGTTTTAACTGCCTACTGCCGTCTGCCATCTGCCTACTGTTTTCATAAAGCCGTGTAGCGCTGCTGCCTGCGCAAGAGCCAGAGGAAGACGGGGCCGCCCGCGAGCGCCGTGATGGCGCCGACGGGCAGCTCGCCCGCGCCGAGCACCGTGCGCGCGACCGAATCGGCCAGCATCAGGAAGGCCGCGCCGAGCACGAACGAGCAGGGCATCACCACGCGCACGTCTTCGCCGAAGAGCAGACGCACGGCATGCGGCACGATGAGCCCGACGAAGCCGATGGTGCCACCGACCGCCACCGTCACGCCCACGATCAAAGATGCCGACACGTAGACGAGCCGCTCGCTGCGGCGCACGTTGACGCCGAGGCTCTGCGCCGTCTCCTCGTCCACGGCGAGCAGGTGCAGGTCGCGCGCCAGGAGCAGGAGCACGACCCAGCCCGGGACGAGGAAGATGAGCATCCGCCAGATGAGGTCGAAGCCGACCACGTCGAGGCTCCCGATTGTCCAGCGGAGTATTTGCAGCGCGCGCGAGTAGTCCGCGAAGTACTGTATGACGACGACGCCGGCCGCCGCCACCGTGTTCATCACCACGCCCGCCAGAAGCAGCGCGCCGGGCAGCACCGTCGCGCCCGTGCGCGCGAGACGGTAGACCACCACCACGCTCAGACACGCGCCCGCGAACGCCGCGACGAAGACGACGGGCAGCCCCGCGACCCTCGCCCCCATCCCGAAGGCAATCGCCACGCTCGCGCCTAAAGCGCCGCCGCCCGAGACGCCGAGCGTCAGAGGCTCGGCCAGAGGATTGCGGAACATCGCCTGCAAAGCCGCGCCCACTAAACCCAGCGACGCCCCCACCACGCCCGCCATCAACACGCGCGGCAGCCGCAAGGTGTAGAAGATGAGCCGCGCCCTCTCGTCCGTCCGCAAGGCGAAGAGGTCGAGCCGCTGATAGCCCACCCACAGAGACAGCAGCGTCGCGCCGAGAAGGACGAGCGACAGCCACAGCAACGCGCGCCGCAGACGCACCCCTGCGGATTTTTGCTTTCTGATCTCTGATTTTTGATTTAAGGACAAGTTGACTACGCTTTCCGTTCGCCGCTGATTCTAAATCGCAAATCAAAAATCAAGACTTCATCAAACTTCCGACCAGACGAAGGTGCGGCCGAAGGCGCGGCGCGCGCGGACGTGCTCGTCGCCGTAGACATCGACGAGCACCTCGTCGCGGAGCACTTCCGAAGGAGTTCCTTCGGCTGCGACCTCGCCGAGGCGGATGGCGTAGACGCGGTCGAAGTCGGGGTCTAAGAGCGTCAGGTCGTGTGTGACGACGAGCGCGGTCATGCCTCCGGTGTCGCGCAGGCGCCGGAGGTGTCGTATGAGCCCGGCGCGGTGCTTGAGGTCGAGCGCCGCCGAAGGCTCGTCGAGCAGAAGGCACTCGGGCTCCTGCGCGAGCGCGCGCGCGAGTGCGATGAGTTGTCGCTCGCCGCCCGAGAGTTCCGTCACGGGTCGTGCTTCCAGATGCGCGGCGTCCACGGCCGCGAGTGCCGCCCGCGCTGCGTCGAGGTCGCTTGCGTTCTCGAAGCGGAAGCGCGTCGTGTATGGGCTGCGCCCCGTCAAGACCACTTCGAGCGCGGTGAAAGGAAAGACGGTCGAGACGCCCTGCGGCACGTACGCGACGCGCCGCGCGCGCTCCCTCGCCCCGACGCGCGCGAGCGGCACGCCGCCGAGCAAGACCTCACCCGCCGAAGGCTTGAGCAGCCCCGCGAGCAGACGGATGATGGTTGACTTGCCCGACCCGTTCGCCCCGACGAGCGCCGACAGACGCCCGCGCTCGACCGCGACCGTCGCCCCGCGCACGACCTCGGGCCGACTCTCCGCGTAAGCGAAGCGCAGCCCGCGACCTTCGATTAAAGAGAGATCGTCGCTCATCACTTCTTCTCAAACGCTTCGGGGTGGATTAACTCCGCGAACCTGCGCGCGGAGGCGCCGACGAGCTGCGAGGGGTGGAGCACGGTCTCGTCGCGGACGGGATAGACGCGCCCGTCGCGGACGGCGCGCAGCGTCGGCAGTTCCTTCCAGACGGCGAGCGTGTCCTCGTCGAAGCTCCCGGACTCCTTGTGCATCATCAGGTCGAGGACGACATCGGGGTCGAGCACGACGACCGCCTCCTTCTGCATCTTGCCCCAGCCCTCGCGCGCGGGCGGCGAGATGGGCTCGCCCCCCGCGACGCGTATGAGCTGCGCGATGAAGCTGTCGCCGCCCGCCGTGTAGAGGTCACGCAGCGTCCCCGGCACGCGGTCTACGACGCAGAGCACGCGGCGCTTCGGCAGGCGCTCGGTCGTGAGGCGGACGGTCTCGACACTCATGCGCGTCTGCTCAAGCAGCTTCCGCGCGGCCTCTTCGTCGCCGGTCGCGCGGCCGATAAGCTCGATGGACTTGTATGCGTCTTCGAGCGTCTGGCTCGGCACGGAGAGCGTCTTGATGCCCGCGGCCTCGACCTTGTCTTTGACGAACTGCGCCTGCGCGTCGGAGAAGATGACGAGGTCGGGGCGCAAGCTGGCGATCTGCTCCATGTTCGGGTTGTTCCAGCCGCCGACGCGCGGGAGCTTGTTCGCTTCGGGCGGGTAGGAGCAGTAGTCCGAGACGGCGACCACGCGGTCGAAGGCGCCGACGCCGAAGAGTATCTCCGTCGTGCTCGGCGTGAGCGAGATGATCCGCGCTGGCTTCGCGCCGGAAGCGGGCAAGGACGTTCCGACGTTCCCGCAGCCCGCGCCGAGCAGGAGCAGCAGCAGCGCCGCGACGAACAGTGTGACGGATTTAACTCTCATTTCGTTCCCGACCTTCTTCATGAAATTCGTCGCGGCTCGACTCCTCACCGAAGGGGCAGTGCCGGCAGCCGCTCTTGCAGCAGGAGCCGCGCCGCAGATGATATGCGGCGGTGAAGACGACGTATGCGCCCTCGCGGTAGAAGTCTACGCCCTCGACGAGCGGACGGCTCTCTTTCAACGTCTCCACGCCCGTGCCTTCTAAAAGTAGAGTGCGGCGCCCGCGCGACCGTTGATGCCGGGTGTGCGGAAGCCGTTCTCGTAGTAGTCGCGGTCGAAGACGTTCTCGATTTTGCCGAAGAGACGGAGTCGGCGCGAGTCGGAGAGCGGGAGCGTGTAGCTCGCCGTCAGGTCGCCCTTGCGGATGCCGTCGAAGCGGTAGGCGCGGTTCGTGAACGTGCGGTTGTCGAAGAGCGGCGCGAGGTAGTTGGTGGATGCGACGAGGTCGAAGTTGACGGCGACGCGCGAGCCGAGACGCGCGTTGGCGACGAGCGAGAACTGGTGCTCGGGCGTGGCGAAGGAGCGCAGCACGCCGGCCACTGCGGGTCGCCGCTGGTCGCTGTTGACGTGTGTGTAAGAGGTGAAGAGGTCGAGCCAGCGCGCGGGCGCAAAGTCGCCGCTCAGCTCGACGCCGCGCGAGAGGCCGCCGCCCGTGTTGATGTAACCGCCGAAGCGCCCGAAGGGGTCTGCGGGCGTGTCGCCGAAAGCCACCACCTCTTGCAGGCGCGTGTAGAAGTATGTGGCCGACAGTCGCACGCGGTTCGAGGCGAGCGTCTGGTCGAGCCCTGCGTCGAAGGCGATGGAGCGCTCGGGCGCGAGGCGCGGGTCGCCGAAGGCGCTGAAGCCGAAGAAGGGGCTGAAGAAGGTGCCGAAGCGCTCGTAGAGCGAGGGCTTGCGATAGCCGTTGCCGACGTGCGCGCGCAGCTTCGTGCCCTGTGTGCGGAAGAGGTAGGCGATGGAGCCGTCGCCCGTGTATGCATCGGGCGGCGAGTCGAACGTGAGTCCCGCGTAGGGCGCGCCTGTTGTCGGCGTGAAGCGCGGCGTGCCTAAGGAGAAGGTCTGCGCGCGGAAGGCCGCGGAGAGTTGGAGGCGTTCGTCGAGGAAGCGCAGTTGGTCTTGCACGAAGAAGGAGTGGCTGCGCTCGTCCACGTCGGCCGAGGAGTTGCCGGAGGGCGTCACGTCTACGAAGCGCGTAAAGAAGGTCTCGCGCTCGAACTCGTAGCCGGCGTTGATGAGATGATGTTTGCCGAGACGAAAGTCCGTGCGCGCGTTGAGGGTGTGGACGGTGCCGTCGAAGTCGTTGACGGTCGAGCCCTGCGGCTCGAAGAAGAAGTCGGCGGGCGAGCCGGGGACGGACGGGCCTTCGTTGAGCGAGCGGTGCGTAGAAAGACCGTGGTAGGTGAAGGAGTAGCCGAACGCTTCCGACGGCCGCTGCGCGAAGGTGACGGCGCCGGAGAAGAAGCGCGCCGCGCGCGAGAAGTCGGCATCGTTGGCCGCGGGCAGGAAGGTCGCGTTGCCCAAGTTCAGTTGACTTAAAGGCGTGCCCGCTTCGTAACGTCGCAGCTCTGCGCGCGAGACGGGGCGCGCATCAATGATGCCGGTCGCGGGAAGCGTGCCGACGGTCTGCGGCTCTTCGTTGAGCTGCGCGAAGGAGTCGGAGGCGTAGACGCGCGCCGAGAGCGTCGCCGTCGGCGTGAGGCGAATGAGCGCACGCCCCTGTGCGTTGGTCGCGCGCGCGGCGTCGTCGCCGTCCACGCCCTTCGAGACGTTGAGGTGCGAGACGCCCGCGCTCCAGACCAGACGCTCGGCCTCGCCCGCGGAGCCGGAGAACTGTGCGCGACCGCGTGCGAAGCCCATCCCGCCGCCTTCGGCAAAGAGCTGCCCGCGGAAGGGGCCGCCGCCCTCGTCCGTGACGACGTTGACGACGCCGCCCAACGCGTTCGTGCCGTAGAGCGAGGAGCCGGAGCCACGCAGGACTTCGACGCGACCGGCGTCTGTGACTTGAAGATCGGAGAGGAGGCTCGTCGCGTCGGCCTCGGGCGCTGCGGGGTCGCGGAAGCGCAGGCCGTCGATGAGGACGGAGGTGTCTTGATTGCGCAGGCCGCGCGTCTTGATGGAGACGAGCGAGCCGGGGCCGCCGAGCTGCTGCACGCGCAGGCCGGGCACGGTCGTCAGTGCATCGGCGATGGTCGCCTCGTCGCGCTCCTCGATCTCGCGGCGCGTGACGACGCGGACGGCCTTCGAGACTTCGTCCACGGTCTGCGGCGTGTCGGAAGCGGTGACGACGACCTCGGCCGCGACGCCAGCTACTTCGAGCCGCACGTCGAGCGCGGCGGCCGCGTCGCGCGCGAGCGTGAGGCCCTGCGCGGCTGCGGGTGCGAAGCCTTGCGCTTCGACCTCGACGAGGTACTCGCCGGGTGCGAGGCGCTCGAAGCGGTAAGCGCCCGCGGCGTCGGTCACGGTCGAAAGTCTGACCTGTGTGCGCGCGCGCTCGTGGAGCGTGACAGAGGCGCCGGAGAGGGCCGCGCCCTGCGGGTCTGTGACGCGCCCCGAGAGGGTCGCGCCCTGTTGTCGTGCTTGTGCGAGCGCGGGCAGGCAGGCCGCGAGCAGCAGCGTGCAGACGATGACAAACGTGCGGTTCAAAATCTCTCTCCTCATCTCGTAAAACTCCTCTCGCGGCGTGCGGAAGTGCCGTCGCGCGCCGCGGGAGAGAGAAAGCGGGGCCTAAGTGTTAACGCGATGGGCTGCAAGAGTCTCCGGCCCGATAAACACAAAAGCCCTCGGTCTTCCGAGTGGAAGACCGAGGGCTTGCCGGATGAACTCGAATGAACCCGCCGGAGCCATTTGTCGCCGCGTTCGATAGACTCGAACTGCCGAACGCCACGCGCTCCCGGTTCATGCCCGACGCCACTCGCCCTTTCCCGGGGCGCTTGAGCGGTCGCCTCCGTCGGGGAGCGGTTTTCAGTTTTTAGTTTTCAGTTTTCAGAAGGAGCAAGGCTCTTACTGAAAACTGAAAACTAAAAACTGAAAACTGCTAACAAGCAGGCAAGGTTTCCTGACTCCCGGCTCGAACGCGCCGCACTCGTTGGGCCTTCCCCGACCGAAGGGTCGAGTGACCTCTGACTTGCAGAAAGAGTGCGGCACGAATCGCCGGTACACAGTGGCGGGAACCGTGCGGGCTTTGCACCCGACTTCCCTTTGAACCTGCGACGGCCGACCCCGCGTGGGGGCCGGAACAGCGATGAAACTTGAAGTTGAAAGAACTAAAGCCCGGGCTCGTTCGTCTCTGTCTGTCCCGGCTTTGAGGTGTGACACGCTAACACCGCGAGCCGACGGGGTCAAGCCGGGTCGGTCAGTCGTCCTTCCGCTCGGCGATGGTCTTGCGGAGCTTGCCGACGAGGTCGCGCGTGGGGGCCGCATAGTCGCCGTTGGGGGCGAGGCGCAGGTACTCTTCGTACTCGGCGAGGGCGCGTGCGGGCTCGCCCAACTTGAGGAGAAGGTTGCCGGCGAAGAGGTGCGAGTCGGGGAAGTCGGGCTTGAGTTGGAGCGCGCGGCCGATGTGCGGCGCGGCGCTGCGCGCGCGGTCGGTGTCGAGGTAGAGGCGGCCGAGCGCGAGGTGCGCCTGCCACGAAGCCTCTTCGAGCTTGAGCGCGGCGGCCAGCGCCTCTTCGGCCTCGGCCGTCTTCTTCAGGCGGCGCCGCACCTCGCCGAGCGAGACGAGCGCGGCGGACGAGCGCGGGTCGATCTTCGCGGCGCGCTCCAACGCCGTCTCGGCCTCTCCGAGCCGACCGGCCTTCGTGTGCGCCGAGGCGAGCAGCATGTGCGCCGCGAAGAAGTCCGGGTAAAGCTCGACGGCGTGGCGCAGGCGCGTCAGCCCCTCTTCGTCCTTGCCCTTCGCGAGCGAGGCGGCTGCGCGGTCGTACTCCTTGCGCGCCTCTTCGGGGACACGCGCGTCAACCGATGCAGCGGGCACGGTACCGCCGCCGCGGGCGGCCGTCGCGCAGTTGGGCGAGGTCGTGTCGGGCGTCAGCTCTACGTCGAGGTAGGAGCGGAAGATGACGAGCAGCTCGACCTGCCGGCGGTCGGGCATGTAGCAGGGCGCGGTGACGTTGACGACGTACTGGCCGCGCTGAAGCGAGGCGAAGCGGAAGCGGCCGCGGTTGTCGGTCGTCATCTGGTCGAGCGTGCCGCCGCCGACGCGCTCTAAGACGACACGCACGCCCTGCGCCGGTGTGAACGCGCCGTTTAAGCGCACCTGCCCGGTGATGTCGCCCGTGTTGGTCGCGGGGCTATAGGCGTCGCGGTCGCGCTCGGTGGTCTGCGCGTGCGCGTGCGCCGCCGACAGGGCGGCAAGGGCGAGGAGCGAGAGCAAGAAACGCCTGAACAAGGGACATGCCCTCCTCTGCTTTGGCGAAGCGACGTTTGGATAAAGGGGTACGGCGACAATATCCACCCGCGGCGTGTGAAAGGCAAGGAGGGAGGACTCTCTTTCGAGAGCCCTCCCTCCGGGAAGCGGCCCGCCGCGGCGGCGGGACTCGTGGGCGAACCGGGCGCGGGCTTAGAAGCTGTACTTCAGCCCGAACTGGATGAGACGCGGCGGGACGGCCGTCGAGTTGATGAGCGTGAACGTCGAGGGCGTGCCGATGTTGACCACCGACGGGAAGCGGAAGACCGGGTGGTTGAAGAGGTTGAAGAAGTCCGAGCGGAACTGGAACTGGTGACGCTCGCCGATGTGGAAGTGCTTGATGAGCGACAAGTCCCAGTTGGACTGGCGCGGCCCGCGGAAGGCGTTGCGCGGCGTGTTGCCGAAGCCGGTCGCCCCGGGGTTCGCGGCGAAGCCGGCCGCGGGGATGATGGGCGCCGTCGTGAAGCAGGCCGGGTTCAGGTAGTGCGCAAGGCGCTGCTCGGTGGTGCCCGTCGTGTAGGCGGACTCGATGCTGCCGCAGGTGAACTGCGCCGTGCCCGCCGTGGTGCCGAAGATGCCGCCCGAGGTCGAGTCGGTCACGGAGAAGGGCAAGCCCTTCTGGTAGGTCGTGATGCCGCTCACCGACCAGCCCTTGAAGAACTGGTTGTCGAAGAAGCCGTCGTGCGGCACGGGGATGTCGTAGGAGTAGCTGACGATGAGCCGGTGCGGCCGGTCGAAGTCGCCGCGCGCGTAGTTCTGCTGCGGGTTCGACTGGTCGTTGTAGATGTTCGCGCCGTTCTGGCCGTTGCGCGTCGCGTTCAGCTCGTCGGTCGAGAGCGAGCCGCTGACGTTGTCGGTCGTGCGCGAGTAGGTGTAGGCGGCCTGGAAGTAGAGGCCGCGCTGGAAGCGCCGGAGCGCCGTCAGTTGAAGCGAGCCGAACTTCGACTGGCCGATGTTGCCGGAGTAGCGCGCGCCGCGCTTGCGCGAGAGGCCGATGATCTGGTGGCGCAGCTCCTCGTTGTTCACCGTGTTGTTGGTGATGGTGTAGCTGTTGCCGTTGATGTCGTGCACCGTGAGCGGGCTCGACGCGCTGACGACCTTGGCCTGATACGGATCCCAGATGCCGAGGCCGCCGATGTAGTGCGTCCCGACGTAGCCGATCTCGGTCGCCCAGCCCCTCCCCAGCTCGCGCTGGAGCGTGATGTTCCACTGCTGCGTGTAGGGGGTGTAGGCGTCGAGCGGCGCCGAGGTGAACGACGCGAGGTTGATCGAGCAGTTGGTCGCCGTGCCGCCGTAGTTGAGGCAGCGCTCGCCCGCGGCGTTGACGAAGATCGGGGCCACGTTCGGGTCGTTCGGGTCGAGCGGCCCGGAGCCGGACGTGCGCCGCAAGCCCGCGAAGAAGGTCGCCGAGGGGATGTAAGCCGTGGCGACGATGGAGGGGGGCGGGATGGAGGCCAACGGGTTAGCCAGTTGGAGCGCCGTCGGGTTGGCGCGGTTGTCGAGCGGCTGCACCGTGAACGGCGCGGCCAGAGAGTTCTGAAGAATATTCTGGTTCGAGAGGCGCTGGTAGTAGAGGCCGTAGCCGGCGCGCATGACCGTCTTCTGGTTGCCGCCGATGTCCCACGCCAGACCGACGCGCGGCGCCCAGTTGTTGCCGTCGAAGCAGTCCTTCAGCGCGCAGTCCGGGACGCCCGGGGTGCCCTTGAAGCCGGCGAGGTCAACCTTCTCCGGGAAGAGGAAGGGATTCTTGCCGGCGGCCGCGAGCGCCGGGTCGTAGATGCCCGCGCGGTAGAGCTTGTCGCGGCCGAAGCTCATCCCCTCCCAGCGCACGCCGAGGTTGAAGGTGAGCCGCTGCGACCACTTGTAGTCGTCCTGGAAGAAGCCCGCGTAGTCGGTGGCGATGAAGTTACGCGCCGGGTCGCCGAAGGCCGACTGGATGGCGGTGATGCGGCCGCGCAGGAAGTTCTGGAAGGCGGTGCAGTCGTTGGTGTCGTTCTTGCAGTTGGTGAACGCGCTGGCCTGCGTCCCCGTCCCGCCGAAGGTCAGCGAGCCGCGCACCGAGAAGTTGTTGAAGCGGTTGAGCTGGTACTGCACGCCCTCGCCGCCGAGGCGCATGCTGTGCTTGCCGCGAATCCACGAGACCGTCTCCACCATGTTGTACTGGTTCGAGGTCGTGGCGCGGTCGTCGTTGACGCCCGTGCCGATGGAGAAGAGTCCCGTCACCGAGACGCGGTACATGCCGGGGAACTCCGAGCTGTTGCCGCGCACGGCGCCGATGTCAGCCAAGCTAACGGGATCGATGGGGCTCTGCGCCGCGATGTAGCGGCTGTAGCCGGCGCGCAGCTCGCTGATGAGCGACGGGCTGAAGATGTGCGTGTAGTTGAGCGAGAGGAAGCGGTTCTTCTGGATGTCGGTGCGCGGGAAGGTCAGACTTGTGTCCGTGCCGTAGGGCTTGGCGATGGAGCCGTTGTCGTAGAACCACCGCCCGGTCAGCTTCTCGTTGCCGCCGCGCCAGAAGCGGTCGTAGCTGATCGTGTACTGGTTGTCGGTCACGGGCGCGACGGCCGCGAACTGGCAGGTGAAGTTGCCGGGGTCGGTGGCGGTCAGGCCGTTGAGGGTCGTGCCGCACGCGGTCTGCCCACGGCGCGGGACGAGGTAGGTGCCGCCGTAGCGCGCGTCCTGAAGGTTCAGGATTTTGACGGCCACGGGGTCGATCTGCGCCGGGGTCAGGTTGAACTGCGCGGCGAGCAGCGCGGCGGACGTGGTGCCGTCGGGCGCGGTCGCGAAGTTCTGCACGATGGGGTTGGTCGTCGAGCCGTTCGGGTCAACGCCGTTGCGCGCGCGCACGCCCTGATAGTTGAAGAACCAGAAGCCGCCCGCGCCGGGGACGGGCCCCGAGGCCGTGCCGCCGAAGACGTTCTGGAGGAACTTCGGCCGCTTCTTGCCGTCGCGGTTGAAGAAGAAGTCGTTGGCGTTCAAGGCGTCGTTGCGGTGCATCCAGTAGAGGTCGGTGTGGAAGTCCTTCGAGCCGGTCTTGATGACGAGCCCGAGCGCGCCGCCGCCCTTGCTCCCCTGCGTCGCGTCGTAGAGCGACGTGGCGACCTTGAACTCTTGCAGCACGTTCGGGTTCGGCAGCGGCACCGTGTCGAAGTGCGCGAGGTTGAAGTCGTTGACGTTGACGCCTTCGAGCGTGATGCTGTTGTTCGAGGTGCGGCCGCCGTTGACGTTCACGTCCACGCTGCCGCGCCCCGCCGTGCGCACGTCGGTCGGCTCAGAGAGCGTGCCGGCCGAGAGCGAGAGGAGAAAGAGGACGTTCGGGTTGGCGAGCGGCAGGCGCTCGATGGTCTGCGCGTTGACGCCCTGACCCGTGACGGGGCTTGCCGCGTTGACGAGCGTCTCGGTGGCCTGCACCTCGACGGTTTCGGTGACGCCGCCGACGGTGAGCGTCACGTCCTGACGCGTCGTCTCGGTGATGCGGACGGCGGCGTCGGTGACGACCGTCTTCTTGAAGTTCTTGGCCGTGACTTCCAGCTTGTAGGTGCCGGGGGGAAGGAGCGAGACCGTGTAGCTGCCGTCGTCGCCCGTCGTCACGCGCCGCTCGGGCTTGCCCGTCGCTTCGCTGATCACGTCAATCGTGGCGCCGGGGACGACCGCGCCCTGCGGGTCTGTGACGACCCCAGTGATACCGCCCGTCTGTGAACCTTGAGCGAAGGCGGCGGCGCAGAACAGCGCCAACAGTAACCCGCTCGTCAATACGCGTAGAACGCTTCGCATGTCATATCCTCCTGTGGCCGTGTGTTTGGGGAGCTCTCCGAAGGTCGCCGCGCTGCCCGCGGCGCTGGATAAAGACGGCTTGGGAAATAGGAGACGGCCGCGTCGCGTCCGAGCCCGCGCGCGGTCAGAGGTCGTATTCGTTTGAACCCTTATGAAAGAGTCGCCGAAGCGCTTGCGACCCTGAGACTGACTGCGAAGAAAGGTGGACGGAAAACCCTCGGTCGAGGGACTGTCCGTTGAGGGGGCCTCGGGCCCCCGCGTCTGTTGCGGTAAAACTTAAAGGCAACCGTCATGCCCGCACGGGGTCGCGGCTTAAACCGCGCGTCGCGCACATTTAGGAATCCGGCCCCGGGCGCGAGTCTATAATTTTTTGGATGCCGCTTCAATTTTCTGGAGGAAAGACGCGGATTTGTAGAGACGAGCTCGCGCGGGCGGGACGCCGCGCGTCTGCTGCGACGGCGTGTGAGATACTCGCGGCGGCGCCCGGTTTGAACGGAGGAGGACGTTGAGGAAGACGGGACAGGTCTACGACCGTTTCGCGGCCGTGTACGACCGCAACATGCGCCCGCTCGAAAGGATTGGGCTCGCGCGTCTGCGTGCGCGTGCGCTCGCGGAGGTCGCGCCGTCGCTCGCCGAAGGCGGCGGCCGTCTCCTTGAGGTCGGCGCGGGGACGGGCGGCAACTTTCCCTTCTACCCCACGGGCGCGCGCGCCGCGTGCGTCGAGCCGAGTTGCGAGATGCTTCTGCGCGCTACGGGGAAGCCGGAGCGACCCGCGGGCTCGCTCCTCGTGCGTGCGTTCGCGGAGCGTCTGCCGTTCGCCGACGCGACGTTCGACGCGGGCGTCGCCACGCTCGTCTTCTGCTCGGTCGAGTCGCCGGCCGAAGGGCTCGGGGAGCTGCGCCGGGTCGTGCGCGCGGGCGGGCGCGTCGTGCTGCTCGAACACGTGCGCCCCGCGGGCGTGCTCGGCTACGCCTTCGACGCGCTGAGCCTCTTGACGGTCGCGCTCATGGACGACCACTTCAACCGTCGCACGTTGGATGAGGTGCGCCGCGCAGGGCTCGAAGTGCTGTCGGTCGAGAAGCACCTGCTCGGCATCGTGCAACTCATCGTCTGCCGCGCCGGTCGAGAAACAACAGATGGCTGACTCTCAAACTGATTCACGTCCACGCGTGCAGGTCGGGTGCCAGGGATGGAACTACGAGGACTGGGTGACGCCGCCCGCTGCGGCGCGCCCGGTCTTCTACCCGAATGGAACGCGCGCCGAGCACATGCTCGACGCCTACGCGCGCGCCTTCGACACCGTCGAGGTGGACTCGACCTTCTACGCCGCACCAACGGATTCGACCTACGACGCGTGGGCGCGGCGCACGCCCCCGGGCTTCACCTTCGCGCTCAAGCTGCCGCAGAAGATTACGCATGAGGAGTCTCTGCGCGGGAGTGCGGCTGCCGACGCGCTCGAAGAGTTCTGTCGCGGCGCGCGGCGTTTGAGAGAGAAGCTCGCCGCCGTGCTCATCCAACTTCCGCCGCAGTTCGAGGCCACGCGCGAGAATCTGCGCGCGCTCTCCGAGTTCCTCCCGCTGCTGCCCACGGACATCCGCTTCGCCGTCGAGCTGCGCGACCCCTTCTGGTTCGAGGAGGAACTGCTCGTGCCGCTCTCGCTCCAGCGCAACGTCTCGCTCGCGCTCATCGAAGCGCCTTGGGTCACGCGCGAGCGCGTGTGGCGCGCGGCCGCCACGCTGCTCGACACCTCCGACTTCGCCTACGTGCGCTGGATGGGCGCACGCGACCTCACACGCTTCGACGAGGTCGTCCGCCCCCGCGACCTCAATCTGGATAAATGGGCCGCCGCCATCGAGCGCCTCCGCGAACGCGTCCCATACGTCTGCGCCTACTTCAGCAACTTCTATGAAGGCCACGCCCCCGCCAGCGCCAACAAGCTCAAACGCCTCCTCGGCGAAGAGGTCGTCGGCCCCGATGAACTCGAAGACCAGCCCTCGCTCTTCTGAAAGAAGCAGGCAGAAGGCAGATGG
>JBJMGQ010000394.1:0-6916 GCA_045807845.1 Pyrinomonadaceae bacterium | reverse complement strand
TGTTCGGCTACGCCGTGACGGGACTCATCGACCCCGCGCGCGTCGTCACCAACAGCGGTGCGCGACCCGGCGACGTGCTGCTCCTGACGAAGCCCATCGGGACGGGCGTCGTCTCGACCGGCATCAAGTTCGCGAAGGCGAGTGAGGAGGTGACGCGCGCGTCTCTCGACACGATGCTGCTCTCGGGGCGCGAGGCGGCGCGCCTGATGACGGAGGCGGGCGCTTCGGCGGCGACCGACGTGACGGGCTTCGCGCTGCTCGGCCACGCGTGGGAGATGGCGCGCGGGAGCGGCGTGAGTTTGGAGATTGATTCGTCGAGCGTGCCGCTCATCCGAGGCGCGCGCGAGTTGGCCGCGGCCGGGTTGCTGACGAGCGGCGACAAGTCGAACAGAGCTTATGTCGGCGAGGACGTGTCGCTCGGCGAAGGAGTCACACGCGAACTCGCTTCCCTTCTCTTCGACCCGCAGACGGCCGGCGGCCTGCTCATCTCCGTCGCGCGCGAGCGCGCCTCAGACCTGCTCACGGCGCTGCGCAAGAGCTACCCCGACGCCGCGCTCATCGGCCGCGTCGCAGAGCGCGGCCCGCACCTCATCAGCGTCAGCTAAAACTTCCTCTTCTCCTCCATGATGATCGGCACCACCGCGGAGCCCACGTTGCGGCTCGGAGGCGTGAGCCCGGCGAGCACGGTCTGCGCGAGGATGAGCTGCGCGCCCGTGCGCGCCTCGGGGCGGCGGAACTTCTTCGCGACGGCGGCGGCGCGCTCGAAGTCGGTGCGTGCGAGCAGCGCCAGAGTCTGCGCGCACTGGTTGATCATCTCGTTCCAGATGTAGCTGCCCTGCGGCTTAAGCTCGCCCTCCCTGAAAGAGTCCTGCCCGAAGCCGTCGAGCACCTCGGCCGCGTCCAACAGCCCGTCGAGCCGTGCGACGGCCGACTCCACCGCCTCGAACGAGGCGTCCGTGTCGAACTGCGCGTAGGTGTTGGCGACTTGCAGGCGGTAGCTGAACTGCTGCTGGCCGCGCGTCTGCGACTCGATGAGCACGCGCGCCTCGTCCAAGACCTGTCGCGCCGTCTCCGGGTCGCCGGCCGCCGCGGCCCGCCCCGCTATCTGCAAGAAGCCCTGCACGCGCTCCTCGGGCGTCTTCAGGCGCGACACGGCCTGTCGAGCCTCTTTATAGTCGCCCTCCTGCACCGCGCGCCAGTGTGCGCGCTGCTCCATATCCCTGCGCGCCTGCGCGCGTTGCTGCGGGTTGGAGACGCTCTCAAGAATCTGGCGCGCTCGCTCGGCGTCGCCGCCCTCGTTGTAGACCTTCCACGCCGCGTGCATGTAGATTTGGTCGCGCACCTCTGCGGGCGCCTTCCGCGCGGCCTCCAACAACGCATCGACCGTCCCCGTTTGCATGACCTCTTGAAAGGGGCGCATCTGCCGCTGGTACGGATTGAAGCCGCGCTCTATCTCGTCGGCTTGGCGGCGCAGCGCCGCAGCGCGCGCGGGCACCGTCTTCTCCAACTCGGGCAGCAGCGCCTGAAAGGCGTAGAAGAGGCTGTAGCCCCCGCCCTGACTCGGCGCGCCGGCCGCCATCGCCGTCAACACCTTCTCGATCAACTCGCGGCGCGTCTGCTCGTCCAGCAGCGCGGCACCGCCCGAGTCGGGCACCACGCTCCCGGCGGAGACCAGCACCGCCCCCGTCGAGTTCGCGACCGGGTTGGCCTGCGGGTTCTCGGCCGGGCGCGTCAACAGGATGAGCTGCTGCGCGACGGCGCCCGCCTCGTTCTGGCTCCGAAGATCTTCGGGGCGGAGCCTGCGCGCGATCTCAACGGCCAGCTTCGAGGCCGCGGCCGGCTCCTTCAATCTCAACTGCTGCACCACGCCGAGCAGCGACATGCTTACGCCCTTGCTCAAACTCTCCTCGGCAATCTCCAGAGCCTTCTGCGGCTCCTGCGCCGCGATTTGGACGACGATGCTCATCTCCAACGACTGCTCCTGCCACGGCTGGCCGTAGCCCGCGGCTGCGAGTGCATCCAGATACGTCGGCCTCGTCGCGCGCAGAAATTCGAGCGCGAGGTTCGCGTCGTACGGCGCCGCGGCGTTGATCAATTCGCCGCGGAGCTGCGCGACGGTCTGCACGGCGTTGTAGAACTGCGCATCCTCCGGGTCAACGTCGGCGTTCATCACGGCGATGCTGTCGGCCGCCGACTTGAAGGCCGCGCGCGCTGCCTTCAAGTCGCGGGGCCAGAGCAGCCGCGCGGCCGTCGTCTGCGCGCGGACGCGGTTCTCCAAGAGCTTCAACGACTGCGCCTCGGCCAGCGCCTCCTCGACGAGCCCGACCGCCTTGCGCTCAAGCTCGACGCGCACACGCTCGGCCTCGGCCGCCGCCTTCGTCTCGGCCGGCGCCTGTGCGAGCGTCGTCGTTGCGTGCGTGTGCAGAAGCAGTGCGAGTAAGAGGAGCGGCAATCCGGTCTTCATGGCGAGCCTCCGCGCGTGGTCTTCGTTAGAAAATGTCTTGAGGGATTATCGTTTACAAATTTCTCGCGAGCACGTCCTCTGAACGTGGACAGCGCCCCGGACTTGCTTTGACACTCCGATGCCTGCGGGGCGCGGGAAGGATGCACGCCCCAACCCGCACCTCGTTTGACACGTCCAAAGCGGTACGGTAACTTAATCCCCGCCGTTACAACCCTTCAAGTCCCGTTCGTCTAGCGGCCTAGGACACCGCCCTTTCACGGCGGTAACACGGGTTCGATTCCCGTACGGGACGCCAAACATCTTCAACGAGTTACAGTCACATGAAAGTGTAAATCTCGGCCGCCGCGATGGCGGCCATTCTCATTTTCTGTATAATCGACTTATCCCCTATGCTTTTCCCCTTCGCCCTCTTTTATTCGACCCGACCGGATAAGTGTGTCTATGCCTATTGAGCGACCGCGACAGGAACCGCTTCACATCGACGCAGAGAAAGAACAGCCCGCCGACATCCGCAGCGCGGAGCTTGCGCAGGCGCGACTCGCCGCCATCGTCGAGTCCGCTGACGATGCCATCATCAGCAAGACCCTCGAAGGCGTCATCACCAGTTGGAACAAAGGGGCCGAGCGCATCTTCGGCTACACGGCCGAGGAGGCCGTCGGCCGTTCGGTGACGATGCTCATCCCGGAGGATCATCTGGACGAAGAGCCCGCCATCCTCGCCCGCATCAGGAGCGGAGAGCGCATTGAGCACTACGAGACCATCCGCGTGCGCAAGGACGGCTCGCTCCTCGACATCTCTCTGACAGTCTCGCCCATCCTTGCCGCCGACGGGCGCATCATCGGCGCCTCGAAGATCGCGCGCGACATCACCGAGCAGCGGCGTGCGCAGCGCGAGCTGGACGAGAGCGCGACGCGTCTGAACCTTGCGCTGGCCGCCGCGCGCCTCGGCGACTGGAGCTGGGACACCGCGACCGACGAAGTCACACTCTCCGAGACGGCCGCGCATATCTTCGGCCTCCCGCCGGACGGGCCCGTCACCTGGACGGCCGTGCGCGAACTGCTCCACGAGGAAGACCGCGAGCGGGCGCGCGTCGCCGTCGAAGAGTCTCTCGTCACGCACGGCGACTACGACATCGAGTACCGCATCGCGAAAGCCGACGGCTCGCACCACTGGGTGCTCGCCCGAGGCCGCGGCCTCTACGACAAGGACGGCCGCGTGCACGGGATGCTCGGCGTCGTGCAGGACATGACCGAGCGGAAGAAGACCGAGGAGGCTTTGCGCGAGCAGACCGAGGCGCTCGCCATCATCAACGAGCTGGGCCGCGTCATCTCCGCCGAGCTTGACCTCCACCGTATGGTGCAGGCCGTCACCGACGCCGCGACCGAGATGACTGATGCGGGCTTCGGCTCCTTCTTCTACAACGTGCTCAACGAAGAGGGCGCCTCCTACACGCTCTACACGCTGTCGGGTGTGCCGCGCGAGGCGTTCGCGCACTTCCCCATGCCGCGCGCCACAGACCTCTTCGGCCCGACCTTCCGCGCCGAGGGCGTCGTGCGCATTGACGACGTGCACCAAGACCCGCGCTACGGAAAGAACTCGCCCTACTTCGGCATGCCCGAGGGGCACCTGCCCGTAGTCAGCTATCTGGCCGTGCCCGTCGTCTCGCGTTCGGGCGAGGTGCTGGGCGGCCTCTTCTTCGGCTCGCCGCAGGTCGGCGTCTTCACCGAGCGGCACGCGCGCATCGTCGAGGGGCTCGCCGCGCAGGCGGCCATCGCGATGGACAACGCGCGGCTCTACGAGTCGGCGCAGCGCGCGCGTGCAGAGGCCGAGCGCCTCTACCACGAAGCGCATGAGTCGAGCCGCCTCAAGGACGAGTTCCTCGCGACAGTCTCGCATGAGCTGCGCACGCCTTTGACGGCCATCCTCGGCTGGGCACAGATGCTCCGCATAGGGCAGTTCGATGCCGCCGCCGCTCGGCACGCGTTCGAGACGGTCGAGCGCAACGCGCGCGCGCAGGCGCAGCTCATCGACGACCTCCTCGACGTGTCGCGCATCATCACCGGCAAGCTCCGCATCGACGTGCGACCCATCGACCCGAACTCCTTCATCGAAGCGGCGGTCGAGTCCGTGCGCCCCGCGGCCGAGGCCAAGGGCGTGCGCTTGCAGAAGGTCTTGGACACCGGCACCGTCTCCGTCTCCGGCGACCCCGTCAGACTCCAACAAGTCATCTGGAACCTTCTGTCGAACGCCATCAAGTTCACGCCGCGCGGCGGGCGCGTGCAGGTCAGGCTTGAGCGCGTGAACTCGCACGTCGAGGTCGCCGTCAGCGACACCGGCGCGGGCATCCCCGCGGAGTTTCTGCCGCACGTCTTCGACCGCTTCCGGCAGGCCGACCAGAAGACGACGCGCCAGCACGGCGGCATGGGACTGGGGCTCTCCATCGTGCGCCACCTCGTCGAGCTGCACGGCGGCACCGTCCGCGCCGAGAGCGATGGCGAGGGGCACGGCGCGACCTTCACGGTGCTGCTCCCCGTCTCCCCCGTCTATCACGCGGAGGAGGAGGGCGAGCGCGTCCACCCCGCGGCACGCAGCACGCTGCCCACCTTCGACCTCTTCGACCGGCTCGACGGCCTGAAGATTCTGGTGGTGGACGACGAGCCCGACACGCGCGAGATGTTGAAGGCGGGGCTCGGTCAATGCGGCGCAGAGGTGACGGCCGCGGCTTCGGCCGCCGAGGCTCTGGAAGCGATTGAGAAGTCCGCCCCCGACCTTGTCATCAGTGACATCGGGATGCCCGACGCGGACGGCTACGAGCTGATGCGGCGTGTGCGCCAACTGCCGGCCGGCGCCGGAGGGCGCGTGCCGGCCATCGCCCTGACGGCCTACGCGCGCGTCGAAGACCGCATGCACGCGCTGAGGGCCGGCTACCAGATGCACGTGCCCAAGCCGGTCGAGCTGGCCGAGCTGGCAGCCGTCGCCGCGAGCCTCATCCGGCGCAGCGGTTGATAAGGGGAGTTACAAGTGTCTGAAGATATTCTCAAGCGGAACAACGTGAAGGTGTCGGGCCGCGGCACGCGCCCCATGCTGTTCGCGCACGGCTTCGGGTGTGACCAGAACATGTGGCGCTTCGTCGCGCCCGCCTTCGAGGATGACTATCGCGTCGTCCTCTTCGACTACGTCGGCGCGGGCAAGTCCGACCTGCGCGCCTACGACCCACGCAGATACTCGACGCTCGAAGGCTACGCGCGCGACGTGCTCGACGTGTGCGCGGCGCTGCGTCTGCGCGACGTGGTCTTCGTCGGGCATTCGGTAAGCGGCGTCGTCGGCATGCTCACGTCCATCAAAGAGCCGCGACTCTTCTCGCGCCTCGTGCTCGTCGGCCCTTCGCCCTGCTACATCAACGACCCGCCCGACTACCGCGGCGGCTTCGAGCGCGCAGACATCGAGGGGCTGCTCGAACTGATGGAGAGGAACTACATCGGCTGGGCCAACTTCCTCGCGCCCGCCGTGATGAAGAACACGGAGCGACCCGAGCTGGCGCGCGAACTGGAAGAGAGCTTCTGCTCGACCGACCCGCGCGTCGCGCGCCGCTTCGCCGAAGCCACCTTCCTCTCCGACAACCGCGGCGACCTCTCGAAGGTGCGCGTGCCTTCACTCATCATGCAATGCTCGGAGGACGCTATCGCGCCCGCAGAGGTCGGCGAGTATCTCGGCCGCCACCTGCCGCACAGCACTCTGCGCGTGCTTGAGGCCACAGGGCACTGCCCGCAGATGAGCCATCCGGAAGAGACGATTCGCGTCATCAAGCAGTATCTCGGCGCCGACGACGAAGCCTGAGCCCGTGCCGGAACCGGTTCGCATGGACGAGCTATTGAACAACGCCCCGTGCGGCTTCCTGTCGCTCGACGACGACGGCCGCGTGCTGGCCGTCAACGCCACGCTGCTCAACTGGCTCGGGTACGAAGAGCGCGAGCTGTCGGGTCGTCACTTCGAGACGCTGCTTCCGGCCGGCGGACGCATCTTCTACCAGACACACTTCTTCCCCCTGCTCAAGCTGCACGGCCGCGCCGAGGAGGTCTACCTCTCTCTGCGCACGCGCGCAGGCGACGACGTGCCCGTGCTCGCCAACGCGGCGCGCAGGGAGCGCGACGGCTCGGCCGTCAACGACTGCGTCCTCGTGCCCATGCGCCAGCGCCGACGCTTCGAGGACGAGCTGCTCGCGGCCAAGCGCGAGGCAGAGGAGGCGAACCGACTCAAGGACGAGTTGATTGAGGAGCTTTCGACGCCCGTCATCAACGTCGCCGAAGGCGTGCTGCTCGGGCCGGTCATCGGCAGTCTCACCCGCGAGCGCGCAGACCTTTTGACCGCCGCCATGCTGCACGCCGTGGTCGAGCGACACGCGCGGGTCGTCATCCTCGACGTGACCGGCGCGCGCTCGATGGGCGCCGATGT
>JBJMGQ010000393.1:0-7312 GCA_045807845.1 Pyrinomonadaceae bacterium | reverse complement strand
TAGCAATGCAGATGCACCTGCGGAAACCGCTGCTTGATCCCCGCCAGCAGCTTCTCGTGCCACTCGATCTTCAGATCCGGATGCAGCCCGCCCTGCATCAGCACGCCCGTGCCGCCGAGCGCGATGGTCTCGTCGATGCGCGCGCAGATGTCTTCGACTGTGCGGACGTATGTGTCCGGCTTGCCCGGCCGCCGGTAGAAGGCGCAGAAGGTGCAGACGACGTTGCAGACGTTCGTGTAGTTGATGTTGCGGTCGATGATATACGTGACGATGCCGGACGGGTGTTTGCGATTTCGGATTTCATCGGCCGCCACGCCCATGCGCGCCACGTCGAAGGATTCGAGGAGCCGCGTACACTCCTCCACCGTCATGCGCTCGCCCGCCAGCACGCGTTCGAGAATGGGTTGAATGTCTGTCGTAGTCATTTGATTATCGCAAATTTCAAATTTGAAATTTCAAATCGGCATTTTGCCAGCAGCACCGTCGCCCGCCTGTGTCTTTGCGGCGTGTTTCGTCTGCCGCAAATTTCTAATCAACACCCGTGCCGAGAAATTTCAGCGGCCTCAAGCTCTGCGTGACGCCGTGCTTGTGCGCGAGCTGAAAGAAGAGTTCGAGGCCGGCCGCGAGTTCTTCGTCGAGACTGAAGGAGATGTTTTCGGTGAGGTAGCGGACGAGCTCCTCGCGCGGGCGCCCCAGTTCTCTTTCGTATGCGGCGGCAATCTCTTCGACGGCCGCCAATCCCTCGTCGCGCGCGGCGGCGAAGTCAACGGCACGGACTCTGCCGGACGCGCCCGCGTCGGCCATCCACATCGCGAAGACGAAGCCGAGCCCCGTGAACTCTCGCCAGAGCGCCGCCATGTCGTAGACGCGCAGCCCCACGCGCTCGAACGTCATCGCCGGGTCGCCGATGACGAGCGCCGCGTCGTGGCGTTCGAGCATGTCGGCCAACTGCGGCACGAACGGTTCGAGTCGCGGCGCACGGCCCAAGAACTCGCGGAAGATGACTTCGACGAGCGCGGCCGAGGTGCGCGACTCGATGCTGAGCGCGACCGACTCGACCTCTTTCAACTCCTTCCCGCGCGTGATGAGCACGACGCTGTGCACCTCGCGCCGCGCGCCGACGCAGACGCCGGGGACGACGGCCGTCTCGGGCAAACGCTGGTACTCGATGACGGGCACGAGCGCCGCCTCGACCTGCCCGCGCGCGAGCATGTCTGCGCAGCGCGCGGGCGCCGTGTCGGTCACGAGTTCCACCTCGCCGCGCCGCCCACGCGCGAAGCTCCAGATGAGCGGCGCCGTGTTCAAATAGCTCGAAGCGGCCACGCGCGGCGCGCCGCTCACGACAGAATCTCTCTCCGAATCTCTCTGCAAATCTTCTCCGTTACTCGTCGGCTCGATGCTAACCCACACACGCACGCCCCCGCAACAGGACGCTTCGCACGCCGCACACCCTTCGTTGACAGCCAACCGGCACGCACATACCATGCATGACACTCATGCGGATTTACGACATCAGCGTGCCCATTTCGCCGGGTGAGACGCCGACTTACCCGGGCGACCCCGGCATCGAAGTCGGCTCTTGGAGTGCGATTGCGCGCGGCGACAAAGCGAACGTGTCGGTGCTGAACTTCGGCGCGCACACGGGGACGCACATCGACGCCCCGGCGCACTTCATCGAGGGCGCACCCGGCATCACTTCCCTTCCGCTCGACGCGCTCGTAGGCCATGCACGCGTGATCGAGATTCCCTCGGACGCGGACGCCGTTGACGAAAGCCACGTGCAACCCGGCGCGCTCCGTGGGGCGACGCGCGTGCTCTTCAAGACGCGCAACTCGGCCTTCTGGGAAGACCCGCGCGGGCAGTTCCGCAAAGACTTCGCGTACATCGAGCCAACCGCTGCGCGCGCGCTCGTCGCGGCCGGTGTGCGGCTCGTCGGCATCGACTATCTTTCGGTCGAGAGGTTCGGCTCCGAAGGGTTCGAGACTCACCTCGCACTGCTCTCCGCGGGCGTCGTCATCGTCGAGGGGCTCGACCTGCGCGCGGTCACGCCCGGGCTCTACGAACTCTGCTGCCTCCCGCTCAAGATAGCGGCCGGCAGCGGCGACGGGGCGCCTGCGCGCGCCGTCCTGCGCACGCTCGATTGAGATTGGGTGCAAGGATGACGAAATGATCGAAAAGGTTAACCTGTCTGAGAAGTTCTCTCTCTTCGGCGAACACTGGAGCCCGAAGATCGCGGGCGAGGTGGGCGACGCCTACGTCAAGCTCGTCAAGTTTCGCGGCGAGTTCGTCTGGCACAAGCACGACGACGAGGACGAGATGTTCTTCGTCGTCAAAGGCGAGATCACCATCCACTTGCGCGACGGTGAAGTGCGACTCGGCGAGGGCGAGTTCGTCATCATACCCCGCGGCGTCGAGCACAAGCCCTTCGCCGAAGAGGAGGCGCACGTCCTCCTCTTCGAGCCGAAGACCGTCCTCAACACCGGCGACGTGGTCAACGAGCTGACGCGCCCCGTCCTCGACCGCGTCTGAGAGTTTTCAAAACCTGCGCGACCACCGCAACGTATCACTACTTCGGAAACCCCTACAGGAGGTCGAACCCCGAGCGATGTCGAAAGAGAGCGGCGAGCAGGAGAGGGCCGAGACCGTGGATGTTAACTCGCGCGGCTACCGCGAGCGCGTCTTCGAGATAGTGCGTCGCATCCCCAACGGGCGCGTGATGACCTACGGGCAGCTCGCCGAAATTCTCGGCGAGGGCTACACGGCGCGCACGGTCGGCTTCGTCATGCACTCGGCCGACCAGAGTGTCCCGTGGCAGCGAGTCATCAACGCGCAGGGCGCATGCTCCACCGGGCGCGTCATCGTCCCGCCCGACCTCCAACAACGCATGCTCGTCTCCGAAGGCGTCGTCTTCAACGAGAAGGGGCGCTGCGATCTCTCGCGCTACCGATGGACGCCCGAGGAGTATGAGGCCGGCGGCGAGGTCGGCGGCGATGAGCAGCCCAGCCTTTTCGGCGATTGACTAAACAGAGGAACACCCCATGAGCGATGAGCAACTTCAAGTCCGCGCGCCCTACGCCGTCAGCGAGCCGCGCTTCTCCGTCTCGCCACAGATGGTGACGACCGCCTTCGAGCTTCCCGGCTACCGCGTCCGCCAGAACCTCGGCGTCGTGCGCGGCATCGTCGTCCGCTCGCGCAACCTCTTCGTCAACATCGGTGCAGCCTTCCACTCGATGGTCGGCGGCAACATCACCGCTTGGACGAACCTCTGCGAGGCGACGCGCCGCGACGCCTTCGAGATCATGATTCAGCACGCCACCGAGCTGGGCGCCAACGCCATCGTCGGCGCGCGCTACGACGCCACAGAGGTCTCCAGCGGCGCCACGGAGGTGCTCGCCTACGGCACGGCGGTCGTCGTCGAGCCGCTCGAAGGCACAGGGATTTACGGCTCGTGAGCGTGGGCGACGCGACCTCGCAAGAGCTTTCAGCCGAAGAGCTGGTGCGGCTGCGAGAGACCTTCGCGCGTGTGCCCTACGTAGGGCTGCTCGGCTTGGAGTTCGTCCGTGCGGAGCGCGGCGCGGCCACCTTCGCCCTCGACGTGCGCGAGGAGTTGACGCGGATGGGCGGCATCGTGCACGGCGGCGCGGTCGTCTCGCTCCTCGACACGGCCGCCGCTTTTGCCGTCCACACCGTCATCGAGCCCGACGGCCGCACCGTCACTGTTGACCTCACAGTTCACTTCCTATGCCCCGCCAAAGGCGGCCGCATCGAGGCACACGCACGCATCCTCCGCCGCGGCCGACGCGTCTGCATCCTCTCGGTCGAAGCCCGCGACGGCAGCGCTGAAATAATTGCAACGGCCACAATGACTTACTTCATACAGACTTAGCCTCATATCTTACCGAATCCGGTCGTCGAATCCGGCTCTCGACGGGTCGCGAACGATGTTCAAAAACTGCACACTCTCCACTAAAAATGCATAGACAAACGCAGTTGGCTTATGCCAAAATGTGTTTGCCATAGACCTGCCAGATGGTCTAACACATTCTTTGCATCCTCGGAACTCGCGTCTACCCTTTCCTGTTCCCACTGGGATTCCCAATGCTCTCGCTCTACAGCGCCCTGCTCGCACAACACTCACGCCAACTGACACCCGTCCGTTGCGCGGAGCCTACGATTGTGCAGCTCCATCGATATTTCGAGGACGTGGTGCTTGAGAACAATCTGGCGGCGCTCGTGGTCGAGAGCCTTCTGCCGGAGACGCAGCGCTCGTTGCGCGACGTGTCGCGCGTGCGCGACGTGGGGCGCCTCGCCCGCTACGCCTTCTTCTTCACGGCGCCCGATGACGCGCTCTGCGCGGCACAGTTCGCCTGTGGTTCCGAGCGCGAGCCGATACTTTTGAACAAGCCGGACGGAGGCGAGTGGCGTGAGCGCTTCGTCGTCATCGCCGACGCGCGCTTCTCGGCGCTGATGGCGTCGGTGCGCGTGAAGGACGAGGATGGACAGGAGTCGGCGGGCGATGAGGTCATCTGGTCGTTCGAGCCCGACATCGTCTACTCGGCGCTCGAATACCTGATGGCGCGCGTCACGGCCGAGCTGCCCGACCGCGCGCATCTCTTCTCGAAGGCCGTCCGCACCTGCGTACCGAAGACGACCTCGCTTCAGCTCACCGTCTCTGTCACGACCAAGCTCGCGCGCCTCCTGCAAGAGCAGGCCGTGCGCGAGATCGCCGTCAACCGCATCTCGACCGCCATCCGCAGCACTCTGGAACTGCCGAGCGTCCTGCAAACGACCGTCAACGAGGTGGGGCAGGCGCTCGGCGCGCAGTCGAGCGCGCTCAACATCGAGGGCGAGCACGGGCAGTCCTCTCTGACCAAGTTCTATTTCCGTGACGGCGCGGGCGAAGAGCAAGAAGAGGCAGAGCGCACCGAGATGCTCGGTGACCTTGAGGCGCTCGGCGTGCGCCTGCGCGGGCGCATCAAGAGCTACGTGCACGACGGCTGTAGCGAGGCGGACGTGTCGGACGCATACCCGGTGGCGGCCGTGCCTGTCATCTACCACGACCGCACGATGGGCGTGCTGATGGTCACGTCGGACGACCCGCAGCGCCTCTGGCAAGAGAACGAGGTGATGCTTCTGCGCACGGTGGCCGATCAGGTCGCCGTCGCCGTCAACCACGCGCGCCTCTTCCAGCAGATGCAGCATCAGGCTCTGACCGACGGGCTCACCGGCTGCTTCAACCGCCGCTTCTTCGAGATACAGCTTGAGCGCGACTTGCATCTCGCGACGCGCATGCGCCAGCCCGTCTCGCTCATCCTCTTGGACATCGACCACTTCAAGCACGTCAACGACACGCACGGGCACGATGCTGGCGACGCCGCCCTTCGTATCCTCGCCAGCGCCCTGCGCGAAGAGTTGCGCGGCGTGGACACCGCGGCGCGCTACGGCGGCGAGGAGTTCGCCATCATCCTCCCGCAGGCGGGCCCCGAAGGCGCGCTCGTCGTCGCGGAGCGTCTGCGCTCGCGCATCGAGCGCACGGAGGTGCCCGGGGTGGGCTGCATCACGGCCTCTCTCGGCGTGGCGACCTTCCCGCTCGACGCCAGCTCGCGCGAGCTGCTGGTGACGAGCGCCGACCGCGCGCTCTTTCTCGCCAAGCGCTCGGGGCGCAACAAGGTCTGCTCGACGGCAGAGCTTCCGCCCGAAGACATCTTCTCCGCACCCTACGAGCCCGTCCTGCCCACGCACGAAACCTGCGAGGTCTTCAACCACATGAAGTCCGAGGCGCCCGCGCCCGCGGACATGCAGGATACCTGCAACCCCTCCTGACGTTCGGGGTAGACTTTTCCAAAGCATCTTTATCGCCCCGCGGGGGCGGCCCGGAGCATGATGAGAGTCGTGCTGTTTGGCCGTCCCCGCGGGTTTTTATTGTGACTTGAGAGAGCATTTGGCTTTGAGGGCGAAAATCGCGCATCATAGGCAGTGAAGTAAACGTAAAGGACAGGCGACAGCTTTAATACTTTAACGGCCGAACGGCGGCCGGCTTTGCTCTCATGGACGACCTCAGAAAATTCGCGCTCTATTTCCGCCCGTACAAGAAGTCGCTCGTCGTCGGCGTCTTCTGCATCCTGGCCTCTGTGGTCATCGGGGTGCTGGAGCCCATCTACGTCGGGCGCGCCGTGGACTCTCTGAGTTCCGGCCCGACGTGGGCGACGATTACCCTCTTCGCGTTCATCATCATCGGCGTGCGCGTCGTGAGCGGCGTCTTTCTCTATCTTCAGCGCAACATCCTCATCGGCATGTCGCGCCACGTCGAGTATGACCTCCGGCAGGACTTCTACGCGCATCTACAGAAGCAGCCGCTCACCTTCTTTCAGGAGCACCGCACGGGCGACCTGATGGCGCGCGCCACGAACGACCTCGCCGCCGTCCGGCAGCTCGCCGGGCCGATGGTGATGTACACGCTTCAGACGGTCTTCGTCGTCCTCATCATTCTCCCCCTGATGCTGCGCATCAGCGTGCGCCTGACCCTGCTCCTCTTCGTGACGATGCCGCTCGTCTCGCTCACGGTGAAGTACTTCGGCCAGCAGGTGCACGTCCGCTTCGAGAAGATTCAGGAGTTCTTCTCGCACATCACTGCGCGCGCGCAGGAGAACATCTCGGGCGTGAGGGTCGTGCGCGCCTACGCGCAGGAGGATGCGGAGGTCGAAGCCTTCAAGAGCCTCAACCGCGAGTACGCGACGCGCAACCTCGGGCTCGTGCGCATCTCGGCCGTGATGCGGCCCCTCATCCAGTTCGTCATCGGGCTCGGGATGGTCTTAATCGTCTGGTACGGCGGCATGCTCGCCGTGCGCGGCGAGATGACGAAGGGGCAGTTCGTCGAGTTCACGCTCTTTTTGATGCGGCTCATCTGGCCGCTCATCGCGCTCGGCTACGTCACCAATCTCTACCAGCGCGGCACGGCGAGCCTCAAGCGCATGAACGCCATCTTCGCCGTCGAGCCCGCCATCAAAGATGCGCCCGGGGTCAGTGAGCAGCCGCCCATCCGCGGGCGCATCGAGTTTCGGAATTTAACGTTCACCTACGGCGAGCACTCGCCCGCCGTCCTCAAGAATGTTGACCTCCGCATCGAGGCCGGGCAGACGGTCGCCTTCGTCGGGCGGACGGGCTCGGGCAAGTCCACTCTGATGAACCTTCTGCCGCGCGTGGTCGAGCCGCCGCCGGGCACGGTCTTCGTGGACGGTCACGACGTCCACGACCTGGCCTTGTCGACGCTGCGGGGCGCCATCGGGTTCGTCCCCCAGGAGCCGTTCCTGTT
>JBJMGQ010000392.1:0-7436 GCA_045807845.1 Pyrinomonadaceae bacterium | reverse complement strand
GCCGCTGTATCGCGGACGTGTTGACGGAATCTTACGAGCGCCTGCTTGAGACCGGGCGCGGCGTCACGCGCGCAGAGGTCGAGCGCGATGCCGTGCGTCTCTTCGACGAGAAATTCCGCGCATGGGTCAGCCACGCGCCACAGGCCGAGCCGGGGAGCAACCGATGAGAAGGTTCGTCGCCGCAGCCATTCTTCTAATCGCCTGTGCATCTGTTCCGTCACGGGCACGGCAGGCAGACCCGCCCGACTGGGAGAACCCGCGCGTCTTCGGCATAGGCAGGGAGCCGATGCACGCGACCTTCGTGCCCTACCCCGACGAAGCCACGGCGCGGCGCGGGGCGCTCATGTACGCACTGGGTGCGGCGCCCGCCCACGGCTCGCCGTTCGTGATGTCGCTCAACGGCCGTTGGAAATTCAACTGGGTGAAGGAGCCTTCCGCAAGGCCGGTTGATTTCTACAAGCCGGAGTTCGACGTGTCGGCGTGGAAGGAGATTCGCGTGCCCTCAAACTGGGAGTTCGAAGGCTACGGCACGCCCATCTTCCTCAACATCATCTATCCCTTCAAGCGCGATGCGCCGCGCGTCACCGAAGAGCCGCCGAAGGACTGGACGACCTACGAGGAGCGCGACCCGGTCGGCTCCTACCGGCGCACCTTCAACGTCCCGGCCGACTGGTCGGGGCGCGAGACGTTCCTCGTGCTGCGCGGCGTCAACTCGGCCTGCTACGTCTGGGTCAACGGGCAGAAGGTCGGCTACAGCGAAGACAGTCGCCTGCCCGCCGAGTTCGACGTGACGAAGTACGTCCGGCCGGGTGAGAACACCGTGGCCGTCGAGGTCTATCGCTTCTCGGACGGGAGCTATCTGGAAGATCAAGACTTCTGGCGCCTCTCGGGCATCTTCCGCGACGTGGAGCTAATCTCGCGCGCGCCCGTCAACGTCCGGGACTTCTACGCGCGCGTCACCACCTTCGGCGAGGGCTACCGCGACGCTCTGCTCCGCGTGCAGGTCGAGGTGAGGAACGTGACCGAGCGCGATGAGACGGTGAGGGTCGAGGCGGGGCTGCTCGACGAGCGCGGGCGCGCGGTCTTCAAGACGCGCGGCGAGTTTGCGAGCGCGCCGCGCCGGTCGGGTTCGACTATCATCTTCGAACAGACGGTGTCGAAGCCGAAGAAGTGGTCGGCCGAGGAGCCGAACCTCTACACGTTGCTTATCACGTTGAAGGACGGCAGCGGCCGCGTGCTCGAAGTCATCCCGTGGCGGGTCGGCTTCCACCAGACCGAGATTAAGGACGGGCAGATTCTCGTCAACGGTCGTCCCGTCATCATCAAGGGCGTCAACCGGCACGAGCACGACCCGGACTTAGGGCAGGTCACGACGCGCGAGATGATGGTCAAAGACATCCTCTTGATGAAGCAGCACAACATCAACGCCGTCCGCACGAGCCACTATCCGAACGACGAGCGCTGGTACGCGCTCTGCGACGAGTACGGCCTCTACGTGCAGGACGAGGCGAACATCGAGTCGCACGGCTACGGCTCGAACGACAAGCAGCGTATCTCCGACTCGGAAGACTTCACGGAGGCGCACGTCGAGCGCGTCCGCCGCACCGTCGAGCGCGACAAGAACCACGCCAGCATCTTTCTCTTCTCGCTCGGCAACGAGGCCGGCTGGGGTCGCAACCTCGAAGCGGCGCGCGCGTGGGTGAAGACGAACCATCCGGAGCTTGTCGTCGTCTACGAGCCGGGCGCGAGCGTCCACAGCGACGCGTTCAACCCGATGTACACGAAGCCGCAGAACCTTGTGAAGTACTGGGAGCAGAAGGGCGAGGGCAAACCCTTCTACCTCGTCGAGTACGCGCACTCGCTCGGCAACAGCACGGGGAACTTGCAGGAGTACTGGGACGTGCTTGAGTCGCGGCGCGGCTTCCACGGCGGCTTCATCTGGGACTGGGTTGACCAGACGTTTCGCAAGAAGACTCCGGACGGCCGCGACCTCTGGGCCTACGGCGGCGACTACGGCGACCATCCCAACGACGGCAACGGCGGCGACGGGCTCATCTTCTCAGACCGGCGCACGCAGCCCGAGCTGGAAGAGGTGAAGAAGGTCTACCAGTTCGTCAAGGTCGAGCCCGTTGACTTGGCCGCGGGTCGCGTGCGCGTGCGCAACAAGCACATCTTCCGCGACCTCTCATTTCTCGAAGGCTCCTGGGAACTCACGGAGGATGGCACCGTCGTCGAGCGCGGGAAACTGCCGCGCTTGACGACGGCGGCCGGTCAGTCCGAAGAAGTAACTCTGCCCTTGCACCGTCCGGCGTTGAAGCCCGGCGCCGAGTATTTCCTGAAAGTCACCTTCGCGCTCGCGGCCGATGCGTCGTGGGCGAAGCGTGGGCACGTCGTCGCTTGGGATCAGTTCGCGCTGCCTTACGGCGGTCGCGAGGCTGCGCCACTCGACGCGGCCTCGGCGCCCGCGCTCGCGGTCGAGGAGACGGCCGATGCGGTGACGCTGCGCGGGCCGCGCTTCCTCGCGCGCGTGGGGAAGGCGAGCGGCGCGCTCGAAGCATACGAGGTCGCGGGGCGTCAGCTCGTCGCGGGGGCGCTCGCGCCGAACTTCTGGCGCGCGCCGATTGATAACGACCGTGGCAATCAGATGGCGAAGCGGCTCGGCGTCTGGCGCACGGCCGCGGCCGAACGGAAGGTTACGCGAGTCTCAATCGAGCGGCTGGGCACGGGCGCGGCGCGCGTGACGGCCGAGGCGACGCTGCCGCCCGAGGGCTCGAAGACGCGCACGTCCTTCACCGTCTACGGGAGCGGCGTCATTGAAGTCGAGAGTGCGCTCACGCCGGCCGCGGGCGCGCCGGAGCTGCCGCGCGTCGGGATGCAGATGCTCATCCCCGAAGAGTTCCGCAACGTCGAATGGTATGGGCGCGGGCCGCAGGAGACTTATTGGGATAGAAGGACGGGCGCGGCCGTCGGCCTTTATCGCTCGACGGTCGATGAGCTTTGGACGCCGTACGTCGAGCCGCAGGAGAACGGCAACCGGACGGACGTGCGCTGGGTCTCTTTCACGAACGCGTCGGGCGCCGGCTTCCGCGCGGTGGGGCTGCCGGAAATCTACTTCAGCGCGTGGCCGTTCCGGATGTCCGAGCTTGAGCGTGCGAAGCACTCGGCCGAGATACAGAAAGGGAAGGAGATCACGGTCAACCTCGACCACCGGCAGATGGGCGTCGGCGGCGACGACAGTTGGGGCGCGCAGCCGCACGCGGAGTATCGCCTGCCCGCCAAACCTTATGAATACAGATTTCGGCTTGAGCCGGTCGGCAAGCCTTGAAGATTTGAAATTTCAAATGCCCAAGAGAGAAGCCCGGCACATGGATGCATGCGCCGGGCTTCTTCGTTCCCGCCCGTCGGATGGCGGCGGGGTGTTTGTTAGAGACGCTTAGTGCTCGATGCAGAACGTGACGTACGTCGAGTTGCTGAGCGCGTCAAACTCGCCGTCGGTCAGCGAGCGTGTGGTTGCGAGCGAGACGAGGTAGGAGCAGTTCGGCCACCCCGAGGTGTTGTGCGAGCTGGTGCCGTGGCCGCCGCGCGTGGTGCCCGGAGGCGGTGGCAGCGGCGGCTCCGTCCAACCGAGCCCGCTCGCGCAGCTCGAAATGCTGACGTTCCAACTCTTCATCAGCTCGTGGTCGGCCGTGTAGAGGATGTCGAGGTTGGCGTTTATCGGCGAGCAGCAGTTCGACCCGGGCACGATGAACTGTTGCAGGTTAAGCTCGATGACCTCCGACCAGTTGTTGATGTGAATCTTCGACAGCTCGTTGAAGAACGACGCCGCGGGCGCGGCGGGTGGCACCACTTCGGCCTCGAAGCGGATGCGCAGCGGCGAACCGCTCTTCGGGTCGCTCACGGCGTGGCCCGCGCCGTCGCCGGGTGCGCCGCCGCCGGGGATGACCGACGAGGTGCGGAAGTAGAGCAGCGGCCCCGAGTAGCCGTGCAGGTTCGACGTGGGGTCTACCTGCACCCAGCCGTCTGCGTCCGGTTTCATGAGCGCGGGCGGCACCCCTCCCCAAGGCGTGCCGGGCGGCACGGCGGGCGGAGTGGGCGGCGGCGGCGGCGTCTCCGAGCCCGTCGGCCCGACCCAGATGGTCTGCGCCGTCGGCACCGCGCCCGTGCCGTAGGTGTCCCAGTTGACGACGCGCACGCCCACGTCAACCGCCGAGATCATACTCGCCGTGATGGGATGGAGGCTGCCGGGGTCTGTAACCAAGTCTTCGTAGAGGAAGCGGTAGCGCATGGGCTGGCCGCCGCCGTAGGGGTGCGTGGACGGGCAGTCTCCTTTGAGCTTGATGCCCCAGCCGTAGATGCCGTCGTAGAAGCCGTAGCCGGGCCCGCCGTGCTGGTTCGGCATGCCCGCGGGCTGCGGTGACGTGGTGAGCCCTGTGCCCGCGAAGTCGGAGTTGATGTCGAAGTCGCCGACGTGCGTGAACCACGCGTGCGTAATGGGCGGCGCCTCGTCCACGCAGAGCGTGACGCAGAAGCAGTGGCCGACGTTCTCGCGGTCGGAGTGGCGCGCGCGCGAAGGGTCTTCGGCGAGGAGTGTGCCGCCGCCGAGCGACTCGACGCGGAAGTAGAGGTCGGGGCCGCTCACCCACTCCCAGCTAATCCACGAGATGGGCGTGCGCTTGAAGTCGGCCGCCGTGTAGTCGATGCGGAAGTGACCGTCCGGGCCGGTGATGGCCGAGCCCAGCTCGTCCTCCTGCACGATGTCGGCGTCGTAGGCCAGCACGCGGACACCGCCGACGGGCGCTTGTGGCTTCTGGTCGCAGAGCACGACCTTGCCGCAGATCGTCCACGCGCGGAAGCGTCCGCGCACGAGGCACCAGTAGCGCGCCGGCACGCAGTAGTCCCAGTAAGCGACGCGCGCTTGCTCGCCCTCGCGCCACTGCGGCTGAAGGGTCGTGATGGTGAACTGGACGGGCTCGCTCTCTTTGCGCTGCGGCTTGGCGCGCGGCACGGTCTCGCAGTAGACATCCACCTCGACGGGGCCGCCGTCGTACTGCTCGTCCTTGTCGAGATTGAAGACGAAGCCGCCCTCGGCGTCCGTTTCGGCCTCGGCGATGAGTCGCGAACTTCTCTCGTCCACCTGCTCCGCGGTCAGGATGGCGAACGTGTCCTTCGGGTTGGCGACCGCACGCGCAACGACCTCACGGTCATCGCCCGCGCGGTAGAGCCGCACCCTGACCTTCGACAGCGGCTCCCGGCAGTCGGGACAGATGTAGCCGCAGAGCTTACCTTTGAAGATATATGGCATAAGACTTTTCTCCTCTTCTCAGTCGGGCCGCGGCCTCTCGCGGGGGCGTTGGGGGAGGCGGCGAGCCCATAACGGGACTCACGTCGTAGCCGCTCGGGGGCTCGGTCGAGCCCGCGGCTTAGAGACGTGTTCTCAAGGGATGTCGGGGTGTCGTCCCGGCTTGTTTTAACTCCTCGCAGTGTGGAGTTGCGGCTGAGCGACGCCGTTGCGAGCGGCGCCGTCGTGGTAGAGCTTCATGACACGAGCGCGCTGGGGCGCGCGCCGGTACAGTGGCGAGTTAACTGACAAGTGAGCTAAGGGCGCGCAGGTAAGGTGCAACTGGCATACCGCGGGGTGCATGTCGGCAAAGCCCCGCAAACGCGACTGCGCGCGCCGACACTGTCCACTCATGGCGACACCCGTTCGTGCCCGAGCGTACACACTTGTCTGCACTCGGCGTGTTGGATTCCAACGGTTCGAGATAGAATCCGGGTTGGAGAGACATCGAAACATGGCTTCCAATCGAGAGGAGTTGCTGCGGGCGTTCGCCCTCGCCAACGAGTTCAAGGAGGGCGACATCGGTGTCGGCGGGACGCGTGACGAGGCGGTGCGCGCGTCGGCGCGCACGGCGCTCGGCGCGGTCGAGCTTGGAAGATTGACGGCGACCTCGCTCGTCGAAGACGGCGTGAGCGCGGCGCTCGACGCAACACTCGACCGCCGTCTCGCGTCGGAGATCTCAAGCCTGACGGTCGGGGAGTTGAAGCACGTCCTGCTGGGCGGCGGCGCCGAATGGGTTCGACGTTACCGCGACGGCTTGAGCAGCGAAGCAATCGCCGCGGTCGTCAAGCTGTTGTCGAACGAGGAGCTGTCAACCGTCGCGCGCGGCCTCTTCAACCCACTTCCGGGCGAGGGCGTGTCGGTAGGCTCGCCCGGACACTTCGGCTCGCGCTTGCAGCCGAACAGCCCCGGCGACGAAGAGGAGGAGATACTCTTCTCCATCCTCGAAGGTCTGAGCTACGGCTGCGGTGATGTCATCCTCGGCCTCAATCCCGCGGGCGACGACGTGGAGACAATCGTCCGTCTCGAAGAGCTGCTGCGCTCCGTCGTCGAGCGGCTCAAGCTCCCGACGCGCTACTGCGTCCTCTCCGACATCGTGAAGCAGTCGAGCGCACGCGCGCGCACGCGTGTGGACGTGGGCTTTCAGAGTCTCGCCGGCACGTCGAAGGCGCTCGGCGGGATGGTTGGCTTGGACGTTGAGGGCGTGCTCGAACTCGCGCGCGGCTTCCCCGGTCTCTACTTCGAGACGGGGCAGGGCTCGGAGGTCACCAACGGCGCGGCCGAAGGCTTGGACATGGTCACGCTCGAAGCGCGCAGCTACGGCGTCGCGCGATACATGGGGAAGCGGACGGGCGCGTGGATGATCGTCAACGACGTGGCAGGCTTCATCGGGCCGGAGGTCTTCCGCACGGGCGCGCAACTTCTGCGCGCGTGTCTCGAAGACACTGTGATGGCGAAGCTGCACGGGCTGACGATGGGGCTCGACGTGTGCTCGACCTTCCACATGGGGATAGAGCCCGCGGAGCTGAAGAAGTTGACCGCAGAGATCGTCTCCGCGGCGGCGCCCGCCTACCTCATGGCCGTGGCGGGCAACGCCGACCCGATGCTCGGCTACCTGACGACCTCCTTCCGCGAGCACCCGCAGTTGCGTCGCCGTGTGGGAAGACGAATCGCCACGCCGATGCAGAGGCGACTCAAAGAGCTTGGCGTTATGGACGGGCGAGGGCTCCCGCGCGCGGACGCAGAGAGCACGGCCGCGCTCTACGCCGCATACATGAAGGCCGGCGGCGACACGCGCACGCCCGAGGCTCTGCGCGCCGAAGGCTCGAAGAAGGTTGAGCTGTTAGAGGGGCGCGGCTTCGATCTCGGGTTCGGCTACGCGGAAGATTTAGCGGCGCCGCCCGCGGTCGAAGCGCGTCTGGAAAAAATTTACAGGCACGCGCGTCGCTCTCTCTATGCCGCGCTCGACGAAGGCGTCCTGCGCGAAGTCAGTCCGCAGCACATGCGTGTGCGCACGCTTGCGCGCGACAGGGAGCAGTATCTTTCGGAGCCGGCGGCGGGCGAGCTTTTGCGACCGGAGGACGCTGACGCCGTGGCG
>JBJMGQ010000391.1:0-2819 GCA_045807845.1 Pyrinomonadaceae bacterium | reverse complement strand
TACCGCGGCAAGAGCATCAACGACGTGCTCAGCATGACTGTCCGCGAGGCGATGAACTTCTTTCGCGACACCACGAAGATTGCCAATCGCCTGCGCGTCCTCGACGACGTTGGCTTAGGCTACCTGCGTCTGGGACAGTCGGCCACGACGCTCTCGGGCGGCGAGGCGCAGCGCGTCAAGCTCGCCTCTTACCTCTCGAAGCGCACGGGCGCGAAGACGCTCTACATCTTCGACGAGCCGACGACGGGGCTCCACTTCGAGGACATCAACAAGCTGCTCACAGCCTTTCGCACGCTGGTCGAAGCGGGCGGCTCGCTCCTCGTCATCGAGCACAACCTCGACGTGATTAAGACGGCCGACCACCTCATCGACCTCGGCCCGGAGGGCGGCGACGCCGGCGGCCTCGTCGTCGCCACCGGCACCCCCGAAGAGATCATGCGCGCCCCCGCCTCGCACACCGGCCGCTTCCTCGCCGCGCACCTCGCCCGCTCCAACGGCCATCGCAAGGCCGCGGAGTAGAACGAAAAGGATTAACCCTCGCCGAAGGCGTCTACCTCTTCGAGAGCGCGGCCAACTCGCTCGTCGTCTAGTTCGACACCTACGTCCTCGTCGTCGAGCCCTACAACGGAGGGCGCGGCCCGAAGCCAACCTCCCCTTCAGCGGCAAGTACGTGCCCACGACCGTCAATGACACCACCCTCCACTTCTTCGACTGGCTCACGAAATCCGGCCTCGACATCCAACGCATCGCCGCCGTCCACGGCCCCTCCACCACCCTCGAAGACCTCCGCGCCGCGGTTGAACGCAAGCGCTCCGGGCGGTAAGCTTATGGGCCATGAGTCTGAAAGAACGCATCACGAGTGACATGACGGCGGCGATGAAGGCGCGGGAGGCGGCGCGGCTCTCTACTTTGCGGATGGTGAAGGCGGCGATGCAGAACCGGGAGATTGAGAAGGGCGGCGAGTTGTCGGAGGAGGAGTTGACGAAGGCGCTGCAATCTCTGGTTAAGCAGCGGCGCGACTCGGTCGAGCAGTACGAGCAGGCGGGGCGCGCGGAGCTGGCCGAGAAGGAGCGCGCCGAGATTGCCGTTATCGAGGAGTATCTGCCGCGCGCCGCCTCGCGCGAGGAGATCGAGCGTGCTGTCGAGGAGGCCGTCGCCGAGACGGGCGCGTCTTCGCCGAAGGAGATGGGCGCGGTGATGAAGGCCGCGCTCGCGCGCCTCGCCGGCCGCAACGCCGACGGGAAGACCGTCAGCGAGATCGTCAAGTCCAAACTTCAGTAGGCAGTCGGCAGCCGCCCCGCAGCGCGAAAATTGAGAGGTGAATTAACGGCTCTCGGAGCCGGTTTTTTCAACTGCCTAGGGCCTGCTGCCATCTGCCTACGGCTCAACGCTTCCCGGGTTGCCTCGTCTGCCCTCTTCCCGTATAATCCGCCTCTTGCTCGGAGCGCGGCGGCGTTGCCAGTGGGTTTTCGGCCCACTTTTTCTTTTGCTCCGAGGGTTTTTGAGAAGGGGGTTTTTCGAGGGGCTTTGGACGGGGAGACTTCCATCGAAGCGCGTTTGCGCGACATCGCGCGCCGCGCGGCCGAAGAGCGCGGCGTCGAACTCGTCCACGTCGAATTGGCAGGCGCCGGGCGCGCCCCGTCCGTCCGGGTCTTTATTGACAAGCCGGGCGGCGTCACCCACGAAGACTGCTCCGCGGTGAGCACGCACATCGGCACCGTGCTCGACGTGGAGGACTTCATCTCGGCCGCATACACCCTCGAAGTCTCTTCGCCGGGGTTGGAGCGCGGGCTCTACGGGCGCGCAGACTTCGAGCGCTTCGCGGGCCGTCCGGCAAAGCTGAAGACGCGCGGCGCCGTGAATGGTCAGCGCAACTTCCGCGGGCGCATCGAAGCGGTCGAGGGCGACGAGATTCTGTTTGAAGACAAGACAACGGGGCGCGTTCGCGTCCCCCTCTCCGAGGTCGCGAAGGCGAATCTGGAGATTGATGTTGAAGAGGAGTTCCGGCTCGCAGAGGAGCGCGAGCGGCAGAAGAAAGCAGGGACGAGAGGCTAGAGGCGAGAGACCAGCAAGTCTTTTACAGGCCCCCGGCATCTAACTCCCAGCCTCCAAAATATATGAGCGCATCCATCGGGCAAAGCATCGACGCCGTCTGCAAAGAGAAGGGCATAGACCGCGAGGTCGTCATCGAGGCGGTCAAGGAGGCCGTGCGCGCCGCCGCCCGCAAGCAGTTCAAGTCGGGCGAAGAGATTCAGGTCGAGTGGGCGCCCGAGTCTGGACTGGAAATCTTCGCCTCGAAGGTCGTCGTCGAGACGGTCGAGAATCCGGGGCGCGAGCTTTCGCTCGATGAGGCGAAGGAGCTGGCGGGCGACGAGGTCGAGATCGGCGACGAGCTGCAACTCCCCCTCCCCGTCGAGGATATGGGTCGCATCGCCGCGCAGACCGCCAAGCAGATTCTCTTCCAGAAAGTCCGCGACGCCGAGCGCGCCAACATCTACGAGCAGTACATCGACAAGGTCGGCGACCTCGTCAACGGCTACGTCAAGCGCTTCGAGCGCGGCGACATCATCGTTGACCTCGGCACGGTCGAATCCGTCCTGACCCGTAGCGGGCAGTCGCGCGGCGAGCAATGGAATCAGGGCGAGAGAGTCCGCGTCGTCATCGACGACGTGTCGAAGGAGTCGAAGGGCCCGCAGGTCGTCGTCTCGCGCACCAGCCCTGAACTGCTCAAGCGCCTCTTCGAGATGGAGGTGCCCGAGATTTACGACGGCACGGTCGTCATCAAGTCGGCGGTGCGCGAGCCGGGCGAGCGCGCCAAG
>JBJMGQ010000390.1:0-6394 GCA_045807845.1 Pyrinomonadaceae bacterium | reverse complement strand
GCGACCGCGCACTCATCGCCAACGCGACGGGCTGCTCGTCCATCTACGGCGGCAACCTCCCTACCACGCCCTACACCGTCAACCGCGAAGGGCGCGGCCCCGCGTGGTCGAACTCTCTGTTCGAGGACAACGCCGAGTTCGGATTGGGTATGCGTATGGCGCTCGACCACCAACAGACATACGCGCGCGAGTTGGTCGGCCGCCTGCGCCCTTTGATAGGCGACGCGCTGGCCGAGGGGTTGCTCACGACCGACCAGTCGGACGACTCGGGCGTGGGCGCGCAGCGCGTGCTGGTCGCCGCGCTCAAGGCGAGGCTCAAAGACAACTTCGAGCCGGAGGCGCGCGACCTGCTCTCGGTCGCGGACGCCCTGGTTAAAAAGAGCGTGTGGATAGTCGGCGGCGACGGCTGGGCCTACGACATCGGCTTCGGCGGCCTTGACCACGTCATCGCTTCGGGGCAGAACGTGAACATCCTCGTCTTAGACACGGAAGTCTACTCGAACACGGGCGGGCAGTCTTCGAAGTCAACGCCGATGGGCGCGGTCGCGAAGTTCGCGGCGGGCGGCAAGGCCACGCCGAAGAAAGACCTCGGGCTGATGGCGACCAAGTACGGAGGCGTCTACGTCGCGCAGGTGGCGATGGGCGCAAACGACACGCAGACCGTCAAGGCGATGCTCGAAGCCGAGGCGCACGAAGGCCCCTCGCTCGTCATCGCCTACAGCCATTGCATCGCGCACGGCATAGACATCTCGAAGGGCATGTCGCACCAGAAGCTCGCGGTCGAGTCGGGCCACTGGCCGCTCTACCGCTTCAACCCCGCCCGCATCGCGGAAGGCAAGAACCCGTTCCAGTTGGATTCGGGCGACCCACGGATTCCCCTACAGGAATACATCTACACGGAGGCGCGCTACCGCATGCTCCAGCAGAGCGACCCCGCGGTCGCCAAGTTCCTGCTCGGCCGGGCGCAGGCGGCCGTCAATGCGAAGTGGCAACAGTATAAGCAGATGGCAGAAAGGAAAGTCTGAACGATGAACGATGAACGATGAACTGTAAGACAATCGGTTTTCAGTTCATAGTTCATCGTTCCGAGTTCAGCGTTTCAATCATGGACTTGACAACTTCATACATGGGCTTGCGGCTGAAGAATCCGGTCGTGGCGTCCGCTTCGCCGTTGTCGAACACGCTTGACGGCATCCGCCGCCTTGAGGATGCGGGCGCAGCAGGCGTAGTCATGTACTCGCTCTTCGAGGAGCAGATTTATCTTGAGAGCATGGCCCTCAGCGACCACCTCGACCGCGGCACGTACAGCACCGCCGAAGCCTTCGGCTACTTCCCAGAGATGCGCGGTTATAACAACGTCGGCCCCGAAGGCTACCTGAAGCTCGTCCACGACGCGAAGATGTCCGTCGGCATCCCCGTCATCGGCAGCCTCAACGGCACAACTTCGGGCGGCTGGATCGAGTACGCGCGCCTCATCGAGGAGGCCGGCGCGGACGCGTTGGAGCTTAACGTCTACTTCATTCCGGCCAACCCCTACGTGACGGGCGAGGCGGTCGAGGGGTTGTACCTCGACATCCTGCGCGACGTAAAAAGCTCGGTCTCGATTCCGGTCGCCATGAAGCTCAGCCCCTACTTCAGCTCGGTCGGCGATATGTCGCGGCGGCTCGTGGACGAGGGCGCGGACGCGCTCGTCTTCTTCAACCGTTTCTACCAGCCCGACATCAACCTTGAGACCTTGGAGGTCGAGCCGCGTCTCGTCCTCTCGCGCTCGCACGAGCTGCGCCTGCCGCTCTGCTGGGTCGCCATCCTCTACGGCGAGCTGCTGACGGACTTCGCCATCACGAGCGGCGTGCACACCTTCGAGGACGTGCTCAAGTCGCTGATGGCGGGCGCGAGCGCGGCGATGATGGCCTCGGAGCTGTTGCAGAACGGGGTCGAGCGCATCCGGGTCATCCTCGCGGAGATCGAGGAGTGGATGGAGCGCAACGAGTACGTGTCGGTCAGGCAGATGATCGGCAGCATGAGCCGTTCGAACGTCGCCGACCCGACGGCGTTCGAGCGCGCGAACTACATGAAGATGCTGGCCTCGTACCAGAAAAGCAGAGGTTAAAGGTTAGTAAAAGACGGTCTGGTTTTACTAACCTCTATTCCGACGGAGGCGAAAGACATGTCAACCAAAGACGAGAGAGACGTGCTGGAAATGTTAAAGGCGGAACTGGATCACATCGAGAAGGGCGGCTACGGGCGCTCTGTGCGCGCGCCGTGGAGGCCGACCTCCGTCTTTCAGGATTCCCTGACCTGCATTAACTACGGGTATCCGTACCGCGCGCACCCTTGCGACGAATGCTTCCTCAACGAGCTGGTGCCGCCCGACGAGCGCGCCGCCGCGATTCCCTGCCACCACATCCCGCTCGACGCCGAGGGGACGACCGTCGAAGAGATCGAGTCGGAAGAGAATCAGCAGCAGCTCGAAGAGAAGGTCAAGACTTGGCTGCGCACGAAGATCAAAGAGATCGAGGACGCGCGCGCCCAGCCCGTCCAAGACTGAGAACGGGAGCGGTCGCGGTGCGACGTTAGACGCCGCATAGACGAACAAGCACGAAGCCCGCGATATGAATCGCGGGCTTCGTGCTTGTTCGTCGTGGGCGAGCGTCGGGCTGAGGCCGGCGGCTAGTCGCCGCCCTTTTCGGTGGAGGTCTTGGCGGGAGTTTGGACGGCCGCGTCTGTCTTTTCCAGCTCGGCACGCAGGCGCGGGAGAGCAGCGTTTTGCGGGCTGACCTTTTCCAGCTTCGCGAGAGTCGCGCGGGCACCCTCACGGTCGCCCGCGGCGTTGAGCGCGATGGTCAGGTTCTGAAGCGTCGGGACGTGGGCGGGGTCGCGTTCGAGCGAGGCGCGGAACTCTTTGACGGCGCGCTCGATGTCGCGCGGCTCGCGGAAGAAGAAGGTGAGACCGAGGTCTGTGCGGACGTTGACGTTGTCGGGCTGCCGCTTGAGCGCAGCCCCGTACCAGCGACCGGCATCCTCGAATCGCTCGGCGTCGAAGTTGGCGTTACCCAGACCGAGGATAACGTCGAACTCTTCGGGGCGGAGTTGGTTGGCGCGCTCGAAGAGTTTGATCGCTTCCGGGTAGCGGTGGGCGGCGTAGAGTTGTTCGGCGGCGCGCGCCTGCGCGTCGAAATTGTCGGGCTGCTCGGCGGCGAGCTTTGCCGCCGCTTCGATTGCCTCCGCGCTCGGCCCCGAGTTTTCGATTGCCGGGTGGTTCGGCGGCAGATTCGCCGGCTGCTGCCCGGAGGTGACGCCCGGCGCCGCGTAGCCTTGCCGGTTCGTCGTGTTGGCGAACGTGAACCCGACGATGAAGCCGAGCAGTAAGCCGATGATGCTGTACAGGATGTTCTCTTTCTTCATCTCAACCCTCATGCGGCCGCCGTCTGCATGTAGAACGCGTCGGCGAGCATTCCTTTCAAAGACGCCTTGACCTCCGGCTCGTCCTCAAGACGGAAGCAGTCGCGCCAGACGCGCACGCTCTCCTCGTCGCCCGCTTCGAGTGAATGGCGCAGGCGCTGGATGAGCGGGTGCGAAATCTTGTTAACGGCCGAGGCGAGCATCCGCTCGACGGCGCGCTCCTGCTCGGGGCTGAGCGGCCCGAGTAGCGCGCGGCGCCGCCGCAGCTCCTCCCCGGCGATCTCTTGCAGCCTTCCCTTGAGCGAGGCGATGGTCGGCCCCGTGCGCAGGTCATGCAGCGACTTCCAGAACTCGGCCACCTCGGCCTCGACTATCGCGGCGGCCCGCAGGGCTTCGCGCTCGCGCTCGCGGAGGTTCGAGGCGACGACCGCTTCGAGGTCGTCCACGTCGAAGACGAAGAGGTTCGTGACCTCGCCGACCGCGGGGTCTACGTTGCGCGGGACGCTGATGTCGATGAAGAACGAGGGGCGGTTGCGGCGCTGCGCCAACGCCTCGCGCGCCATCTGCGCGGTGACGACGTAGTTCGGCGCGCCGGTCGAGCAGATAACTATGTCCGCCTCGGGCAGCAGCGCCGGGAAGCGCTCGTAGGCGACAGCCTCGCCGCCGAACTCCGCGGCGAGGCGGCGCGCCGTCTCGTGCGTGCGGTTGGCGACGAGGATGCGCGCGGCGCCGCACTTCGAGAGGTGGCGCGCCGCCAGCTCGGCCATCTCGCCCGCGCCGACGAGGAGCACGGTGCGCCCTTCGAGCGTGCCGAGGATTTTGCGCCCCAGCTCGACCGCCGCGTAAGAGACGGAGACGGCGCACGCGGCGACGTTCGTCTCCGAGCGCACGCGCTTGGCCGCGTGGAAGGCTCTGTGCACGAGGCGGTGGAGGGTGCGACCCGCGGTGCCCGCACTGCAAGCGTCGGCGTAAGCCTGTCGCACCTGCCCGAGAATCTGCGGCTCGCCCAAGACCATCGAATCGAGCGAAGAGGTGACGCGGAAGAAGTGGCGCGCGGCCTCCTCGCCCTCAAGCTCGTAGACGTGCGCGCCGAGGTCGCCCAACGAGTCATCGCCTCTCGACTTGAGAAAGTCCGTCACACGCGCTGAGCCTTCGGCGACGTGCTCGGGGTTGAGGTCGGCCAGCAGCTCGACGCGGTTGCATGTCGAAAGAATCATCCCCTCGCGAACTAGCTCGCCGTCAACGAGCGCGCGCAGGGATGCTTGGAGCGCGTCTTTCGCAAAGGCGAGCCGCTCGCGCACTTCTACCGGCGCCGTCTTATGGCTGACCCCTGTCAGGACGAGTGTCATTTTGAAAACCAGTGATAAGTGATGAGTGATAAGTGATAAGTGATATGAGAAGACAAGGCTCCTTCTTCTTTCTTATCACTTATCACGCATCACTTATCACGCATAAGAGTGCATGCCCGGCAGCAGGTAGCTGACGCCGAGGTAGGTGAAGAGAATGAGCAGGAACGCGACGAGTGCGAAGTAGGCCGCGGGGCGACCCGTCCAGCCGCGCGTGATGCGGACGTGGAGGAAACCGCCGTAGGTCAGCCACGCGACGAGCGCGCCCACCTCCTTCGGATCCCAGCCCCAGTAGCGCCCCCAAGACTCGTTGGCCCACACCGCGCCCGTGATGAGCAGCAGCGCGAGCCCCGCGAAGGTGATGCCCGCGGTCTTGTACATGAGCGAGTCTATCTTCTCCAAGTCGGGCAGCGCCGCGCGCAGACGCTCGGTGCGGAAGCTGAAGACGATGACGAACAGGGTCGCAACCGCCGCCGTGATGAGCGCTGAAAGCTCCACGGGGTTCGCGCGCAGGCTCAGGAACAGCTCGTCGCCGCGCGTCCGCATGAACTCGGCGGCCACGCCCTCAAGCCGCGCCGGCGTGAGCGCCGCGACCTGCACGCCGCTCATGCCCTCCTGTTCGAGCAGGTACGAGCCGAAGCGCGCGTACTGTCGCGGGTCTATCAACCCGGCGACGCTCGTGATGCTCTTCAACTGCGAGACGAGCACGGCGATGGTGCCGGCCTGCGCGACGAGCGAGAGCTTCAGGAGACGATGCCCCCAGCGGCGTGCACGCTCATCGTTCTTCGACAGGTAGAGGCCGAACGAGGCGACGACGCCCGCGAGCAGGAGTCCCGAGAGCAGCATCATCCAGCCGACGTAAGGGACTGCGGCGCGCAGCGGCAGAGCCATCCCCGGGCTGCCGAGCAGCGTCGAGGCGCTGTAGGTGCCGAAGGTCGCGGGCGCGAAGACCGAGCCGCGGCTGATGGTGGCGAAGACCGCGAGCGCGAAGAGACTCGTCCAGAGGGCCATCGCCTCGGTCTTCACCCCGTCCTTCAAAAGATAGACGACCGCGACGGCGAAGCAGACGAGCGCGACGCCGTAGGAGAGCGAAGCCGTGCCGACGTGGATGGGGCGCCAGTAAGAGTCGAGCACCGCCGGGAGGTTCGCCATCTCGCTTCCGATGAAGCGCGCCAGCACGAGGATGAGCGCGGCGAGCGGCAGACTGAGAGCGCCTAAGAAACGGAAGCTCTTGCGGTGCGCGATGAGCAGCGTCGTGAACCCGGCGCCGAAGGCGAACGCGAGGCTCATGTCGTAGAGATTCGTGAACGGGATGTAGCGGAAGGCCCAAGGCATCTCTCCGCCCTGCCGCGCGATCACCTGTAGCTCGCGGTCGTAGGCCGCGACCCAGCGCACGCCCCAGCTCGCGAGGTTGAAGAAGACGCCGCTCGTCGTCGTCCAGAGGGCGATGCGCCTGAAGAGGCCCGACGGCGCGTAGAGGTCGGTCAGGTGAAAGATGGCCGCCGTCAGGTAGCACGCGAGCGCGAGCAGCATCAGCGCGCCGTCCTTGACGAAGCCCTCGCCCCCGGCGCGCAGCCGTAAGCACGAGAGCAGCACTGCGCCGCCGACAGCCAGAACGACCGGCAGGTAAACGGCCAGAGCCTTCG
>JBJMGQ010000389.1:0-41700 GCA_045807845.1 Pyrinomonadaceae bacterium | reverse complement strand
GCTCGTGGCGCCGGAAGAGGGCTTCGAGTTCGCGCATCAACGGCTCGAAGTTCGGGTGGCCGGGCTCGGGCGTGTAGGAGGATGATGTGAGTCGGCCGCGCAGGCCGTCGAAGTCGAAGACCTGTTCGTTGTCGAAGGTCGTGGTGCGCATCTCGCTCGGGCCGTAGAGCGCCGCGAGCATCGACTCCTCGGCGTACTTGACGCTCACCTCCTTGTAGCCCGTGCCATATTCGAGGAGCAGGCGCTCGTACTCTTCGAGGAAGGGCGTGCCGCCGGTGCGCCGGTCGTTCCAGACGAGGACGACCCAGCCGCCCTGCCGGAGTATACGCATGAACTCGCGCCGCGCGTGCGGTGGGTCGAACCAGTGGAAGGCTTGACCGGCGGTAACGAAGTCCACGCTCGCGTTATCGAGCGTGGTCGCCTCGGCTTGTCCTTCGACGCTCACGAAGTCCGGATAAGAGGCCAGCAGTCTCTCGCCCGCCTCGCGCATCTCGCGGTTCGGCTCGACGCCGTAGACGCGGTTGCCGTTCTTGAGGAACAGCTCCGACAGAATCCCCGTCCCCGAGCCCACGTCGGCCACGCTTGATGTCGATTCGAGCCCGCACTCCGCTTCGAGCAGGCGCAGGACGGCCGTTGGGTAGCCGGGTCTGTACTTGACGTAGTCGGCAACGCGCGTCGAGAAGCGTCCAGTATGGTCAGTCGTCATAAGGGAAGATTTAGAGTCACTTGAAACAAAGCGTTCTCAGATTTAGCAACCGCTCGGTTGACAAAATGGGCGGCCTAAAAGTAGCATAAAAGCGTCGTGGTAGCCATCCTGAAAAACGGGCTCGGGGCGTCGCGCGAGGAGATCGTGCAGCAGTTGCGCGCGCGCGGCGGCGTCAGTGCCGACGAGCTGGCCGAAGCGCTCGGCGTGACGAAGCAGTGCGTGCGCAAGCACCTCGACGTGTTGGAGCGCGAGGGCTACGTCGAGCACGCGGCGGCGCGCGGCGACCGCGGGCGACCCGCGCACGTCTTTCGCCTGACGCCGAAGGCCGAGGAGCTGTTCCCGAAGCGCTACGACCTCTTCGCGAAGTCTGTGCTGCGGCAGATCGGAGAGGTCTGGGGCGAGCGCGGGCTCAACACAATCTTCTGCGGCTGCGCGACGGAGATGGTGGCGGGACTCAAGCCGCAGCTCGCAGGTCTGGGGTTCGACGCGCGCATAAGGCGTCTGACGGAGCTGCTGCGCGAGACGGGCTACGAGGCGGAGTCAGAGCGCCTGAACGATGGCTCGTATCTTTTGACGGAGTGGAACTGCCCTCAGGCTGAGCTGGCGCGCGAGTACCGGCAGCTTTGCGATCAGGAGTTGACCGTCTACCGCGAGCTGCTCGGCACGGAAGTCTTCCGCGAGTCGCGCATCGCGGGCGGCGCCTCGCGCTGCGCGTACAGAGTTATGAGACCGAAAGGGAAGTGATAAGTGATAGGTGATAAGTGATGAGAAAGAGCCGACGCCTTTTCTTATCACTTATCACTCATCACTTATCACTAATAAAGAATGGCACAAGTGACAGAGGCAGACGTTTACGGCGCGCTGGCGCAGGTGAAAGACCCTGACCTGCACAAGGACATCGTGCGCCTCGGGTTTATCAAGGACTTGAAGATCGAGGGCGGCGCGGTCAGTTTCCGCGTCGTGCTGACGACGCCCGCGTGCCCTGTGCGCGAGCAGTTGCAGGAGCAGTCGCGCGCGGTCGTGGCACAGCTTCCCGGCGTCACCTCCGTGAGCGTGACGATGGACGCGGAGGTGCCCAAAGGTCGAGGGCTCGGAGAGAAGTTGACCGTACCGGGCGTGCGCAACATCGTGGCGGTCAGCTCGGGCAAGGGCGGCGTGGGCAAGTCCACGGTGGCCGTCAACCTCGCCGTGAGCCTCGCGCGCGACGGGGCGCGGGTGGGACTTTTGGATGCGGACGTGTACGGGCCGAACGTGCCGCTGATGCTCGGCGTCTCGCGCGAGCAGCCGCGCATCAACGGCAACAAGCTCGTGCCGCTCGAAGCGCACGGCGTGCGTCTGATGTCGATGGCCGTGCTCAAGCCGGGTGACGAGCCGATGATTGTGCGCGGGCCTATCTTGCACGGGCTCGTCCGGCAGTTCTTGCAGGACGTGGAGTGGGGCGAGCTGGATTACCTCATCGTTGACATGCCGCCGGGGACGGGCGACGTGCAGCTCTCGCTCGCACAGCTCGTGCCCGTGCAGGGCGCGGTGCTGGTGACGACGCCGCAGGAGGTCGCGCTGGCGGACGTGCGGCGTGCGCTGCGGATGTTCGAGACGGTGAACGTGCCCGTGCTCGGCGTGGTCGAGAACATGAGCTACTTCATCGCGCCCGACACCGGCACGCGCTACAACATCTTCGGCGAGGGCGGCGGGCTGAGACTCTCCGAAGAGTACGGCGTGCCTTATCTCGGCGCGGTGCCGCTCGGGATGGGCGTGCGCGAGGGCGGCGACTCGGGCGTCCCTATCGTCGTCGGCGACCCCGAGTCGCCGCAGGCCATAGCGTTCCGCCGCGTGGCCGAAGAGGTGGCCCGGCAAATTTCGATTGAGGCGATGAAGCCTGAGCTCGTCGTCCTCGGCAAGAAGGCTTAGGAGCTGAGCGCCGAACGCGGACAGCTTAAAATCACAACTCAGAAGTAATCATTAAGGAGATAGACAATGTCAGCAACAGAGACACAGATTCCGACGATGACGCTCGGCGTCAGCGCGCCGGCCGCCGAGGAGATCAGGAAGTTCATGTCGAGCGAAGAGGGTCTGCCCGAGACGGCGGGCTTGCGCGTGCGCGTGGTGCCGGGAGGCTGCTCGGGCTTCCAGTACAGCCTCAACATCGAAGAGGAGTCGAAGCCGAACGACAACATCATCGAGTCGAACGGCGTCCGCATGTTCGTCGATATGTTCAGCGCGCAGTACCTGAACGGCGTCGAGATCGACTACGTGACGAACGTCATGGGCTCGGGCTTCACCTTCAAGAACCCGAACGCGACGGGCGGCTGCGGCTGCGGCTCGTCGTTCACGGCCTAAGCGGCCGGGCGTTCGCCTGAGACAAACGGGGCGCGGCCCGCGGGCCGGAGGCTTGTCGAGTCTTTCCTAAGGACAACCCGGCACGTCTCACGGCGCGCGCGTCGCGCCTACTTTTTTTACGAACCACACACCACAGGAGCCACACGGAGATGCCGAAGGTTACAGCGGAGACGGCGGAGGGGACGCGGGAGTTAGAGGCCGAGGCCGGGCGCAAGCTCGTGCTCGTGATTGAGGACGGCGGCGTGGACATTCTGCACCGCTGCGGCGGGAACGCGAAGTGTACGACCTGCCGCGTCGAGGTGCTCGAAGGCGAGGCGGGCGAGATGGGTGAGGCCGAGCGCAATCGTCTCGCGACCGAGACCGGGCTCGCGGAGAACGTGCGCCTCTCGTGTCAGGTGCACGTCGAGGGCGACCTGCACGTCCGCGTCCTCAACCAGTCGAGCGTGCGCGGCCTCGACCCCGGCCCGCGCCCCGCAGAGGGTTAAGGTCAGAGACGGAAAGATGGAGGCGGAAGGATGAAGGATGAAGGGACAGCCGTTGAGCATTCCCTTCATCCTTCATCCTTCCGCCTTCTATCTTGCTTCGTGAGCCGGCGCGCTGGAACGCTCTGCGCCTTGCTGCTCGCGTTGATGGGGGTGCAGATGCTCGCCGTCATTCGGCAGAAGAGCATCACGGTGGACGAGTGGGTCTTGATACCCGCGGGCTTCTACCACCTGACGGCGGGCGACTACCGCCCGGTGAACGAGCACCCGCCGGTCGCGAAGATTCTGGGAGCCGCGCCGCTCGTCGCGCTCGGCGCGGAGGCGCCGGCCATCGAAGAAGGCGCGCACGAGTACGACTACTTCCTCGGCCAGTTCGAGGAGTTCTGGCGGCTGAACGCGGGGCGCTTCGACTATCTCTGCTTCTGGGCGCGCGTGCCGGCAGTCTTGTTGACGCTCGGGTTGGGCGCGCTCGTCTTCGTCTTCGCGCGGCGTTACTGGGGAGCGCGCGCGGCCCTGTTCGCCGTCGCGCTCTACGCGTTCGAGCCGACCATGCTCGCGCACGGCCGCGTCGTGCAGACGGACGTGCCTTCGGCGCTCGCGCTCCTTCTCTTCGCGTTCGCGCTCTACGAATTTCTGAAGGCACCGAAAGCGGGGCGCGCGGCGTGGGTCGGCGCCGCGGCAGGCTTTGCGGCGGTGACGAAGTTCTCGATGGTCGCGCTCGCGCCCGTGCTCTGCGTGGTCTTCGCGGCGCTGTTCGTGCTCGCGCCGCGCAAGGGTTTGAGGCACGCGCAGGTCGCGGGTCAGGCGCTCTTGACCATCGTCGCGGCGGTCGTCGCCATCAACGCCGGTTACTTCTTCCGGCACGGGACGCCCGAGCCGTTCGAGCATGCGCTCGCGCACTCGGTCGTAACGCTCAACGCGGGGCAGGGCACTCTGCGCGCGGCGCTCGCGGCCGGGTATCAACTCCTACAGATAATCTTCCCGCCGGACTTCGTGGCGGGCATCGGGTGGCAGCTCGGCCACGCGAAGATTGGGCACCCGGCGGGGCTTCTGGGCGACTACAGACAGCACGGCTGGTGGTACTACTTCCCCGTGGCCTTCGCTTTGAAGACGACGCTGCCCGGCCTCCTGCTCACACTCGCTGGGCTCACATGGGGACTGCTGCGACTGAGGCGCGCGCGCGAGGGGCGCGTGCTCGTGCTGCTCGTCCCGCCCGTGCTCTTCACGTGCCTGCTGATGCTCTCGACCATCAACATCGGCGTGCGCTACTACCTGCCGGCCTACCCCTTCTACTTCATCCTCGCGGGCGCGATGCTCGACGACCTTCTGCGCGCACGTGGGCGCCGAGGCGCGCTCGCCGCAGCGCTCGTCATCGCCTCTTTCGGCTGGGTCGGCGTCGAAGCGGCGCGCGCCTATCCCGATCACATGACGTATATGAACCAGCTCGCGTCGGGCGCGCCGCGCTGGTGGTTCCTGTCGGACTCGAACGTCGAGTGGGGCGACGACGTGCGCGACCTCGCGCTATACTTGCGCGGCCGTGGCGAGACGCGCGTCGGCGGCGCGCTCTTGGGCTGGCAGTTGTTGGAACTCTACGGCGTGGAGCAGACAGCCATCTTCGTGCCGCCGGGTGAGCCCATGGAGGAGACGCACTACGTCGCCATCGGCGCGAGCCTTTTGAACGGCTCGACCGTGCCTTCGGAGTTCGATGGGGGATGGGAGCTGAACGAGTACGAGCGCGTCCACTACTTCGAAGAGTACCGCCGTCGCACGCCCGAGAAAATCTTCGGTGGCTCCATCTACCTCTACAGGGTGAGGGAATGAGTGCGGTCGGCCGCGACTTGAGATGAACCACGAGCGCACGCTCATCGTCGTCCCGACCTACAACGAGCGCGAGAACGTCGCGCGGCTCGTCAAAGAGCTGTTCGAGGTCGCGCCCGAAGCGGACGTGTGTCTGCTCGACGACGCGTCGCCCGACGGGACGGCCGACTGCGCCGCGGAGTTGTTCGGCCGCGACCCGCGCTTCTCCGTGCTCAGGCGCGCGGGCGCGCGAGGCTACGGGCGCAGCCTCGTGGACGGTTATCGAAGGGCTTTGGAGGGCGACTACGCACGGCTCGTGCAACTCGACGCGGACTTCTCGCATGACCCGCGCCGCATCCCCGCGCTCATCGAGGCGAGCCACACGGCGGACGTTGTCATCGGTTCGCGCTACTGCGTGGGCGGCGGCGTCGAGAACTGGCCGATGCGACGGCGCGCGCTCAGCCGCTTCGCCAACGCCTACGTCGCGCGCATCACGGGGCTCAGCGTGCGCGACACGACGAGCGGCTTTCGCTGCTACACGCGGCGCGCGCTGCACGTCCTGCTCGAAGGGCGCAGCGCGGGCGAGGGCTACGCCTTCCTCGTCGAAGCCACCTACCGCACGCGCCGCGCCGGCCTCCCCGTCGCCGAGGTGCCCATCACCTTCACCGACCGCCGCGAGGGACAGTCGAAGATGTCCCGCAAGGTCATCCTCGAATCCGTCCTCATGCCTTGGCGCCTGCGGCTGGGGAAGAAGGACGGAAGCGGAAGGATGAAGGAAGTAGACAGTAGACAGTAGGCAGATGGCAGTAGGCAGTTAAGACTCTCAATATCGAGGACTCTTGATTAACCTTTCAAAGCCCGCCACTGCCTACTGCCATCTGCCTGCTGTCTACTATTTCCTTGACTCCCCGCCGGGATTGGCGTAAGAAGCCTGACGGTCTATCACCCTTTCGGCGGAGTTCCTGCCATGAAGAGATTGCTCGCGCTGGCCGCGCTGTTCCTAACGGCGTCGGCGTGCACTACCACCACCAACACGAACACGGGCGTGGGGAACGCGAACGCCAACACCAACGCGACACCGGTCGCCGCGGCTACGCCGGCCGGCCCGACGCAGGCCGACCTCGAAGCCAAGGAGCATCAAGTCTGGGACGCCATCAAGGCGAAGAACTGGGATGCCTTCGGCGGCATGCTGGCGGACGACTTCGTCAACGTCGGCGGCGACGGCGTCATGACCAAGACGCAGATGTTGGCGGACATGAAGAAGTACGACTTGACGGAGTACACGCTCTCCGACTTCCACATGACGAAGGTTGACGCAGACCTCGTCGTCCTCGCCTACACCGCGTCCGAGAAGAGCACTTACGACGGGAAGCCTTCGTCGGGCAAGCCCGCGTACGCCTCTTCGGCATGGGTCAACCGTGGCGGCAAGTGGCTCGCCGCGTATCATCAGGAGTCGGAGAAGATGGAGATGCCCGCTGCCTCACCGACGCCCGCCACGTCAGCGAGCCCCGCGGCCTCTCCGTCGAAGGCCGCTTCGCCCGCGGCGAGCCCGGCCACCATCGCCTCCGCCACCGACGCGGAGAAGGCCGTCTGGGACGCCATCAAGGCGAAGAACTTCGACGCCTTCGGCAGCTACCTGCTGCCGGACGCGATGGAAGTGGAGCCGGAGGGCATCATGGACAAGGCCACCTCGGTGAAGATGATTACGACGTTCGACGCCTCGAAGTGGTCGCTCTCGGAGTTCAAGGAGACCAAGATCGACGCCGACGCCACGCTCATCACCTACAAGGCCGGCGGCCCCGACCACGGCAAGCACATGGACATGTACCACTCGACCATCTGGACTAACCGCGGCGGTCAATGGAAGGCCGCCCACCACCACGGCACCGTCGCCATGAAGGGCGGGATGTGAAGAGAGTAGGCAGTAGGCAGATGGCAGCAGGCAGTTAAGACAAGAGGGGCTTGAGTGAATCGGAGGAGGCGAGCTTAGCAACTCGCCTCCTCCGATTCTTTTGACCGCGTGCGCTTCTTGCTAACTGCTTACTGCCTGCTGCCATCTGCCTACTGCTCATCCCACACGCCGGGAATCTTCTCTTGGCAGGAGGGGCAGAGGCCGTCGGCGCCGAGCTTCATCTGTCGTATCCGATAGCCGTAGCGCTCGATTAGCAGCTCGTCGCAGGCGGGACAATAGGTGTTCTCCCAGCGGCCGACGCGGCCGGGCAGGTTGCCCGCGTAGACGAACTTCAACCCCGCCTCGCGCCCGACCTCGCACGCGCGCACGAGCTGCGCGGCCGTCGTGTTCGCGTTCTCCGTCATCCGGTAGTCCTGATGAAACGCCGTCACGTGCCACGGGATGTCGCGCGAGACCGACGCGATAAACTCGGCCGCGCTCCTCAGCTCGTCCTCTGAGTCGTTGAAGCCGGGCACGACGAGCGTCACCACCTCCTCCCAGAACCCGCGCTCGTGCACCATGCGGACGGTGTCGAGGATGTTGTCCACCACGCCGCCCAACTGCCTGTAGGCGCGGTCGCTCATCGACTTCAAATCAATCTTGTAACAGTCCGTCAAAGGTCGTAGATAGTCCAACACCTGCGGCGTCGCGTTCCCATTCGAGATGAAGGCCGTCCTCAAACCTTCGGCCTTCGCCCTCTCAAAGACCTCCGCCGCCCACTCCGCCGTAATCAAGGGCTCGTTATAACTCGACCCCACCACCCGCGCCCCACACTCCCGCGCCATCTCAACCAACCTCTCCGCCGACACCACACGCGGCGCCGCCCCCGCAGCCTCGTCACGCAGACTTTGTGAGGTCACCCAATTCTGGCAGTAATTGCAGTGGAGGTCGCAGCCGAGCATGCCGAAGGTGAGGGTGTCGGAGCCGGGGAGAAGGTGGAAGAAGGGCTTCTTCTCGGTCGGGTCGCAGGCGAGGGCGGCGACGTAGCCGGTGGGGACGCGCAGGCGCCCGCGTTCGTTGAAGCGCACCTTGCAGATGCCGCGCTTGCCTTCGCGGACGAGGCAGCGGTGGCCGCAGGCGTAGCAGCGCAGGTCTGTGCCTTCGAGTCGCTCGGTCAGCGCCCCGGCCGCTTCGCGCGTCAGCTCGTCCAGCACCTCCGCGAGGCTCGCGGAGCGCGCGCTCAAAGGCATTCTAAGACCTCCTGTTGGCGATGTGCGGGGGAGTCTGTTTATACTCGGGGGCGGACTTATTCTAACTCTTCTTTGAGAGGTTTGGCAGCCGGATGTTCATCGAGCAGATAACCCTCACCGCCTTCCAGCAGCACACGCGCATCCTCGGGTGCGAGCGCACGCGCCGCGCCGTCTGCGTAGACCCGGGCGAGGCGGCCGACGAGATAGTCGAAGCTTTGGAGAGGCTGGGTCTGGAGTTGCAGGCCATCGCGCTGACGCACGCGCACCTCGATCACGTAGGCGGCGTGGCTGCCTTGAAGCGCGCGCGACCCGCGGCGGAGGTGTTGTTGCACGAGGCGGACGAGCCGCTCTACTTCTCGCTGCCGCGCCAGCCCGAGCTGCTCGGCATCCCGCGCGAGCAGTGGCGCCGCCTCGGCTTCGAGTACGAGACGCCGCCGCCGGTCGAGCGCCGCTGGCAGGACGGCGAGACTTATAAGGTGGGCGAGCTACAGTTCAAGGTGCTCCACTGCCCCGGCCACACGCCCGGCCACGTCGTGCTGTTTGAGCCGCACGAGCGGAAGGTCTTCGTCGGCGACTGTCTGTTTGCGGGGTCGGTCGGGAGGACGGACTTGCCGGGCGGCTCGACGCGGCAGTTGATGGAGTCGATTCACGAAAAGATTCTGACGCTCGGCGACGACGTGGTCGTCTACTCCGGCCACGGCCCCGACACGACCATCGGCCGCGAGCGCCGCACCAACCCGTTCCTCACGGGCCGATACATGTAGGAGTGATAAGTGATGAGTGATAAGTGATAAGAGAAGAAGGCAAGGCCCGCTTATCTTCTTCTCTTATCACTCATCACTCATCACTCATCACTTATTACTCTCCTGAGGTTTGTTCAGTCCCTCGTTCTTGAGCTTCTCCCACCTGTCCTTGTGTTCGCCGGTGAGTTCGCTGGGGAGGGTCTCCACGGGGATGCCGGTCTCGGCGCAGAACCTGCGCCAGAGGACGAAGCGGGAGTCGAACTGCCCCGTCCCTTCAGAAATCTCGTTTGCCACCTTCGGTTTCTCCCTCACTGCCACCTTGCTCCTTCGGGTCAATGTTCGTCCGACAGTGTAGCAAAGAAAGGATGAAGTATGAACGCTGAACGATGAACTGTAAGACAAGCTGCATTCAGTTCATCGTTCAGCGTTCATACTTCATCCTTTCGACGTGCCGAGGAGGAAGATGTCGCCTTCGGGGGCGGGGACGCCGCCTTCGCGTTCGAGGGTGACGGCGAAGGTGGGGGCGGCGACGCCCGGTGGCAGGCGGTCGTTCATGCGCGCGCGCCCCTGTGCGTCCGTTTTGAAGGTGCCGCCGGGCAGCGGCTTGTTGTCGGCGATGAGCCAGAGCTGATAGGCGTGGCCTTCGGGGCAGGGCGGGAGCCCCGTCGCCATGACGACGGCGCGACCCGTCGAGCCGTCGTACGCGAGCATGGCATGCGCCTGCGGCGAAGGCTTCTTCCCCGAAAGCTCCGCGACGCGCACGTTGGGCGAGGCGAGCAATTCATCAACGTCGCGCGCGCTGGCAAGCTGTTCGCGCTGGCCCGTAATCTCGCCTTGCGCCTCGCGCAGACGATTGGAGAGGCTCGACACCTCCGCGCTCAAAGACTGAGTCCGGTTCCAGAGCGAGAGGCTCGTGAAGCCGAGCAGTAAGACGGCCACGAGTGCCGCCGCCGCGCCGAAGCCGAGCGAAGGGCGCCAAGCCAGAAGTTGCCAGAGGCTCAAGTCGCGCAGGAGCGTGCGCAGGTCGCGCGGGCTGCCGGAAGCCGGCGCGCGGTCACGCGCCTCCGAAGGGTCTACGGCTTGCGAGGTGGTCGCGACTTCCGAAGGGTCTACGGCGCGGATGCGCGCGAGGATGCCTGCGCGCAGCTCGGGCGAGGGTTGAACCGGCGCGACCGTGTAGAGGAGCGACGCGGCGGCGTCCGACAATTCGTGCAGCTCCTCGCTGCACTCGGCGCAGGACGGCAGGTGCGCGAGCAACGCGCCGCGCTCGTCATCGTCGAGCGCGCCCACGGCTTCGAGCGCCAGCAACTGTTTGTACTCTTCGTGCCGCATCAGACTTAAATCTTACCTACGAAATTTTACGCCGTCCCTACTCAAGCGAACTGCTGACCTATCCGCGTGCGCAGCGCCTCGCTCAGACGTTTGAGGCCGGTGCGCGTGCGCGTCTTGACGGTGCCGAGCGGCTGCTTCTTCGCCGCCGCAATCTCCGCCTGCGACATGCCGTCGAGGTAGGCGAGGACGAGCACCTGCCTCTGCTCTTCGGGCAGCTCCGCGAGCGCCGCGCGGACGGCCTCTGCGCGCTCGGCGCGGATGGCCTCCTCGTCGGCCCAAGCCCGCGGCTCGGTGGCCACCGGCTGCCCGTCCTCGACCGAGCGCTGCGCGGCGCGCTCACGCGAGTCCACCGCGCGCAGGCGGTCGATGGCGCGACTGCGCGCGAGCGTTGCCAGCCATGTGAAGGCGCGTCCGCGTGCAGGGTCAAACGAGCGCGCCTGCTGCCAGACTTGCAGGAAGACCTCCTGCAAAACGTCCTCCGCCTCAGGGCGGCTGCGTAATATACGGAGCATGAGACCTAAAAGGATGGCGCCGTAGCGGTCGTAGACGCGCGCGAACGCCGCCTCGTCGCCGCGCGCCACCGCGCGCAGAAGCTCTGCGTCCTCCGCGTCCGTCTGTGGGTTCCCCAGTGACAAGCCCTTAATCCCGCTACCAAAGATTCGCGCCTTGCGCCAACATACCTACGAAACCGCGCCGGAGTTTAGATTCAGCAGGCAGATGGCAGTAGGCAGTAGGCAGTTAAGACAACGAGACTCACTTTATGAGACTGCCCGAACAGATCGGAGGCGGCGAGCCGTCAATCTCGCCGCCTCCGATCTTTGTCTGCCTTATCCTCCTGAACTGCCTACTGCCGTCTGCCTACCGCCTACTCCCTTTAAGCCACCGTAATCTCATCCGCGAGATACACGTCCTGAATGGCGTTGAGGAGTTGGGCGCCTTCGTCCATCGGGCGTTGGAACGCTTTACGGCCGGAGATGAGACCCATGCCGCCGCCGCGCTTGTTGATGACGGCGGTGCGCACCGCGTCAGCCATGTCGCTCGCGCCCTTCGACTCGCCGCCCGAGTTGATGAGACCGCAGCGCCCCATGTAGCAGTTCAAGACCTGATAGCGGACGAGGTCGATGGGGTTGTCGCTCGTCAGGTCTGTGTAAATCTTCGGGTTGGTCTTGCCGTAGGCGCTCTCGACGTTGAGGAGGTTGTATCCGCCGTTCCGCTCGGGCAGCTTCTGCTTGATGATGTCGGCCTGGATGGTGACGCCGAGGTGGTTGGCCTGACCCGTGAGGTCGGCCGCCGTGTGCATGTCGCCCTCTTTGGTCTTGAACTTCGGGTTGCGCAGGTAGCACCAAAGTATCGTCGCCATCCCCAGTTCGTGCGCGTGTGCGAACGCCTGCGCGATCTCGACGATCTGGCGCCCCGACTCCTCCGACCCGAAATAGACGGTGGCGCCGATGGCCGTCGCGCCCATCTCGTGCGCCTCCTTGACCGTGCCGAAGAGAATCTGGTCGAACTTGTTCGGGTAGGTCAAAAGCTCGTTGTGGTTGATCTTGACGATGAAGGGAATCTTGTGCGCGAACTTGCGCGCGACGATGCCGAGCACGCCGAAGGTGGAGGCGACGGCGTTGCAGCCGCCCTCAATCGCCAGCTTGACGATGTTCTCCGGGTCGAAGTAGACGGGGTTGGGCGCGAAACTGGCGCCGGCCGAGTGCTCGATGCCTTGATCGACGGGGAGGATGGAGAGGTAGCCGGTGCCGCCGAGTCGCCCGTGGTCGAAGAGGCTTTGGAGCGAGCGCAAGACCTGCGGGTTGCGGTCGGAGTGCGCCCAGACGCGGTCAACGAAGTCGGGGCCGGGCGTCTGCAAAGAGTCTTTGGAAATCTTCGGCGAGTTGAATTCGAGAAGGGCGCGCCCGTCTTCGCCGAGGAGTTCTTCGATGCGGGAGAGCGGCGAGCCCTCGCGTTTGAGTTCGGTAGCCATGAGTTTCAAGCCTCCTAAAGTTTCGGTGCGAGCGGGCTGTTGGGATTGCTTTCGCGGTGGATTATAGCACGCAGGCTGCGTTGGGGCGGAAGCGGCGGGCGGCTGGGTTTGGGCGTGTGTTGAGAGTGATGCGAGTTGAATTTAACCACGGCAGAGACCGCAGACACGGCTTGAGGTCTTATAACTTCAAGCCGTGTCTGCGATGGTGAATCTTCTTCCGGTTATGAGACTGAGCCCGCGTGCGGCGAGATGGGCTCGTAGTGTTCGGGCGAGACGATGAGGAGGAGGGCGCCGCCGTCCGACATAAGCTCTTCGTGGACGCTGCCCGGCATCGAGCAGTTGAAGTCGCCCGCCGTCATCCCTACGTGGCCGGAGCGCACGTCGCCTTCGAGCACGAGACACTGCTCGACGCCGAGGTGCCGGTGCGAGCGTATGCGCGAGCCCGGCTCCATCCGGACGAGCGTCGTGAGAGTGCCGCGCTCGCGGTCGGCGAAGAGTAGTTTGAAAGAGACGCCCGCATCGTCCGTCGGCCGCCAACGGCCTTCGCCCGCGCGCAGAACGAGGAAGCCGGGCGCCGCGTCCCGCGAAAGGTTCAGCCCGTCGCTGCGTTCAGCGCCGGAGTCGCCCCCGTCTTCCGAGACGAGCGCGAGCAGGCGCGCGCGCACCGGCGCGGGCGGCTCGGCCTCGGGCGCGGCCAGACCTAAGTCTCCGGCGACCGTTTCAAACTCGCGCAGCTCCGCTTCGCACGCCGCGCAGCCCGCGGCCAAGTGCTCCTCGAACTCGCGCGCCTCCTCGCCTTCGAGCGCGCCCAGAGCGTAGAGCGCGGCCCGCCCGGCCGTCTCTTCGTCAACGGTCGTGTGACTCATAGCATCCCTTCCCATGCTGGTTTGAGCGCCTCGCGCAGGCGCATCATGCCAAGCCTTGTTCTTGTCTTGACGGTGCCGAGCGGGAGCCCCCGCGCGGCGGCGATCTCGCTGTGGCTCATCCCGCCGTAGTAAGCCAGCTCGATCACCTCGCGTTGCTCGGGCGCAAGCGCGTCCAGAGCCGCGCGGACAACCGCCCCCACCTCGCCTGCCAGCACACCGTCCTCGACCGATTCGCCGCGCGCGGCGCTCGAAGCCTCTTCGAGCGGGACGGTCAACTGGTGTTCCTGGCGGCCCCTTCGCAGGCGGTCGATGGCGCGGCTGCGCGCGATGGTCGTCAACCATGCCAGAGGCTTCCCGCGCTCGGCGCTATAGCTCTTGGCCTGTCGCCAGACCTGCGTATACACGTCGAGCAGCACCTCTTCGGCCGTAGAAGGGTCGGAGAGAATGCGCAGCAGCAGCCCGTAGACCGTCCGGCTGGTCGCGTCGTAGAGCGAGGCGAGCGCCTGATTGTCCCCCTCGGCGACGCCCCTGATCATCTCCGCCTGCAACGACTCGGCGTCGTGCGGCGGCCGTGTTAGGGGTGATGACACTTTTGGCACCTCTCCCCTCAAAAGATTACGTTATCTTTACCACCGGCGGATTCATTTGGGAAGGATGAAGGCGGAAGGATGAAGTGAATAGTGTCTTCACTTCATCCTTCCGCCTTCATCCTTTCATTTTAGTTGAAAGTTGGCGGGCACGAGTTCCATCGCGACGAGGGCGCCGTCGGTCTTCGAGCGCGCGTCGGCGTTGGGGCGGTAGGTGACGACGGCGGGCGTCTCGGACTTGCGCGCGCCGCAGGTGAGCTCGCTCTCGGTCTGCTGGCTGAAGTTGACGAGGTGCAGGCCGCCGAAGCCCGCCGCCGTGAGGCGCAGCGTCCGTTCGCCCGCCTTCAAGACGAAGACCAGACCCTTCGGGCCGCACTCGATGCGCGTGAGCACCGCGCGGACGCGCGTCTCGCCCTCCTGCGGTCGGCGCAGCGCGTCGTTGATGGACTCCGCGAGCGCCTCGGCCATCATCTCCTCTTCCGACTTGCGCGGCTTCGAGTTGTCGGCCGCTTCCTTCTCGTCGTCATCCTTGTCGCGCACGATGAGCCGCGGCTCGCCGCCCCCGCCGCGCTCGTAAGCCTCCTGCGCGGTCTTGTACTGCTTGAGCTGCTCCTCGTAGCTCTTGATCGAGGAGAGCACCGACTGCGCCGTCGCGCGCAGACCCGGGTCAGAGCCTTCACGCGCTATCAGCTCGGCCGTCTTGCGCGCCTCGTCAAACTTCTCCTGCCGCAGGTAGAGCTGCGCGAGGATGAGCGCGTAGTGCTGGTTGCCGGGGGCGAGCGCGAGGGCCTGTCGGATGAGCTGCACGCCCTCGGGGACGTTCTCGCCGGTGACGAGATTAATCCACGCGAGCAGTTGATAGCTCTCGGGAAAGTCCGGGCGCAGAGAGATGGCCTTGCGCAGCGCCGCGCGCATCTCGGCGGCGGCCTCGGCCGGATAGCCGCCCGGCATGTAGCCGTTCTCGCCCATCCCCGCACGGCTGAGCGCGTAGGCCAGATAGTAGTGCGCGAGATAGTTGGTCGCGCCCGCGCCCGCGGCCTCGCGCAGTTGCACGACGGCCTCCGCATCGCGCTTCTGCCTGAGCCGCGCCATCCCGAGCGAGGCACGCGCCATCACATTCGCCGGGTCGAGGTCGAGCGCGTGCTGGAGACGGACGGCCGCGTCGTCGGCGCGGTCGATGTGGAGCAGCAGGTCGCCGAGGTAGGCTTCGGCCTGCCCCTCTGTGAGCGGCGCCGCCGTCATCTGCGAGTCGAATTCGAGCTTCTGCGGGAAGGTCGTGACCCTGCTCATGAAGGTGTTCGACTGGACGTACTTCTGCAACTCCTTCTCCAACACGGCCGTGTCGGTCTGGAAGGCGCGCTTGAACGCATCGTCGGTCGGCACGCCCTGCTTCGTCAGCGCGAGGAAGTCGCCGAGCTGCGGCATCCGCTTGCCCTCGTTGCCGAGAATGAGGTAGTGGACGAGCGCCCATGACTCCGCGTAGAAGAGGCTCCGCACGTCATGCTTGTTGCGCTCCAAAGAGTAGTGCGTGACGGCGAAGAGCTGCGCGAGCGGGATGAGCTTCTGGTCGCGCAGCAGGCGGATGTGGTAATCGACGAAGCGACCGAGGTGCACCTTGCGGTCTTCCTCGATGAAGAAGGTGCTGTAGTACTCGGCCAGCCCCTCGTTGAACCACGCGGGCGCTTCGCCCGCCCCCGAAGAGTTGTTGACGAGCAGGTGCGTGTACTCGTGATAGATGGTGCCGTATGGGTTCTCGGCGCCGTCGCCGCGGTCGGGCGTGAGCGTGATGTAGTTCACGTCGTCACCCGGCTGGAAGTAGCCGGAGACCTCGGAGACCTTCCCGTCCACCACGGGCTTGAAGGGCTTGTAGGCGCCGTCGTTCTTGAAGACGATGACTGTGGTCGGCACCGGCGTGTTGAAGTTGACCTTGGAGAAGAGCTTCGTGAACACCTCGCGGAACTGTTCGAGCCGCGTCGCGACCTGCCGAATCTCTTTCTCCGAAGCGTTGCCGACGAGGTAGAAGTTCTGCGACCGGACGCTCGTCCAGGTCTCTTTGGCGGCCGTCGCCTGCGCCGCGAGCATCAGGACGAGCGCGGCGACGAAGGCGCGCGCGATGTGGGAACGTGTGTGGTGGGTCTTCATTGCTTTTCTGGTGTCAGCCGGCGCTAACGGCGCTCGGAAAGTTCAAACGTAGTGACGGCGGGCGCGCTGTATCTGTCCGCGCCACGGTTCTCGACGCTCGGGCGCAATCGTCTCCGCGACCATCTAGACCTGCGCGAGGCAGTTGGGCGCGAAGAGGAGTACGCAGAAGGATGCGAGGGCGGCGAGTTTCATCGAATATGGCTCCGTCGATTATCGTGGGGAGGCGTCACCGAAACGGCGAGATTATAAGTTCGCACCCGGCCGACTTCAAGAAGCGCGGCCTCCAAAACGAGAGCCCCCGACCGTCGTGGCCGGGGGCTCTCAACTTCCGCCCGCCGCGTTCCGAACGCGCGCTCGACTCGCCGCGCTTACTTCAGACGGCGCAGCAGCGCCCACCCCGAGGGGAACACCGCCGCCGCCAGCGCGACCTTCAACACGTCGCCCGGGAGGAACGGCGCGACGCCGAGCCGGAACGCCTCTGCGCCGCCCTTGAACATCAGCGCGAGCCACGCCCAACCGCACGCGAGGATGACGAGCGAGCCCAAGGCCATCGCCGCCGCGGCCGAAACGTATCGCCTGTCCCAACCGCGCTCGGCCAGATAACCCGTGACGTAAGCCGCCGCGGGGAAGGCGAGCAGGTATCCGGCCGTCGCGCCCGAGAAGTGCCCGACGCCGCCCGCGCCCCCGCGGAAGAACGGCAGCCCCGCCGCTCCTTCCACAAGGTAGGCGAGCATCGCCAGCGCACCTAGACGCGGCCCCAAAAGCGCCCCCGTCAAAAGCACCGCGAACGTCTGCCCCGTCAAAGGCACGGGCGTAAACGGCAAAGGCACCACGACCTGCGCCGCCGCCGCCGTCAGAAGGCTGAAGCCCACGACGACCAGCGCCGAACGCGTCCAATCGAGCGGCGCCGCGACCGCGCCCACCAGCGTCTCTGCTTTAGCGTATGTGCTCATGGCTCACTCCGTTTATCGCGCGCGGTCTACCGGCGCCCTACGCACGGACTCGGTGTCGGTGCCCATCGTGCTGCCGGCGAGGTCGCCGGCGGGAATCTGGCCCGGGTGTGCGGCGCGCACCTCGGTGCCGATGCGCATGCCGTAGAACGAGCGGTAGACGAAGAAGGCCGAGATGAAGAAGAAGATGGCGGCCAGCAGATAGTTGAGCGTGTGGTCGCCGCGGCTGCGGAAGACCGACAGCGCCAGCTCGACCGCGAGCAGGCCGAAGAGCGTCGTGAACTTGATGACCGGGTTCATCGCCACCGAAGAGGTGTCCTTGAACGGGTCGCCCACGGTGTCGCCCACCACGCACGCGTCGTGCAAGGGGCTGCCCTTCTCCTTCAGCTCGACCTCGACGATCTTCTTCGCGTTGTCCCACGCGCCGCCCGCGTTCGCCATGAAGATGGCCTGATAGAGACCGAAGAGCGCGATGGAGATGAGGTAGCCGATGAAGTAGTACGGGTCAACGAACGCGAACGCTAAGCTGGCGAAGAAGACCGTGAGGAAGATATTGAACATCCCCTTCTGCGCATACTGCGTGCAGATTTGGACGACCTTCTTCGAGTCCTCGACGTTGGCCTTCGTGACCGTCTCGTCGAGACGAATGTTCGCCTTGATGAACTCGACGGCGCGGTAGGCGCCCGTCGTCACGGCCTGCGTCGAAGCGCCCGTGAACCAGTAGATGATGGCGCCGCCCGTGATGAGCCCGAGCAGGAAGAGCGGGTTCAGGAGCGACAGATTCTCGTAGAAGGTCGCGAGCCCCTGCGCCTCCGAGAGCGACGCGCGCGTCGCGCCCGCGATGGCCTCGCCGCGCAAGACTTGGATGATCGAGAAGATCATCGTCGTCGCGCCGACGACCGCCGTGCCGATGAGCACGGGCTTGGCCGTCGCCTTGAAGGTGTTGCCCGCGCCGTCGTTCTCTTCCAGAAGGTGCTTGGCGCGGTCGAAGTTGACCGTGAGGCCGAAGTCCTTCTTGACCTCCGCCTCGATGTTCGGCACCTGCTCGATGAGCGACAGCTCGTAGACCGACTGCGCGTTGTCGGTGACGGGGCCGTACGAGTCCACGGCAATCGTCACAGGCCCCATGCCGAGGAAGCCGAAGGCGACGAGGCCGAAGGCGAAGACGGCGGGCGCCGCCATCAACACCCCGAGTCCCTGCGTGCTGAAGATGTAGGCGATGCCCATCAGCGCCGTGATGGCGAGGCCGATCCAGTAGGCCGAGAAGTTGCCCGCGACGAGACCTGAGAGGATGTTCAGTGAAGCGCCGCCCTCGCGCGACGAGGTGACGACCTCCTTGACGTGGCGCGACTCGGTCGAGGTGAAGACCTTGACCAGCTCGGGGATGACCGCGCCCGCGAGCGTGCCGCAGGTGATGATGGTCGAGAGCTTCCACCAGAGCGTGCCGTCGCCGAGGTTCTGAATCATCAGGTACGAGACGATGTAGGTGAGGATGACCGAGATGATCGACGTGACCCAGACGAGCGACGTGAGCGGCGCCTCGAAGTTCATCGTGGCGGACTGGCTGTAGCGCGACTTCGCTATCGCTTCGTTCAGGAAGTAGGCGGCGGCCGAGGCCACGACCATCATCACGCGCATGACGAAAATCCAGACGAGCAGTTGCACCTGAATCTCCGCGCGCGGCACCGCGAGCAGGATGAAGGTGATGAGCGCGACGCCCGTCACGCCGTAGGTCTCGAAGCCGTCGGCCGAGGGGCCCACGGAGTCGCCCGCGTTGTCGCCCGTGCAGTCGGCGATGACGCCGGGGTTGCGCGCGTCGTCCTCTTTAATCTTGAAGACGATCTTCATCAGGTCGGAGCCGATGTCGGCAATCTTCGTGAAGATGCCGCCCGCGATGCGCAGCGCCGCCGCGCCCAGACTCTCGCCGATGGCGAAGCCGATAAAGCAGGGGCCGGCGTAATCGCGCGGTATGAAGAGCAGGATGCAGAGCATGATGAACAGCTCGACCGAGATGAGCATCATGCCGATGGACATGCCCGCCTTCAGAGGAATCGCGTAGATGGGATACGGCCGCCCTTCTAAGCTTGCGAAGGCCGTGCGCGAGTTGGCGAAGGTGTTGACGCGGATGCCGAACCAAGCGACGCCGTAGCTGCCCGCGATGCCGACGAGGCTGAAGAGCAGGATGACGATGACCTTGAAGGCGGGGAAGCCGTGCGCGGCGCGCCCCGCGTCGTCCACCGTCTCGGTCAGGAAGCCGAAGTAGATGGCAGTGATGGCGCCGATGAAGAGCCACAAGACCATGATGAACTTGCCCTGCGTGACGAGGTAGGTCTTGCAGGTCTCGTAGATCAGCTCCGAGATTTCGCGCATCGAGCGATGGACGGGCAGGTTCTTCAACTGCGTGAAGATGGCGAGCCCGAAGGCGAGCCCCAGCACGCAGACGACGAGGCCGATGAGCAGCAGCGTGTGGCCGTCGAGACCGAAGAATCTCTGCGTGGAGAGGTCGGGCAGCAGCAGGTTGGCCTCGCCGCCGGGGCGGCGGCCGGTCTGCGCGCCGCTGCCGGCGCCGCGTCCCTCACTCTGAGCCACAACGGAGGTCGCCAGCGTCGCGAGCGCGAAGAGAACGGTTAACAAGCGGAGCAGCCCCTTGTGAATACTCGGCGATAACATCTTAGACAAGTTGAACGGTTCCTTTCCTGTGTTCGTCTGAAATATGGCGAGTGAAAACGCCTCCGGGGGCGGAGACCGGCCGTGCTGAGCAGCGCGCGTTCGTCTTCCCTTCGGTCGCACGAGAGGACGTGCCCCTACAGTCCGCACAGACCCGTTTTTTGGTCTCGCTAAAAGAGGGGCATTATGGCTGAAACGGCCGGAAAGTTCAAAGGCGGGGAGCGTAGGCAGTAGGCAGATGGCAGTAGGCAGTAGGCAGTTGAAGAACTGTTGTCTTAACTGCCTGCTGCCATCTGCCTACTGCCTACTTCAGTTCGTAGAGGTACGCGGTCTTGTCCGTGCCGCCGGTGACGAGGATGCGGCCATCGGGGCTGAAGGCGGCGAGCGCGGGCCGGCCGTTGAAGAGCGAAGGCCCTTCGTAACCTTCGAGGGCGACGACGAGCTTGAGCGCGGGCGGTGTCGCGGTCTCCTGCGCGCGCGCGAACGGCGCGGACGCGAAAGCGACGACGAGGCAGAGTGCGAGCGCGGCACGGGGCGGGCGCGGGTTGAGTTTCACGGCTCTTGACGGCAAGGGCTTTCGTTCCTGTGCGGGGCTCAGCCGGCGGTCGGGACGACCGTGGGGCCGGTTGATTCGACGGGGGCGCGGCGCCCGCGCGTCCAGCGCCGGATGGAGTCGAAGATGATGATGACGGCGGCGGCCATGAGCACGGCCGTGAGCGCGGTGTTGATGTAGCCTTGCGCGGCCGTCTCAGGTTTCTGCGCGAGCGGCCAGAAGTTGTCTGTGATCGACTTCCAGCCGGCGACGAGCGTGGTGGTGGCGACGAAGGCGAGCGGCACAATCGTCGTCCAACTGTAGCGCGCGCGCCCCGAATTGATGATGACGGTCGTGGCGACGCAGAGCGCGACGGCTGCTAACAACTGATTAGCGATGCCGAACATGGGCCAGATGGTCGAGATGGAGCCCGACCAGATGAAGGCGGCCCAGCCCGCGACGACGAGCGCCGTGGTGAGGAACGCCCCCGGCATCCACGTCGGCTCCTCTAATTTACGATAGAAGCGCCCGAGGAACTCGCCGACGAGGAAGCGCGCGACGCGCGTCCCCGTGTCGATGGTCGTCAGGATGAAGAGCGCCTCGAACATGATGGCGAAGTGATACCAGTACTTCATCAGCCCTGCGAGCCCGGGAATGCCGTCAAAGATTTTCGCAATCCCGAGCGCGAGCGTGACCGCGCCGCCCGTGCGTCCTCTCAAATTCTTCTCACCCGACTCGGCTTCGAGCCGGTCAATCTCTCTGGGCTGTAAGTCGAAGCCCTCCGACGTGTGCGTCTCGACCATCTGCGCGTAGCGGACTTGCTGCGCGGGTGTCGTCTGCGCGGTGTTGATGGCGAAGTAGTCGCCGGGGAAGAGCGAGGTGGCGGCGATGAGCGCGACGACGCCGACGACGCCCTCCATCAACATCCCGCCGTAGCCGATGAACCGCGCGTCCGTCTCCTGCTTAATCATCTTCGGCGTCGTGCCCGAGGCGATGAGCGCGTGGAAGCCGCTGATGGCGCCGCACGCGATGGTGATGAAGACGAACGGGTAGACTTTGCCCGGGATAACGGGGCCGCCCCCGTTCACGAAGGGCGTCCACGCAGGCATGTTCAAGGTCGGGTGGACGAGGATGACGCCGAGGATGAGAAACGCGACCGTCCCAATCTTCAGATAAGACGACAGGTAGTCGCGCGGGCACAGAAGCATCCACACGGGGAGCACCGAGGCGATGAAGCCGTACGCGGCCATCAGCAGCGTGATCGTCCCCTTCGAGAAGGTGAGCGACGGCGCCCACGCGGAGCCGGCGACCCAGCCGCCGGCGATGACGGCGAAGAGGAGCCCGACGACGCCGATGGCGCTCGCCTCGCGAATGTGCCCGACGCGGAAGCGGTACATGTAGAGCCCCATCAGGAGCGCGAGCGGGATGGTGAACGCGACGGTGAACGTGCCCCACGGCGACTCGGCCAAGGCGTTGACGACGACGAGGCCGAGCCCCGCCAGCGCGATGACGACGATGAAGAGGATGGCGACGCCCGCGACGAGTCCCGACAGAGGGCTTATCTCCGTGCGCGCAATCTCCGCGAGCGACTTGCCCTTGCGGCGCACGCTCGCCACGAGAATCATGAAGTCGTGGACGGCGCCGCCCAAGCAGACGCCGATGACGAGCCAGAGCAGACCGGGCAGGAATCCGAACTGCGCCGCCAGCACCGGCCCGATCAAAGGCCCCGCACCCGAGATGGCCGCGAAGTGATGGCCGAACAGCACCCACTTGTTCGTCGGGTAGTAGTTCTGCCCGTCGTAGAGAGTCTCGGACGGCACGGGCGCGGCGGAGTCTAACGCCAGCACCTTCGCGGCTAAGAACGCCGAGTAGTACCTGTACGCAATCGCCAACACGCACAGCGCGCCGACGATGACCGGAAGTGCGTTCATTCGAATTCTATTCCTCCGCGGGATTCGAGTGCGGAACGTGCGGGAGCGCCGAGATTATAAACGCGGAGGCGCACGGGGTCACGGGTCAGCGGAAACTTTCTCGCCCCGACTGATCCTTCCGCCCGCCCGTCCCCGCGTATAGGAGTGGGGAGGCGAAGGCGCCGCCCCGCGAGTCGGCCCGCGGCGGCGCCGTGGGTCGGCGGACTGGAGCCATCATACATAGACAGCGGCGGCCAACCGCCGCCCCGAAGGATATAAGGAGAAGTGTTATGAAGCAGATTCAGAGCGTCGCCCTCGGCCTCGCACTGCTCGCCGCGCTCGTCGGCGGCGGCGCCAGCGCCTCGGCCAAGAGTGGCAACAAGCCGCGCACCCTGAGCGGCGTCATCCAGAGCATCGACCTGCGGGCGCGCACCGTCGAAGTGCGCGAGCAGGAGACGGGGCGCATCGTCAACGTCCGCGTGCCCGAGGGCGCCCTACTGCGCACTAACAGCACCAACCAGCCTCTCATGCAGATCGAGCGGCTGCTCCCCGGCATGACGCTCAGCGCCATCGTTGAGTAAGCACGAACAACAGGGCACGGGTCAACGAGGGGCGGGAGGGACAGACAACCTCCTGCCCCTCGTGCGTCTGCTCTAAGCCGGGAAAGATTCGTTGATGACAATGCCGCGTGCGGCCAACGCCGAGACGAAGGCCGCGGGCGGGATGCAGCGTTCTTGCGGGACGGCGCCCCTGCGGGTTGTAAGCCCGCGCGCCATCATCTGTGCGACGAGCGAGGCGGGGAAGGCCGTGGTGCGCTGCATGGCAGAGAGGCCGGTGCGCGGGTCGAAGCGGTCGATGATGTCGTAGCGCAGGCGTGCCGCGTCGCCTCCGCCGGCGAGCCGGCCGGCGAATTCGAGACGGATGAAGACGAGGTCGGGCTCGTCGGCGGGCAGGTGCCGGTTGAGCAGCTCGTTGAGGAGCTTGCGCGGGCGGACGCGCGCGCCGCCGGCCTCCATCTCTTCGCTCGAAGCGAGGCCGAGGTCGAGGAGGAGCTTGAAACGCTCGCAGTGCCCGGGATAACGGATCGTCTTGTAGTCGAGTTCCCGAACACGGCCCGCGAACGTCTCGGGCAAGGTCGAAGTGCCGCCCGAGGTCTGGAACGCCTCCATGCGCCCGTAGGGCTCGGGGAAGTCGAGCGACTCAAGCTCGGTCATCGACTCGACCTCGATCAACTCGCCGCCGCGTATGACGCGCGCGCGCTCGACGTACTCGTTGATGAGCCCCTCGACCGAGAAGACTATCTGATAGTCGAGCGGTGGGCGTGGTTGTTGCGGCAGGCCGCCGACGCGTATGTGCAGCTCGTCCAGTTGCGCGAAGCGCGCGGCGCCGTGCGCGGCGAGCACGGAGACCATGCCGGGTGCGAGCCCGCAGTCGGGGACGATGTTGACTCCGACTGCGCGCGCCTCTTCGTCGAGCGCGAGTTCCGCGTCTACGACCGTGTTGTTGCCGCCGAGGTCGCAGAAGTGCGTGCGCGCCTCGACGGCCGCGCGCGCGAGCGAGAGGTTGTGCAAGTAGGTGACGCAGCTCAACGCCGCGTCGTGGCCGCGCATCAATTCGACGACGCGCGCGCGGTCTTCCACGTCCAACTGCGCCGCGCGGACGCGCCCGTCGCGCAAGGTCTCGGCGACGGCGCGCGCGCGCCCCTCGTCCACGTCCGCCACCGTTACCAGCTCGACGCCCTCTGAGTTGTGCGCGAGGTCGTAGGCCGCGCCGAGCCCCATCCGCCCCGAGCCGAGGACGAGTAGCTTCATGTCACCTCGGCTCCTCCGTCGCATCTGCCGCTTGCGAGCCGCCCACGAGCCCGCCCGCAAGTCCCATCAACAGACCGATGGCGATCAGGATGAGGCCGTAGAGCGCGCGCGTGTGATGTTCGCCGGCCGCGTTGGTCGCCTGCGCGAAGACCTCTCCGGGGTTGGCGTCGTGCGGGATGGTGAAGAGCCCGACGGCCATCACGAAGAACCCGAGCGCCGCGACCTTGACGGGCAGCGGCGCCCGCGTCGGCCGCCCGAGCGTGCGCCCGATGCCGCTGTGCGTGTAGCCGTAAGAGGCGTAGATCGCCATGCCGAGCACGAGCCAGCCGATGAAGCGCCACCAGGACTCGGGCGGCAGGTAGACCATCAGGAAGATGCACGAGCCGACGCCGAGCAGCGGCAGCAGCCACGCGCCGAAGGGCACGCGGAAGGGGCGCTCGCGGTTCGGGTCTTTCACGCGCAGGATGGGGATGGCGAGGCAGACCAGGACGAAGGCGAAGAGCGTCCCGATGTTCGTCAGGTTCACCATCTCGTCGATGGTCGCGAAGGCGGCGACGCCGCCGACGAAGACGCCCGTCAGAATCGTCGTCACATGCGGCGTCTTGAACTTCGGGTGGACGCTGGCGAAGACCGAAGGGAGCAGGCCGTCGCGCGCCATCGAGAAGAAGATGCGCGGCTGCCCCAACTGGAAGACCAAGAGCACCGCCGTGTGCGCGATGACCGAGCCGAAGGCGACGAAGGTCGAGGGCCACGTCGTCCCCTTGGGCGCGACGTGGTCGAGCGCCATCGTCAACGACTCGGCCTGTTGCGAGGCGGTCGTCTGCACCAGCTCATGGTAGGGGATGAGGCCGGTGAAGACCGCGGCGACGACGATGTAGAGAATCGTGCAGACGACGAGCGACGCGATGATGCCGATGGGCAGATCGCGCGCGGGATTCTTCGTCTCCTCGGCGACGGTCGAGACGGCGTCGAACCCGATGTAGGCGAAGAAGACGAGCGCCGCGCCGACGAACGTCCCGTGCCAGCCCGTCGGCTGGAACGGCACCCAGTTCGTCGCCATCTGCGAAGGCGAGACGTAGTAGAGCGCGACGCCGACGAAGAAGATGAGGACGAGAATCTTGATGCCGACCATCACCGCGTTGAAGTTGGCCGACTCCCTGATGCCCCACACGAGCACGACCGTGATGAGCGCGACGATGCCGACGGCGAGGGCGTTGAAGATGATGGGGTAGCCGAACAGGTGCGGCACGTTGCGGAAGAGCTCGTCGTACTTGGCCGGGTCGGCCAGCTTGAGCGCGGCGGCGGCGCGGTAGTTCGTCGCCAGCCACGGCGGGATGTTCACGCCGAGGTTGCGCATCAGCTTGGCGAAGTACTCGGCCCAGCTAATCGCCACGGCGATGTTGCCGACGGCGTACTCGATGATTAAGTCCCAGCCGATAATCCACGCCACGAACTCGCCGAGCGTCGCGTAAGAGTAGGTGTAGGCCGAGCCGCTGATGGGCACCATCGACGCCATCTCCGCGTAGCAGAGCGCCGTAAACGCGCAGACGACCGCCGTGATGACGAACGAGAGCATCAAGCTGGGCCCCGCGCCCGGGCGCGAGGCGTCACCGGCGGCGGCGGTGCCGACGGTCGCGAAAATTCCCGCGCCGACGATGGCCCCGATGCCGATGAGCGTGACGTTGAAGGCGCCCAGCGTGCGCCGCAGAGAGAACTGCGGCCCGCCGGCTGCGGCCAGAATGTCGTCGAGATTTTTGGTACGGAAGAGTCCTCGAAGCAAGGTCTTGCCTCCAGCCCGACAGATTTGGAATTGCGCTTGTTGACTTTGGGACGTGCCGCCTCACCCGCGGCCGGCTTGGACGGCCGGAGTTTTACACAGCCGCGCGCGGCAAGGCAATAGGAAAGAGTAGGCAGAAGGCAGATGGCAGTAGGCAGTTAGTAGAAAGAGAGCATGGCCTGAACGAGTCGGGGGCGGCGAGACTAACAAGCTCGCCGCCCCCGACTCGTTCAGGCACACTTCTTAAGTACGCCTCTGTTTTGTCTTAACTGCCTACTGCCATCTGCCTACTGCCATCTGCCTTCTGCCTACTGCTTCCCGCTCCCCTCTGTCGGGAGCCCCGCGGACTTCCATGCGTTGAGGCCGCCGAGGAGGGCAGCGGTATCTTCGATGGCCTTCTGCTTGAGTGTGAGCGCCGCACCGGCGCTGGTGTGCTCGTTCGGTCAAGTGCAGTAGAAGACGAGCGTCTTGTCCTTCGGCAGCTCGCCCACGCGGTTCGAGACCTCGTCGAGCGGCATCGAGAGCGAGCCCTTGATATGCTCTGTGTCGTAGTTCGACTTCGCGCGCGTGTCGTAGACGACGGCGCTGCCGTCCTCCAACATCGCCTGCAACTCCGCAGCCGTCACGCGGCGCACGCCGTCGGCGTTGACTTCGGTCGTCCCCGAGGGCGCGGACTTCGACTTGGCACTCATGTTCCCCGCCGAGTCGGTCGCCTTGCACGCGCCGAGCAGCACGGCCGTCGCGGCGGCGAGCGCCAGCACCGCCGGGATGAAAACTCTTCTCGTCATCGTCAAGTCTCCGAAAAAGTTGAACCGTCCGGCGACTCCACGGCCGCCCCTTCCACGCCGATAGCATCGCACAGAACGCTTCCCCGCGGCCAGCCCGCGCGCAGGCGGGGCTTCCCCGGAGGGCACCAAGTGTGCTATAGATGCGCAAATTTTAAAGGCAGAACGGAACGCGCCCCCCGGGGCAGAACGCAGGAGTGTTGAGGATGAGAGACACTGTACGGGGAAGTCTATACCCAAAAAAGGCGGCGCGCGCTCTCTGCGTTCTGCTCGCGGCGGGGCTGCTGCTGTTGGGCGCGTGCCTGCCGAAGTCGCGCACGGTCGAGCGCAAAGGGGGCGCGCGCGTCATCACCCTCTACGGCTTCTCGGTGATGAAGGAGGTGATGGACACGGCCGTGCTCCCCGCCTTCACCGAGAAGTGGAAGCGCGAGCAGGGCGAGGACGTGCGCTTCGTCACCTCCTACGCCGGCTCCGAGACGATTACAAATCAAATCATACAGGGCGTCACGGCCGACATAGGCATCTTCTCCATCGAGCGCGACGTGCAGCGGCTCGTGGAGAAGGGGCTGGTCAAGGCGGACTGGAAGACGGGGGCGCACAACGACGGCATCGTCAACCGGACGCCCTTCGTCATCGTCGTCCGCAAGGGGAACCCGAAGGGCATCCGCGACTTCACAGACCTCGCCAAGCCCGGCATCAAGCTCGTCCACCCAGACCCGGACGGCTCGGGCGGCGCGCAGTGGTCGATTCTCGCCATCTACGGCTCGGAGCTGAAGAAGTCGCAGGCCGAGTCGGGCACGGCCGATCAGGCGCGCGCGCTGCAACTGCTCAAAGGGGTCTGGCACAACGTCTTCTCCACACCCGACTCGGCGCGCGCGGCGCGCACGACCTTTGAGACCGGCTACGGCGACGCGCTCATCACGTATGAGCTGGAGGGTCTGCTGATGAAGCAGGCCAACGCGCCCTTCGAGATTGTCGTCCCGCGCGCCACCATCCTCAGCGAGCACCCGGCCGTCCTCATCGACAAGAACGTGACCGACGAGGAGCGTCCACTTCTCCAAGCCTTCATGGAGTATCTCTGGAGCGACGAGGCGCAGCAGGCGTTCGTCAAGTACCACTTCCGCGCCGTCACCAACGAGGCTTTCAACGACGCCAACAAGGAGTTCGCACACGTCGAGCTGCCCTTCACCGTCGGCGACCTCTTCGGCGGCTGGCAACGCGCCTATCCCGAAGTCATCGACGGCGTGTGGCGCAAGCAGGTCAAGCAGAAGTGATAAGTGATGAGTGATAAGTGATAAGAAAGGCGGCGGTCGATGAGACCTCACGAGAAGTTGGACGTGTGGGGACGAGCGGTCGATTTCGTGACCGTGATTTACCGTTTGACGGAAGGTTTCCCGAAGGAGGAGAAGTTCGGCCTTACCTCTCAGATTAGGCGGGCGGCTGTTTCTATACCCGCTAACATTGCCGAAGGCGCGGCGCGCGAGTCCCCAAAGGAGTTCTCCTACTTTCTCTCGAACGCTCAGGGCTCGGCTAGCGAACTGGCGACCGAACTTCTAATTGCTCATCGTCTCCGATTTCTGGGTGAGAAGGAGTATTCCCAACTAAACTCCGAACTGGACAGTATAGGCCGGATGATTTTTGGTCTCGCACAGCACGTTAAGCACAAGGCACATACTTAATGAGAAAAAACACTTATCACTTGTCACTTATCACTTATCACTCGGGAGGCGTATGAGCGCAGCACTCTCGGCGATGAGACATGTGCGTGGGTTCGACCCGGCGAAGCCGTTCGGGCTCGGGATGGTCATCCTGTTGATGCTGCCGCTGATCCTGCTGCCGCTGGCGTCGATCTTCATCTTCGGGACGAGCAGCGGGCTGCGGACTTTCTGGTCGGCGCTCACCGCGTCCGACGCCATCTTCGCGCTGAAGCTGTCGGTGGTGACGAGCTTCTATGCGACGGTCTTCAACGTCGTCTTCGGGCTGCTGGCGGCCTACGTCCTCTCGCGCTACATGTTCTTCGGGCGCACGGCCATCATCGTCACCATCTCTCTGCCGACGGCCATCCCGACGGCGGTCGCGGGCTTCGCGTTGCTGCTCTTGTGGGGCAAGTACGGCATGATCGGGCGCTTCATCTCCGAAGACCATCAGATCATGTTCACGCCGTACGCCATCATTCTCGCCAACATCTTCGTCACCTTCCCGCTCGCCTTCGGCGTGCTGATGTCGGTCTTCGAGACGATGGACAAGTCTCTGGACGAGGCTTCGGCCACCATCGGCGCGACGCGCTGGCAGACCTTCTGGCACGTCACGCTCCCCTCCTTGCGCGGCGCCATCGTGACGGGGGCGCTGCTCACCTTTGCGCGCGCCATCGGCGAGTTCGGCTCGACGATTCTAGTCTCGGGCAATCTCGCCGGGAGCACGCAGACCGCGCCGCTCTACATCTTCGCCAAGTTCAACGAGGGGCAGGTCGAGGCGGCCAACGCCGTCGCCATCGTGCTCGCGCTCTTCTCCTTCACCATCTTCAGTGTGCTCTTCTTCGCGCGCGACTGGCTCGAAGTCAAATGAGGTGAACCGGTCATGCTCCCCGAACAGGTCACCGACGACATCGACGACGCCGACACGACTCCCGACGCGCCGGCCGCGAGCGTGCGCGGCTTGAGCAAGAGCTTCAAAGGCGTGCGCGTGCTCGAAGACGTTTCCTTCGACGTGGCCGAGGGCGAGGCGCTCGTGCTGTTGGGGGCCTCAGGTTCGGGGAAGACCACCATCCTGCGCATCATCGCGGGGCTTGAGCGGCCCGATTCGGGGAGCGTCCACCTCCACGGCCGCGACGTGTCGGACTTGCCCGCGCGCGAGCGCGGCGTCGGCGTCATCTTCCAAAGTTACGCACTCTTCCCGCGCATGACCGTCGAGCAGAACGTCGGCTACGGCCTGCGCATCCGCGGGCGCAAGCGTCGCGAGAGGAGAGAGAAGGTCGAAAGCCTGCTCGAACTCGTTCACCTCGTAGACCAGCGCAAGAAACTCCCAAGCCAACTCTCGGGCGGGCAGCAGCAGCGCGTGGCGATTGCGCGCACGCTCGCCTACGAGCCGCAGATGCTTCTCTTCGACGAGCCGTTCGGCGCGCTCGACGCGCAGATACGCGTGCGCCTCCGGCGCGAGATACGCGCGCTGCTGCGCGAGATAGGCGTGCCCGCGCTCTTCATCACGCACGATCAGGAGGAGGCGTTAGAGCTTGGCGACCGCATCGCCGTTCTGCACGCGGGACACCTCGAACAGATAGGCACGCCCGAGGAGGTCTACAACCGGCCCGAGACGGAGTACGTGGCGACGTTTCTCGGCGCGGCCAACCTCCTGCTCGGCGTCGTCGCGGGCGGCAACCGCGTCGAGCTGGGCACGGTCGCGGTCGAGGCCGGGGCGGAGGCCGCGCGCTTCCGCGCGGGGCAGGCGGTCAAGCTCGTCTTCCGCCCCGAAGACGTGCGACTGAGCAAGACGGGCGAGCCGCTGCCCACGGGCTGCAACCCGCTCGCCAACGGCGTCGTTGAGGAGAAGCACTTCGTCGGCGCCTACGAGCGCCTGACCGTGCGCCTCGACCTCGTCGCGCGCCGCCCCGCCCCCGGCGAGCCGCCGCTCTACGAAATCTCGGAGACGCCCGAGCGCCGCCTCGGCGTCCCCGTCATCGTCACGCGCACTAAGTCCGAGGCCAGCGCCACGCCCTTGCGCGTCGGCGACCGCGTCACCCTCTGTCTCATCACCTTCCGCGTCCTCCCCAACTTCCCCCTCGCCTCCGAGCGCCCCGGACGAGTGCATTGAAGGGGAGCAGGCAGTAGGCAGACGGCAGTAGGCAGTACGCTCCGCGTTTCGATGTCGTGGATTTAATCCGGGAGTTCTCAATAGCAGGGCTTTCAACTGCCTCCTGCCATCTACCTACTGCCATCTGCCTGCTCCCCTTCGAGCAACCCTACGTGCTATCATCGCCTCAAAATTGCGGGCCGGAAATGGGCAGGCGAGAGGGAAGTGCGGAGGGATAGCTCCCGCCTACGGCCGGCGTAAAAGGGTGCCGGCGCCCCCTTCGAACATTCGTGAAGGTCTTATGAAGTCAACAATGCTCAGACGCAATCTTTCCGTCTTCGCGCTCGTCGCGTCGCTCCTCTTCAGCACGTTCGTAGTGCCGTCGGCGGCGGCCGTTCCGCAGCGCAACGCGGCGAAGCCCGCGCAGCAGCGGCCCGCGCCACAGCCGACGCCCGCCGCGCCGCTCGCGGAGGCCGCGCCCTTCGTCAACAAGGTTCTGCCGAACGGGCTCGAAGTCATCGTCCTCGAAGACCATTCGGTGCCGCTCGTCACGGTCGAGCTGGCCGTGCGCAACGGCTCGTTCACCGAGCCGCCCGAGCTGAACGGGCTCTCGCATCTCTTCGAGCACATGTTCTTCAAGGTGAGCCCGACGCGCGGCCGCATCGCCGACTACATGCGCGACATCGACTCGCTCGGCATCGTCTACAACGGCGAGACGCATGAGGAGGTCGTTGACTACTACTTCACGACGACGACGCCGAACTTTCCCGTCGCCATGCGATACATGCGCGATCAGGCCGTCTACCCCGGCTTCAGCGACGAGTGGCTGGCGAAGCTGCGCGCGGCGAGCCCGCAGGCGGCCGACCAGATCCGCAGCGAGGTCGAGCAGCAGTTCGCGCAGGAGCGCGAGGTCGTCGTCGGCGAGTTAGACCGCCACGAGTCGAACCCCTACGGCGAGCTGGGCGTGCAGATGAACAACCGCCTCTTCTACAAATACCCGAGCCGCAAAGACCCGGGCGGCAACCGCCAGACCGTGCGCGCCGCCACGCTCGATTTGATGCGCACCATTCAGGCGCGCTACTACGTGCCGAACAACTCGGCCATCGTCGTCACCGGCGACGTGACGCCCGCCGATGCCTTCCGCGTCGTCGAGGAGCTGTTCAGCGAGTGGAAGCGGCGTGAGAAAGACCCGTTCGTCGATTTCCCGCTCGTCGAGCATCCGCCGCTTCAGAAGAGCGAGGCGGGCTTTATCAGCAAGCCCGTGACGAACGTCGTCATCGAGCTGGGCTGGCAAGGGCCCTCCATCGGCAAGGACGACGCGGCGACCTACGCGGCCGACGTTTTCTCCTTCATCCTGCGCCAGCCCGACTCGCGCTTCTCGCGCGCGTTGACCGACTCGGGGCTCGCCGCCGCTGCGGGCTTCGGCTACTACACGCAGCGCAACACGGGCCCCATCACGCTCATCCTTCAGACGACGCCCGACAAGGCGAAGGCCGCCACGGCCGCCGCCTACAACGAGATCGCGCACTTCAACGACCCCGACTACTTTACCGACGAGGAGTTGGAGAGCGCCAAGGCGCTCTTGGAAGCCGACGACCTCTACTCGCGCGAGAAGCTTTCGGACTACTCGCACACGATCAGCTTCTGGTGGGCCTCGACCGGGCTCGACTACTTCCGCGGCTATCTCAAGCGCCTGCGCGCCACCTCGCGCTCAGACATCAGCCGGTATCTGACGACCTATGTTCAGGGCAAGCCGCACGTCGGGCTCGCCCTCATGTCGGACGAGTCGCTGAAGGCGTCCGGCCTCACCGAGGCCGACCTCATCGGCGAGCCCGCGCCGAAGGCCGCGAAGGCCGCCGCCGGCAAGTGAAGGTGTAAGCCGTGGGCGAAGCTTCAAAGGGACTTGAAATGAAGACGACTTTCTTGCAAAGACGCGGCACGGCCGCGACGTGGGCGCTGGCCCTGACCCTCCTTCTCTCGGCGGCGGCCGCGCCTGCGCTTGCGCAGACCGTGGGGGGAGCGGGCACGACCGGCCCCGCGCCTTCGAAGGAGGCGGCCGACACGCTGCGGCTCGTCACGGAGTTCGACGTGAACGGGCTGAAGGTGCTCGTCAAACGGCGCGAGGGCAGCCAGTCGGTCGTCGCGGGGCTCTTCATGCGCGGCGGCTCGCGCAACGTGACGGCCGAGAACGCGGGCGTCGAAGCGCTGATGCTCGACGTGGCGACCGAGGCCAGCCAGAAGTTCCCGCTCGCGGTGATGCGCCGCGAGCTTGCGCGCACGGGGACGAGCTTGAGCTACGGCATCAACTACGACTACTCGGTGCTCTCGCTGGCAAGCACACGCCGCTACTTCGACCGCTCTTGGGACATCTTCACCGACTCGGCGCTCAACCCGAGCTTCAGACCCGAAGACTTCGAGCGCGTGAAGGCGCGCACGCTCGTCTCGCTCTCTGATAACGAGGACACGCCCGACTCGTTTCTACAGGAGTTGCAGTCGCGCGTGGCCTACGCCGGCCACCCTTACCTCAACGACCCGCGCGGCACCACCGCCTCGGTCACGAGTCTCACGCTCGAACAGGTGCGCGCCTACCACCAGCGGATGATGCAGAGTTCAAGGCTGCTGCTCATCGTCGTCGGCGACGTTGACCCGCAGGAGATACGCCGGAAGGTCGAGGCTTCGTTCGGCCGTCTGCCGAAGGGCGACTACAAGGCCGAGCCTCCGCCGCAGCTCTCCTTCAGCGCGCCGACCGTGGCGGTGACGGAGCGCCCGCTCCCGACCAACTACGTGCAGGGCGTCTTCGCCGCGCCGCCGCTCACCTCAAGCGACATCTACCCGATGCGCGTTGCTTCGTCCATCCTTCAGAACCGCGTCTACACGGAGGTGCGCGTGCGCCGCAACCTCTCCTACGCGCCCGACGCGTTCCTGTCGAGCCAGGGCGCGAACACCGGCGGTATCTACGTCACGGCCGTTGACGCCAACCAGGCCGTACGCGTGATGCTCGACGAGATACGCCGGCTTCAGTCGCAGGAGATAAGCCCCGATGAGATCAAGGCGACCGCGCAGCAGTTCCTGACGCGCTACTACATGGGGCAAGAGACGAACGCCGCGCAGGCCGGCGAGCTGGCGCAGTACGAGCTGATCGGCGGCGGCTGGCGCAACTCGGCCGTCTTCATCGACCGCCTCCGCGCCGTCACGCCCGCCGAGGTCAAGCGGGTCGCCAACACCTACATGCGCAACCTACAGTTCGTCGTCATCGGCGACCCACGCCAAATCGACAAAGGCATCTTCGCCCCGCCCGCCGGAGAGTGAAGCAGTAGGCAGTAGGCAGATGGCAGTAGGCAGTTAAAAACAGAAAGCAGTTAACCGAATCGGAGGCGGCGAGATTAGAAACTCGCCGCCTCCGAATTCTTTAGGACGGATGTAGAAGGAAAGGCTTCTTGCCTTTCAACTGCCGACTGCCATCTGCCTACCGCCTACTGCTTCACCGCCCTATCTCACGCAGCAACTTCTGATGGAGCGCGGCGTCGAGCGGCTTGAGGAGGTTGGCCTGCGCGAGCGCTTCGGCGCGGTCGCCGAGTTCGAGGTGGACGGAGCCGAGGTTGTAATGGCCTTCGGCCAAGTCAGGACGCAGAGAGACCGCGCGCTTGTATGCGTCGAGCGCCTTGTAGTAGTTGCCGGCGTAGTAGTAGGCGTCGCCGAGCTTGTTGAGGGCCTCGTAGGAGTTGGGCTTCAACTTCAACGCCTGCTCGAAGGCGCGGATGGCGTCCTGATTTTTGCCCTGCTTGACCTTGCAGAAGCCGACCTGAATCCAAGCGTCGGCGCGCTGCGGGTTCTTGTTGACCGCCGTCTCGAAGTAGCCGAGCGCGCTGTCGTAGTTGCCGAGCCAGAGCGAGTTGAGCCCGTTGCGATACCACCAGTCGGCAATGCCGTCCGGCTTCTGCTCGTCGCCCGTGATGCTCTCTAACTCCTCGAAGCTGACGAGATGGTCGGCCGGCTTCAGGCTGCTGAAGCGCGGCGCGCCGAGCGCGAGGTTGATGTTCTGCCCGTTCATCACGCGGATGGTGACGATGCCCACCACCTGCCCCTTCATGTTGAAGACAGGGCTGCCCGAGTTGCCGTGCGAGATGGGCGCCGTGATCTGCACGATGCGACCCAGACCCGGCACCTCGCGCACGGCCGAGACGATGCCGTCGGCCACGGAGCCTTCGAGCCGCAGAGGATTGCCGATGACGAAGACGCGCTCGCCCTCTTCGGGCGCGACGGTCGTCGTCTCGACGATGTTGGCGCGCTCCAGAGGCATGTCGATGTTGAGGACGGCGAGGTCGCCGTCTTCGTCAACGCTCGTCAACCCCGCGACCTGATAGGTCTTGCCCTTGCCATCGAACGTGCGCACCTCCGCGTGGTGCGCGCCCTCGACGACGTGCAGGTTCGTCAAGACCTGACCCGGGCGGATGAAGAAGCCGCTGCCCGTGAGCGTGACCTCGCCCTTCGCGTTGTAGGTGATGACGGAGACGACCGAGGGCTTGACGCGGCGGATGAGTTCAGGCAGCGACTCTCCTTCGGCGCGCGCCGGGGCGGCGGCGAAGAAGAAAAGGGCGACGAGCGCCAGCCACGGGGGAAGCTTGCGGTTCAACATCTCGGGGGCTTTCTTCTCAAAAAAAGGAGTGCGGAGCCCGGGGCTTTCGAACGGCTCCAACGGGGAGGGGCTCAACGGGTGGAACCCAACTGCGAGCGCCGCGACGCGTCGGGGCGGCACTCGGCCATTATGCCGGGATTCACGCAGATGTCAACAGGTTTATGTCGAAACTGTGTCAAGCGCGCTTTTGTAAGGGATTTCGCCAAGGCGCAAGGATGAAGCAGGAATGATGAGCGATGAACTGAAAGCCTGCTACCTTCAGTTCATCGCTCATCGTTTATCGTTCCGACTTCAACTAGCGGATGACAGTGCCGACCACTTCACCGGCGATTGACTCGCCCTCGGGTTGGAGCGTGACGAGCAGGCCGAAGTCGGCGAGCGTCGTCTCGGACTTGATCTCGGCCTCGTTGCGCCGGCCGGTGTTCACGACCTGACCGAGCTTCGTGTACTTGTTGTCGGGCGAGACGGCCCAGAGCACATAGACCTGCCCGGCCGGCGCCTCCTTCAGTTCGTGGAAGCGCGCGACGATGGTGGTCGGGCCGTCCTTGCGCGGCTCGATGTTGAAGTTGACGCGCGAGCCCGTCAGCGCGCCCGCAAGCTTGACCTTGACCTCGGTGTCTGAGCCGCGGTGGTAGTTCGGGACGCCGAGCATCGGCGCGGTGTATGCCGTCGTCGCCCCGGCGGTCGAGGCCGCCGCAACCTTCTCACCCGCGGCGCTCGTCATCGGCACGACGGCGAAGCCCTGCGGCACGGCGCTGCGGAAGGCGTAGGCGACCGTCGGCGTGTAGCTCGTCAAGTCAGCCTCGGGCGAGAGCACGAGCATGAAGCGGTCGAGCGGCGTGTCGAAGCTCTGGGTCGAGACGCCGTTCGTGAAGGCCACGGGGCCGAGCATCGTGACCTTGCCGAGCGGGTCTACGGCGTAGAGGTTCATGGCCGCGGCGTCGGCCGGCAGCCCCGAGAGGTCGAGCGCGATGTGCGTGCCGTCGTTCATGCGCATGATCTTGGCGCGCCCCTTGGCGGTGGCGTAGCTGGTCGCGGGCGTCAGGTCAACGACGACCTCCTTGCCCGCGGGGTACTGGATGACCGTCCACGTGCCATCCGGGTTCTGGACGGCCTGCGCTGTCTGTGTCGTAACGACCGTCTGTGTCTGTGTCTGCGGCTGCGGTTGCGGCTGCGTATCCTGTGCGAAGGCCGCGGTCGAGAGGCCGAGCGCCAGCGCGCCTGCGGCCGAGAGGTTAAGCAAACGTCTACTCATTCGTCTATCCCTCCTCTGTTCGTTAATTACACATGTTTCCCCCTGATGAACGTCCGCCCCGGAGGGCAGAACTAGGGGAAACTGGCAACACGCATGCCGCCGGAGCGAACTCTTTGAAGGGCAAAAATTTAAACACCCGGGGGCGCTTTTAAAGAGCCCGCCGGGCGGCAAGATACGATACAAAGTTGTGTACGACAGTACATCAGGCGGGGAAAGGCAGCCGGCAGTGGTTGAAATAGATGGAGCGTGTGAGCCGCACGCCGCGTTAACGGCGACTGCCCTTCTGCCGACTGCCGACTGCCCTCAATACGCGCACAGCTCGGTGATGGCGCGGTACACGTCGTCCACCTGCGGGAGGATGTAGTCTTCGAGCTGCGGCGCGTAGGCGACGAAGGTGTCGAGGGCGGCGACGCGGCGGACGGGCGCGTCGAGGTGCTCGAACAGCTCTTCGGAGACGCGCGCGGCGATCTCGGCGCCGAAGCCGTGCGTGCGCGTGTCCTCGTGCGCGACGATGAGCCGGTTGGTCTTGCCGACGCTCGTGGCGATGGCTTCCCAGTCGTAGGGCGCGAGCGTGCGCAGGTCGATGACCTCGACGCTCAAGCCCTGCTGTTGCTCGGCCTGCTTCGCCGCGACGAGCGAGCGGTTGACGAGGGCGCCGTAGGTGACGACTGTGAGGTCGCGGCCTTCACGCACCGTCTTCGCCTTGCCGAAGGGGATCAAAAATCCGTCGGGCGGATACTGCGACTTGTTGTAAGCCTGCCGGTAGAGATGCTTGTGTTCGAGGAAGAGCACGGGGTCGTCGCAACGTATCGCCGTGCGCAATAGACCGTTGGCGTCGAGCGCGTTCGACGGGTAGACGACGCGCAGGCCGGGGATGTGCGTGAACAGGGTGTCGCCCGACTGCGAGTGATAGACGGCGCCGCCCTTCAGATATCCGCCGACGGGGCAGCGGATAACGATGGGGCACTTCCACTCGTTGCCCGAGCGCCAGCGCATCAGGGCCAGCTCGTTCCGAATCTGATGGTAGGCGGGCCAGATGTAGTCGAAGAACTGTATCTCGACGACGGGCTTGAGTCCGCGCGTCGCCATCCCTATCGCGCGGCCGACGATGTTGGCCTCGGCGAGCGGCGAGTTGAAGACGCGCGCCGTGCCGAACTTGCGTTGAAGGTTGGCCGTGACCTTGAAGACGCCGCCTTTGCCCTTCACCTTGTCGAGATACTGCTCGCGCGACACGTCGGCCACGTCCTCGCCGAAGACGACGATGGCCGGGTTGCGCGCCATCTCCTCGTGCATGCAGCGATTGATGAGGTCAACCATCGTCCCGGCGTTGCCGGAAAGCTCGGCGCCCTCTTCGTTGTCGAACTCTTTGGAGGTCGGGTCAACGTCGGGCGAGTAGACGAACTGCGTGGCGGTGGCGGGCGCGGGCTGCGGGCTCGCAAGCGCAATGTCGGTCGCCTCGTTCACTTCGCGGTCAACCTCGGCCTTGAGCTTTTGCAGCTCGTCCTGCGTGACGAAGCCCTCTTCGACGAGCAGCGCGCCGAAGCGCTTGACGGGGTCGCGCTCGGCGTCCGACGTGCGCTCCTCGTCGGGGCGGTAGAGCTTCTCGTCGTCCGAGAGCGAGTGCGAGTAGGGGCGGATGACCTTCGCGTGGACGAGCGCCGGGCCTTTCCTCTGACGACAGTACTCGACGGCCCTCTTCAAAGCCTCAAGCGACTCGACGGGGTCTGTGCCGTCGCAACGCTCGACGAGCAGGTCGGGGAAGTTTTCGACGAGGCGCGACACGTCGCCGCCCGCGGTCTGCACCTCGACGGGGACGCTGATGGCGTAGCCGTTGTCTTCGATGAGGAAGACGACGGGCAGCCGCAGGTTGCTCGAAGTGTTGAGCGCCTCCCAGAACTCGCCCTCGCTCGTCGTGCCGTCGCCCGCGGAGCAGTAGACGACCTCGTCGCTACGGAAGCCCGTGACCCGCTCTTTGATTCCTTCGATGAGCGACGCGCGGTAGCTCGCCTCGGCGCACCCGACGGCCTGTAGAAACTGCGTGCCGGTGGGCGACGACTGCGAGACGATGTTGTATTTCGTGTGCCCCCAGTGTGAAGGCATCTGGCGGCCGTGCGAGCTGGGGTCGGCCTCTGCGCCGACGGCCGCGAGCAGCATCTCCAAAGGTGTGACGCCGAGTTGCAGACAGAGCGCGCGGTCGCGGTAGTATGGGTAGAACCAGTCGTAGCCGGACTTGAAGGCGAGCCCCGCGGCCGTGAGCACGCCCTCGTGTCCCGCGCCGGAAATCTGGAAGAAGATTTTGTTCTGCCCCTTGAGCTGAATCTCCTTGTCGTCGAGGCACCGCGACAGGTACATCGTCCGGTAGATGCCCAACATCTCCTCGCGCCCCAACCCACGATAATCGCGCGCCTTAATCTCGGTCGCCATACTCAATGCCCTCTGTAAAAATAAGGTGCTCTAATCCTCTTCAAACTCGGTCTCAATCGCGAAGCGATAATCTTGCGCCATCGAAGGATGGCCGTGAGCGTGCGCCACTTCGGCGCCTTTCTCGTAGGCGCGGCGCGCGGCGTCGCGGTTGCCGATCTTGAGGTAGGCTGCGGCCAACATGCCGTAGGCGTTGCCCTCGTCGTCGGCGCGTTGAAGATAGTCGGCGAGCACGTCGATCATGTCGTCGAAGCGCCCGGCCTTCTCATACTCCTTCGCCAGCCCGAACATGACCGCCGTGTTGTCGGGGTCGCCTTCGAGCATCATGCGGAAGATGTCTATGCGTGATGCGGTCATCTACTTTCCTATGATGAGCTTCGCGATGGTCTGCAACTGCATGTTGGACGTGCCCTCGTAGATGGCGCCGATCTTGGAGTCGCGCCAGAGTTTTTCGACGGGGTAGTCTTTGACGAAGCCGTAGCCGCCGTAGAGTTCGATGGCTTTGGACGCGACGCGCTCGGCGACGCGCGAGGAGTAGAGCTTAGCCATCGCCGCCTCTTTGACGAAGTTGAGGCCGGCATCCTTCATCCGCGCGGCGTTGTAGACCATCAGGCGCGCGGCCTCAACCTCGGTCGCCATCTCGGCCAGTTGGAACTGGACGCCCTGAAACTGGTTGATGGGCTGCTTGAACTGCGTGCGCTCGGACGTGTAGCGCAGGGCGTGCTCCAACGCGCCGCGCGCGATGCCGATCATCTGCGCGCCGATGCCGATGCGACCCTCGTTGAGCGTCTCGATGGAGACCTTGTATCCACGCCCCAGCTCGCCGAGCACGTTCTCCTTCGGCACCTTGCAGCCGTCTAAGATTATCTCCGTCGTCGAAGAGGCGCGGATGCCGAGCTTGTTCTCCTTCTTGCCGACCGCGAAGCCCTCGAACTCTTTCTCGACGATAAAAGCCGTGATGCCGCGGTAACCGGCCTCCGGGTTGACGTTGGCGAAGACGATGAAGATGCCGGCCTCGTTGCCGTTCGTAATCCAGAGCTTCTGGCCGGTCAACTCGTAGTGGTCACCCTTGTCCACCGCGCGCGTCGCCAAAGCGAAGGCGTCGGAACCCGACCCGGCCTCGCTCAAGGCGTAGGCGCCGACGGTGCCGGAGGCGAGGCGCGGCAGATACTTCTTCTTCTGCTCGGGCGAGGCGTAGCGGATGAAGGCGTTGTTGACGAGCGTGTTCTGCACGTCCATCAAAACGCCGACCGAAGGGTCAACGCGCGACAACTCCTCGACGCCGATGATGGCCATGAAGAACGACGCGCCCGTGCCGCCGTACTCCTCGGGCGTCTCGACGCCCATCAGCCCCAGCTCGAAGAGCTGTTTGAGCACTTCCGGCGCCATCTTCGCGTGCTCGTCCATCTCCTCGACGCGGGGGCGTATCTCGCCCTCGGCGAACTCGCGCACGGAGGCGCGGAACATCTGCTCGTCGTCGGAATAAGAGGTCAGCGGGGCGCTCGCGTAGGCTTCGGTTGCTGCTGTGCTCATGGCTTAATTCTCACAGGGATGAAGAATGATTTTGTAACACGGTAGCATCGCTCAGACGCGCGCCTTTGGTCAAATCGGGAAGGAGTTGGAGAGATTTTTTCAACGGCGCGTTGATTCGTCGATTAATTGGGTGGATGAACAAATGAGTCGTTGAATCGAGCGCTCAACCGTCGCCGAGGATGCCGGTCGAGCGCAGCTCGTCGTGGCCGGGGATGTCCGCCGGCTCGATGGTGGAGAGGATGTCGCGGTCAACTTTCGGGAGCGAGACGAGGCGGTTGGCCTGCTTGCTGAGCGTGGCCTCGAAGAGGTTGCGCGCGGCGCGCGCGTTGCCGAACGTCTCGTCGCGCGAGGCGCAGAGCACGCCGAAGATCGAGGCGAGCCCGCCCTCCGCGCCTTCCGTGACACGGAAGTCGGCCTTCTGGCAGAAGGTCTTGAAGATCTTGACGAGCTGCTCGACGCCGTAGTCGTCGAAGTGGATGTGCTTGTTGAAGCGCGAGCGCAGGCCCGGGTTCGAGTCGAGAAACTCCTGCATGCGTCCCGTGTAACCCGCGACGATGACGACGAGGTCGTCGCGGTGATCCTCCATCATCTTGAGGAGCGTCTCGACGGCCTCCTGCCCGAAGTCGTTGGCGCCGCCCGAGCTTAAAGTGTAAGCCTCGTCGATGAAGAGGACGCCGCCCAAAGCCTTCGTCGTCACGTCGCGCACCTTCATCGCCGTCTGGCCGACGAAGCCCGCGACCAGTCCCGCGCGGTCGGTCTCGACGAGGTGGCCGCGGCGCAGCACGCCGAGCGTGCGATAGATTTGCGCGACGAGCCGCGCCACGGTCGTCTTGCCCGTGCCCGGGTTGCCGTAGAAGACGAGGTGGCGCGAGGCCGGAAGGCTTTTGAGTCCCTGCTCCTCGCGCAGCCGTTGCACCTTGAGGAAGTTGATGAGCTGGCGCACGTCCGCCTTCACGCGGTCGAGCCCGACGAGCGCGTCCAGCTCCGCCAACAACTCTTCGAGCGGGCGCGGCGGCGGCAGCTCCTCTTCGGCCACTTCCGCTGCGGCCGTCGCCGCTTCAACACGACCTTTCGTATCGCCGTCGCGGCGCGCGCCGTCGGGCGAATCTTGAGAGGCGCCGGGGTAGAGCGTCTGCTTGAACTCGTTGAGCGCGGCGGCCTCGCGGGGTGTGACCGCGCCGTCGAACTTGATGACGAGGTTGGCGAACTGGAAGAGCGCCTGTCGCGCGCGGTCGGCGAAGTTGGTGCCGTGGCGCGAGTCGTAGGTCTCTAGATAGGAGATGCTGACGGGCGTGCGGTCGAGCCGCCTGAGCAGGTGCGGCGGCAGATCGTTGGAGTCGTGCAGGGGGAACGTGTCGGGCGCGGGCGTGAGGTTGAAGTGGCGGCAGACCTCTTCGTAGTAGTGCTGCTTCGTCGCCTCCGGCGTCTCGCGCAGATCGATGAAGCGCTGCGCGGTCAGCTTCAAATGGTTGTCGAGCACGGACTGCGCATCCGGCGCCCCCCCGTCGCGCCACACCATACGTATGCTCTCG
>JBJMGQ010000388.1:0-27208 GCA_045807845.1 Pyrinomonadaceae bacterium | reverse complement strand
GGCGTTCTGCGGGTCGGCGTAGATGCGCGTGTAGTACCAAGCGCGCTGCCGCAGGTCGCGCGACTCGTTGACCTTCGTCCACGAAGCGCCGCCGTTGTCGGAGCGAAAGACGCCGCCGTCCTCCGCCTCAATTAGAGCCCACACGCGGTCGGGCTGGGCGGCCGAGACGGTCACGCCTATCTTGCCGACTATCCCTCGCGGCAGACCCGGGCTGCGCGTGATCTCAGCCCAAGTGTCGCCGCCGTCCGTTGACTTGAAGAGGCCGCTCGCGGGCCCGCCGCTCTCGAACGTCCAAGGCTTGCGTATGATCTGCCAGAGCGCGGCGTAGAGCACGCTGGCGTTCGCCGGGTCGAACGTCAAATCAATCGCGCCAGCCTGCGGCCCACGGTAGAGAACCTTCTCCCAAGTCTTCCCGCCGTCCTTCGAGCGGAAGACGCCGCGCTGCTCGTTCGGGCCGAAGGCGTGGCCGATGGCCGCGACGTAGACAAGGTTCGGGTCGCGCGGATGCACGCGCACGCGCGAGATGTGGCGCGTGTCGTCGAGCCCGGGCAGCTTCTTCCAAGTCTTCCCCGCGTCGGTCGATTTATACATCCCGTCGCCGTGCGAGACGTTGCCGCGCAGAGTCTCTTCGCCCATGCCGACGTAGACGACGTTCGGGTCGGACTCCGAGACACCGATGGCGCCGACCGAGCCCGTCTTAAACGTCTGGTCGCCCAGCGGCTCCCACGTCACACCGCCGTCCGAGGTCTTCCACACGCCGCCGCCCGTCGCGCCGAAGTAGTAGACGAAGGGCTGTGTGGGCACGCCCGCGACCGTTCCGACGCGACCGCCGCGGAACGGCCCGATCTGCCTGTAGGCGAGCGGCCCGAAGGTCTTGCGCTGCGGCGGGGCCGGTTGCTGCGCGCGCACCGCGGCGGGCAGCATGTTCAAGAGAAGAAGGACGGCGAGCAGAGAGGCCGCAGGCGCCGACCCGCGCGCGAGAAGACGTACCCTCAACATGTGCAAGGCTCCTTGAGAAGAATGGACTTGTGTTCCGACCGGGAAAGCTTTAAAACGACTGTCTTCGACTTTGACGTTTGCGCGCTACTATATTGCCTTTCGCCCGCGCGAGCAATCGGCATTTTAAGGAGTGTTGAAGAGTTGAGCGTCGAGATTCGTTACGCGGAAGCATTGACCGAAGAGGAGCGGCAGGCGCTCTTCTTCTGGGACGAGAACATCTTCGGGATTGAGGACGGCGCGTATCGCTGGCGGCCGAAGGACTACCACTTCATCACGGAGGAGGACGGGCGCCCCTTGAGCCACGTCGGCGTCATCAAGACGACGGTGGACGCGGGCGGGCGCACGGTCGCGGTCGGCGGCATCGGCGCCGTCGCCACCCGCCCAGAGGCGCAGGGTCGCCACCTCGTCCACGCCGCCATGCGACAGGCGGCCGAGTTCATCTGCCGCGAGCTGGGCGCAGACTTCGCCATGCTCTTCTGTCTGCCGCGCCTCGAACCCTTCTACGCGCGGCAGGGCTGGCAGACCATCGAAGAAGAGGTTGAGATTGAACAGCCCGAAGGCAAGAGGGTCTGGCCCTTCCGCGTCATGGTGCAGCCCTGCGGCGAGCGCGTGTGGCCCGCGGGGCGCGTCGAGATCGGAGGGCTCCCGTGGTGAGCAGTGTGGTGAAGTTGACGAGGTCGGGGCCCGTCTTCTCCGGCTCGGGTGACGAGTTGGCAAGGCTGCGCGCGCACTTCGAGGAGCAGCATCATCTGGCGCTCCCGGGCTTTCTCGACCCGTTGCTGCTCGACACTCTGCGCGCGAAGCTGGCCGCGACCGAGTTCGTGCGCATCGACCGCGCCGTGGGCAGCGAGCTGCGCCCGCTCGACGCCGCGCCCTACTTCGCGCTGGAGCTGCTGCTCAACAGCCGCCGGGTGCTCGAACTCATCCCACAGCTCACGGGCTGCCCGCGCCCCGCGTGCTTCACGGGACGCATCTACCGCCGCGCTCCCGGCGAGAGCCACATCAGCCGTTGGCACACAGACATCAACGAGGACGGCCACATGGTCACGCTCAGCATCAACCTGAGCGACGCCGTCTATCGCGGCGGGACGACGCTCATCCGCGAGGCCGACACGAAGCGCGTCGTCTGCGAGCTGCCCAACACAGGCTTCGGCGACGCCATCCTCTTCCCTATCGGCGCGCGCTTCGAGCACCGCGTCCTCGACGTGGAAGGCGACACCCCGAAGACCGCGCTCGCCGGCTGGTTCAACTCCAAACCCGACCCGCGCTACCTCTTCACACGCGGCCCCGCCGAGGCTAATTCCCTGTCGTCTTCTTCCGCTTGACGTGGATGTGTGGGAGGTTGAGGGTGTCGCCGAGTTGCTTGAGCTTGTCGAGGTCGAGCGAGCCGACGATGTTGACGACGGTCACTTCTCGGGGCTGGACGACGACGAGCGCGAAGCCTTCGACGCGTCCGCCGGCCGTCGCCAGATAGACCTCCGCGTCGCCGAAGTCGAGCCCGCGCGTCTTCACGTCCATGACGCGCGACCAGCCGGGGGCGCGCAACTGTTCGCGCACCGCCGCCACGTCCGCCTCGGCGAACTCCCCCGAAGACTTGAACTCGTAGCTGCGCACGTAGACGCCGCGCAGCCCCGCGACGAGTTCCTTGACGGCACGCTCGTCGGCGTCATCGTCCGAGAGAATCGAGCCGGCGAACTTGATGAGGATGCCGTCAATCTCGATGTTGACCGAGTCGGCCGCCTTCGGCGCGAGCTTCTCCAAGCTGTCGAGTCGCAGACGCCCCGTCACCGCCTGCGCCCTCGCAGGCACCGCCGCGGCGACGACGATGAAAGTCGTGGTGATAAGAACGATAGTTTTAAGGATGGCCTCTCTCATAACTTCCCACCTCGGAAGGATGAAGTATGAACGATGAACGTTGAAGTGAAAGCAGCTTGTATTCCGTTCATCGTTCATCGTTCATCTTTCTGCGTTTCCTGCGCGCGCTGCCGCACGTCTCTCAGCTTCGCGCCCGTCAGACGCAGCGCATAGACCAACTGCTCCTTCGCCAACAGCCGCGCGTTCTCGACGAGAGCCGACGCCGTGCCCTGCGCGCTCAACGCTTCGAGGGTTGAGTCTCCACCCGCGCCTGCTCCGTCCGGCGCGGCCTCCACGGTCGAGCCCTTCCGCTGCCGCCTCAGCACGAACGCCGCCTGCGTAACCTTCTTCTGCCGCGAGCCGTTCGGTAAATTTTCGACAGCGGCTCTCTCAACCTTACCCGCATCCTTCACGCCCCCCTCGGGTGGTGGAGGCTCCAACATGCCCCGCTCGACTCCACGCGACGCGGGACGTTCACCCTCGCGCGCCTCATCCTTCGGGTGCGCAGACTCTCGCGTCGCGGCCTGTTCGTCTTTCGTCGCCACGCGCGCGCGCAGGAACCCGGACGCGACGAGGACTGATGCGACGACGAGTGCCGCCGCCGCCGCGAGCGCGGCCGGCGCGAAGAGTCTCGACGCGCGCAGACGGGAGACGAAAGGTAGAAGCCTCACCGTTTGCGGCTCAGGTGTCGCCGCCTCGTCCGGCAGCTCCAAAGGGCGCGGCTCGTGCGCGAAGGCGCCGAGCAATGTTTCAAGCCGCGCGACCTCCCCGTCCGTGTCGCCCTTCCTGTCCCAGAGGTAGTCGCTCATAAACGCCCCTCCTTCAAATCCACACCGCGCTCGACTCCGAACCGCTTGCGCAGGAGCTTCATCCCGCGATGGAGATTGACGCGCACCGACGCGGGGCGCAGCCCCGTCCGCTCCGCGATCTCCGGGCCGGTCATGCCCTCGACGAGCCGGAGCACGAGAGTCTCGCGGTACGCCTCGGGCAGCGAGCGGATGATCTCTAAAGCCTCGCACGCCTCGGCCTCGTGCCGCGGCGCCTGCGCCAGCTCGTCGTGCAGCTCTTCGGTCTGGCGCGCGCGCCGGTAGAAGTCTGCCGCGCGATTGCGCGCGATGATGGCGACCCACGGCCCGAAGCGCGCGGCGTCGCGCAAGGCCCCGAGCTTGCGAAACGCCGTGAGGAACACGTCCTGCACGAGGTCGGAGACTTCGCCGTACGGCACGCGCGCGAGCAGCACGCCGTGCACGAGCGGCGCGTAAAGATGATAGAGACTCTCGAAGGCCACGCGGTCGCCCGCGCGCGCCGACTCGACGAGCGCGACCTCGGGCGGCTGGACTTCCGCCGCCTCGGGCCTTCGCTCGGCGAAGAGCAGTTTGCCGGTCTCTACCTCGAACATGCCTTGAAGTTTTCCCGCCGCATGGGTCTGAGAGTCAAACCATTTGCGGTTATCACCCTCTACGCCGGTAAAGACGCGAGGTCGGCGCGGACTGTTAACGAAGGAAAGTATGAAGTCGGAACGCCGAACGATGAACTGAATACAACAAGTCTTCAGTTCATCGTTCGGCGTTCATACTTCCGCGTTTAGAAGATTGTATAGATGAACGGCGCGAGCGCCGACGACTGCGCGAAGATGAGCAGGGCGCCGAGCAGGAGCAGGACGACGACAATCGGCAGCAGCCAGAGCTTCTTGTTCTGGCGCAGGAACATCCAGACCTCACCGGCGAGCGAGAGCTTTCCCATAAGAACCCAAACCCTTCCGACCCTTCAAACTCAACTCTTCAGAACAGGCGCTCGAACTGCTCGCGCGTCTGCCGCGTGGCCTTCCGCTCTACCCAGTAACTCCCCTGCGCAGCCCCTCGGCGGCGCAGAGGGTCGCGCCCGACCAGCCGCGTCACGACGCCGTAGGGCGTCACCACGAGGTAGTAAACAAGCGTCAGCAGCACGCGGCTGTTGACGTGCCCGAGCAGCCCCGCGAACTTCATCCAAGCCGTGTGGAACGCACGCGCCGCCGGAGGCACGAGCAGCCCCGCGACCAAGAGCGCCGCGCCCAACGCGCCGAAGATAAGGACGACCGTCGGCCGCCCTCGGTACACGTTCCAAGCGGCGACGGCGAGCAGGACGGCCGCGACCAGCAGCGCGCTTTTGCGCGCCTGCGCGTTCGTCACTGCCCCCGCGGCGTGCTGCGCGACGCTCCCCTTCGGCTCAATCAAGCTGGAACTCCTCCTGCCAAGAGAGGTCTTCCGCGAAAGTGTTGCGCCCCTGCTCCGTCTTCAACAGCAGGAAGTCGCCGACGATGAGACAGTCCATCTCAGTGCGCATGAAGCAGGCGAACGCCTGCGCGGGCGTGCAGACGATGGGCTCGCCGCGCACGTTGAAGGAGGTATTGACCAGCACCGCGCAGCCCGTCAGACGCTCGAAGGCCGCGAGCAGATCGTAGTAGACGGGGCTCTCCTCGCGCCTCACGGTCTGCACGCGCGCCGAGTAGTCAACGTGCGTCACCGCCGGGATGTCGGAGCGCGGCACGTTCAAACGCTCGATGCCGAACAGCCCCTCTTCATCCTTCCCGGTGTCGCGCCGCAAGTTTTCGCGCACCGGCGCGACAAGCAGCATGTAGGGCGAATCCGCGTCCAGCTCGAAGTAGTCTGCGACGCGCTCGCGCAAGACCGAAGGCGCGAAGGGGCGGAACGATTCACGAAACTTGATCTTCAAGTTCATCTGCGACTGCATGCGGGGCGAGCGCGGGTCGCCGAGGATGGAGCGCGCGCCGAGAGCGCGTGGGCCGAACTCCATGCGCCCCTGAAACCAGCCGACCACCTTCTCCTCCGCGAGCAGACGCGCGACCGTCTCGGCCAGCTCCGCAGGTGGAAGCCTCCTGTAGCGCGCGCCCAAAGTTACGAGCGACTCCTCTATCTCGTCGCCGTTGAACTCCGGCCCGAGGTACGCGCCGCGCATCCCGTCCGAGCCGCCGCGGCAGACCTCTTCAACTTTGCGCTCATGCCCGAGGTACTGATACCAGACCGACAGCGCCGCGCCGAGTGAGCCGCCCGCGTCGCCCGCCGCGGGCTGCACCCAGACTCGCTCGAAAGGCCCTTCGCGCAGGATGCGCCCGTTGCCGACGCAGTTGAGCGCGACGCCGCCCGCGAGACAGAGGTTCTTCTCACCTGTCTCTTGATGGACGTGCCGCGCCATGCGCAGCATCGCCTCCTCGGTCACCTCCTGCACCGAGCGCGCCAAGTCCATCTCGCGCTGCGTCACCTCGCTCTCGGGCGCGCGGGGCGGGCCGCCGAACAGGCGGTCGAACCGAGCCGTAGTCATCGTCAAGCCCGCGGCGAAGTTGAAGTACTTCATGTTGAGACGAAGACTTCCATCTTCACGAAGATCGACTAACTCGTCGAGGATGAGCTTCACGTACTTCGGCTCGCCGTAGGGCGCGAGCCCCATCAGCTTGTACTCGCCCGAGTTGACCTTGAAGCCCGTGTAGTATGTGAAGGCCGAATAGAGGAGCCCCAAGCTATGTGGGAAGTGCAGCTCCTTCAGAAGGTGCAGCTCGTTCCCCTTCCCGTATCCATAACTCGAAGTCGCCCACTCGCCCACGCCGTCCATCGTCAAGACCGCGGCCGACTCGAACGGCGAGGGGAAGAAGGCCGAGGCGGCATGCGACTCGTGATGCTCTGTGAAGAGCACACGCCCCTCGAAGCCCGCCTCCTTCGACACCTGCTCGCGTATCCAGAGCTTCTCGCGCAGCCACAAAGGCATCGCCATCAAAAACGAGCGCAAGCCCGACGGCGCGTAGTCGATGTACGTCTCAAGCAGTCGCTCAAACTTCAACAGAGGCTTGTCGTAGAAGGCGACGTAGTCCAACTCCTTCGGCGTGATGCCCGCACGACGCAGGCAGAACTCGACGGCGTTGGAGGGGTAGCGATGGTCGTGCTTCCTGCGCGTGAAGCGCTCCTCCTGCGCCGCCGCCAAGACCTCGCCGTCGCGCACGAGGCACGCCGCCGAGTCGTGGTAGTAGGCCGATATGCCGAGGATATACATCTTTGGAAAAGTCACCGCACACTGCTTCGCCGAAGCACCTTGCGGCAAGCGTTGGATTATCCTTTTTTTGTCGTTAAGCGGCAACTTCGAGCCCCACCGTGGCCCCGTTTTTGCCTTTAATACCGGGCGAGAGGTTTTTACGTACTGTTTGAGGGCGGAACATATGCAGGAGCGTCCTGAAAATTTCGAGGCGGCGAACGAAGACCCGGAAGCGACGCTCGTCACACCGCGTTTCGACGCCGACGACGCGCGCCAAGCGCACCCGGTCGTGCCGCTCGCAGAGGCTCCGCCGCGTGCGCCTTACGCGAACGCGCGCTCTACATCCACTCGGCGTGTGCGCACACCGCGGCGCGCATGGACGCCTGCGCTGCTCGCCGTCGCGCTGCTCGCCGTCGCCGCGCTCGGCGGCGCCGTCGTCGCCACTAAAGTCATACGGAGCCCGAGTGCGGAGCGAGTAGAAGAACAGACACAGGCGGCCCCCGTCCAGACGGCGGAGGCGCCTGCGCAACCATCGACGCCTCAAGCCGCGGAAGCTCCGCGCGAAGACGCGCCCGCCGCCAAACCTACTAAGCGCGAAGCGCGCCAGCGTCGCGCACGCGACGACGCCGCGCTCGTCGCAGTTGAGCCCGCGCGTGAAGTCGCCGATGATAAGGATGAAGATAAAGACAAGTCTCGCGGCAAGGCGGAGCAGCGACGCGAGCGCGAAGACGACATCGAGAAGCAGATGCGCAAAGCCTTGAAGCACGCGAAGGGCAAGGAGCCGCGCCTCGTAGACGTGCTCACCTCGCCCTGAACTCCACGCACAGTTTTAAAGAAGCGACGCCCGCCCTCATTCTCTAAACGGTCGACTCCTCTTCCCCGCCCGCCAGCTCGCGCGCGATGCGGCGGACGGTATCGAGCGTGTCGATCTCTTCCGGCGTCTTGTCTTCGCGCAGGCGGAGGATGCGCGGGAAGCGCAGCGCGTAGCCGCTCTTATGGCGCTTCGATTCCTGCACGCGGTCGAAGGTGACTTCGAGCACTATCTTCGGCTCGACGACGCGCACGCGCCCGTGCGCGAACTCTTGAACGGTGTGCGCGCGGAACCACTCGGTCAGCTCGGCCAGCTCGACATCCGTCAAGCCCGAATAAGCCTTGCCGACGTTCAAAAGCTCCGGGTCATCTTCGGAGCGACGCACGGCGAAGGTGTAGTCGGAGAGAAGGCTCCGCCGCTTGCCGTGCCCGGCCTCGACGGCCGTCACCACCACGTCGAGCGTCGCAAGCGCACGCTTCAGCTTCAGCCACTCGCGCCCGCGCTTACCCGGCTTGTAGGACGAGCGCGGGTCTTTAATCATCAGCCCCTCGTTGCCGCGCGCGCGCGCCGCGTCGAACTCTTCGTCGAGCCCTGACACGTCTTTCATGCGCTTCGCCTGCGACAGACGCACGACCGCAGCCGCTTCATCTTTAACCAACGCTTCGAGCGCCGCGCGCCTCTCCGCGAGCGGCGCGTCCGTCAACACGCGCCCCGAAGCGTAGAGCAGGTCGTATGCGACGAAAGCGACGGGCACGCCCGCGAGTAACTCTTCCGAGACGGTCTTTCGTCCCAAACGTTTTTGCAGTTCGAGGAACGGCAGGATGGACTCGCCGCGCACGGGCACGATCTCGCCGTCGAGCACGGCGTCAGACGATAACTGCTTCAGAGGCTCGACCAGCTCTGGGAAGCGGTGCGTCACTTCGTCGAGCGTGCGCGTGTAGAGCGCGACGCGCCCCGCCTGCACGTGCGCCTGCCCGCGTATGCCGTCGAACTTGTCTTCGACGTAGAACTCTTCGGGCATCGTGCGCGCTACGTCCTCGATGTTCTCGGCGGCCGTGGCGAGCATGAACTTGATTGGATGAAAGAGGCGCATCGCGACGCCTTCCAGCTCGCCCCGTCGCGCGCGCACGGCCGTCTCGCCGATGTCGCCCGTGAGCATGTTGACGCGCGCCACGTCCGCGAGCGCGCGACCGAACGCACGCGCGACCGCGTCTTCGACCAAGCCCTCCTTCAAGCCGATGCGCAGGTCGCCGACGAGCAGCTTGACGAGATACTTCGCCTCCGAAGGGGTTGCATCGTTGAGGGCTGCGACCAGAAGCGTCTTCTTGTTCTTCGTCCCGCGCGTCTCGCTCAGGCGCTCGATGAGCGACTGCGTGCCGGCGAGCGTGTGCGCCGGGGCGACGTTAGCGGCGGCCTTCGTCTCCGCGAACGCCTCGAACGCCACGTCGCCCGAGTCGCCGAGTCGCACGTAGCGCGGCCGTAGGTTCTCGACTTCAAGCCCCGTCACCTCCGCGATGGCGTCGCGCAGCACACGGTCGCCGACGTTCGTCGTGCGCGCGTCGTAGAGCGGGAAGACGTGCCCCGCGAAGTAGCGCGCCGCCAAGCTCAGGTCTTCGTCCGTTAAGCCCGCGAAGTACGCGCCGAGCAGCGCCGCCTTCTCCAGCTTCTTCGTCGTCGCGCCCATCGCGTCCGCGACCTCGGCAAAGCCTTGCAGCGTCGCACCCGTCGTCGCGGGTTCCGTCGCCGGTCTCCTTGCTCTCGCCATCCGCCTCAAGCCTCTTCTTCAATCATCATGTCGGCGGGCACGCGCACGGCCTGCGCTTCGTCGGGCTCGCCGAAGATGTTGGGGTGGATGACTTTTAAGAGTATCTCTGCGCCTTCGACGACGCGCGGGCCGGGGCGGCTGAAGTAGCTCGTGGCATCCACGGCCCAGACCTGCCCCGAGCGCACGGCGGGAAGTTCGTGCCACCCGCGCGGCAGGCGTGCGCGTTCGAGCGCGCGCAGCGTGTCCTCCTTGTAGTAGCCGCACGGCGCGAGCACGACGACTTCGGGAGCATAGTCACGAATCTCCTCGGCGGTCGTCGTGCGCGACTTCCCCGAAGCGTTGCCGAACCCTGCGTCGCCGCCCGCGAACGCGACCTGCTCGGGCACCCAGTGGCCGGGCGCAAACGGCGGCTCCAACCATTCGAGGACGAGCGTGCGCGGCCGCGTCTCTACTTCAGTCAGCAGCACGGCCAGCGCGTCTAACTGCACGGTCAGGTCGCGCACGAGCGCGTCGGCCACCGTGCCCGCGCCCGCCAGCTCACCCACGGTGCGTATGTTGGCGAAGATGTCCTGAATGTTGTTCGGCTCCAAAGAGACGACGCGCGCATCCGACTCGATGAGGCGCGCCGCCCTGAGGACGGTCTTGTAGCTGACGGCGCAGACCTCGCACAGCTCCTGCGTGATGACGAGGTCGGGCTTCAGCTCCGCCAGCAACTTCTCGTCCAGCCCATAGATCGAGCCGTGGCCGTCGAGCTGCGAGCGGACGGCGTGGTCTATCTCCGCGCTCGACATCGTCTCGTGCGAGATGCGGCTCGAAGTGAGCACGGGTTTTCCCACGACGGACGGCGGGAAGTCGCATTCGTGCGTGACGCCCACGAGCGCGTCTTCGAGCCCGAGCGCGCAGACGATCTCGGTCGCCGACGGCAGAAGCGAAACTATGCGCGGACGTGTTCCCATCCTCGAAACCCTTCCTCGTGCGTCGTTGGCTTAACTGTCGCGAGGTTGGCGCACGCGCCGCGCGCCTGTCAAGGAAGGTACGCCCCCGCTTTTGCGCGCGCACGTCGAGGGGGTACAATCTGTGCGCGCAGTGAACTTGAGACTTTAAGACCGGTAACATCATGCAAGAGCAGAACGAGCCGCGAGTCGAAGGCGTGGTAGACCACATCGCGGTCAAGACCGAGGACATGGAGGCGGACGTGCGCGAGTACGAGCGGCTCGGCTTCCACGTCGAGACGCTCTACGAGGACTGGGCCATGCTGCGCGACGCGCACGGCTTCGGCGTGGCACTGCTGCCGAGAGGGTCGAAGCACCCGCAGCACATCGGTATCCGCGTGAAGTCGCGCGATGAATTGGAGTTGGCCGCGCGCCGTGAGGGGCGCCCCATCAAGGAGCACCGCGACCGCTCGCTCTCCTTCTACACTAACGGCGTCGGCGGACGCGCCGTCGAGGTCATCTACTATCCGCCCGAGTATAAAAGCAGTGATGAGTGACGAGTGATGAGTTAAAGACGGCTTCCTACTCGTCACTTGTCGCTCATCACTCGTCATTGCTTTCGCAAACAGATGCACTCATTCATTTTTGTCTTCGAGTTCCTCGGCACGACCGAGCTGCTGGTGGTCGCAGTGGTCGCACTCGTCCTGTTCGGGCCGCGCAAGCTCCCCGAAATCGGGCGCAGCGTCGGCAAGGCCATCGGCGAGTTCAAGCGCGCCTCCGACGACTTCAAGCGCACTTGGGAGTACGAGGTCGAAATCGACCGCCGTCGTCCCTCCGTCGAATCCGCGCCGCCCGTCCACGAGGGCGTGGCGGGCGACACGGCGGCCGGGCTCCCGGCCTACGACGCGGGCGCGGGCGACTTCGACGGCGCCCATTCGCAAACCACCGCGCCCGAGCCGACCATCGCGCGCGGCGCGCAGGGGTCGGGCGACGAGCACGCGTGGGACGTGGCGACCGGCCGCGCGGCGACGCGACCAACTGACAAAGAAGACGACGAGCTTAACGCCTCCTGACTTTTGCGGGCTAAGGCGCGCGCACAGTTCTGACTCAAAAGCCTTTAGCAGACTTCGATTCCCGAGATGGCTTCGACCCTTCTGGACAGCGATGAGGACGGGCAGCAGGAAGGACGCCAGCTCGGCGGCCAGATGTCCTTTCTCGAACACCTCGACGAGCTGCGCCGCCGCATCATCCGTTCCATCATCTTCATCTTCGTCGCCCTCCTCTTCTGCTGGTTCGTCTCCGGCTACCTCTACAACTTCCTCGCCGCCCCCATGCGCCGCGCCCTCGCCGCCGCCGCTCAGCGCCCCGTCGCCCTCCAGGGTCTGACGGGCGCCGAAGGCATTCTCTCCCTCGACAAGATCAAAGAGGGCGACACCCTCCGCTTCGTCTTCGAGGAGAAGACCAAACTCGGCACCAGCGTCATCCCTCCCGGCGCTTCGGTCGCGGCTCGCGTCGCGCGGGGGCCCGACGGGCAGCTCGGCGTCTTCACCGACGAAGCGCTCCTCTCCGGCACCTTCATCGTCTCGAAGGGCGTGCGGCTGCCCGTGGACTTCGCGGCGCGCGGCGACGTGCTCCCCGGCGAAGACGACAAGCTGGTGGTGCGCACCGCGGTCGAGCCCTTCTCGCTCTACTTGCAGGTGTCGCTCTACGCGGCGGTCTGTCTTTCGGTGCCGTTCCTGCTGTGGCAAATCTGGGGGTTTATCTCGCCGGGTCTCTACCCGCACGAGCGCGGCTGGGCGATGCCGTTTGTGCTGATGTCGAGTCTGTCGTTCGTGGCGGGTGCGGCCTTCGCCTACTACGTGCTCTTCCCGCCGGCCATCTCGTATCTGCTGGGGCTGGGCTCGGAGTTTCGACTGTTCCTGAACGCGTCGGACTACTTCGACTTCATCATTCTGGTGCTGTTGGCGATGGGCGTGGTCTTCCAGATGCCGGCGATCACCTACGTGCTGGCACGGATCGGGCTGGTGGATGCGCGCTTCCTCGTCTCGCACTGGAGAATCTCGACGGTGGTCATCCTGGTGGCGGCGGCCGTGCTCTCGCCGACGAACGATATTCCGAACATGATGCTGTTCGCGGCTCCGATGGTCGTGCTCTATCTCATATCCATCCTCGTCGCCTGGCTCTTCGCGCGGCCTCGGAGGGCGGAGTGAGTTAGAAAATTCGGGCGGGCGTATCTAACGGGGCGTGAGCGGTAATCATGTGTGAAGGATGCGCCGGTGGGGTCAGTTCGGGGGACTTTACAGGTGTCCGACAGGCAACCGGCACGCCCCCCGGCGCATCTTGACTGTGTCTCCGTAGAGGCCCTACAATCTGCGCGAAAGTTGCGGCGATGACTGGGTTTAAGCCTCAGGCGGGGACTGGCCCCGGCGGCTTCTCAGGCGTCGCCATTTTCGCGACCGCCCCGATACGTCAAACTAAAAATCTTTGTCTCAGTCGAACAGGAGTTGTAAAGCGATGGCCCGTCAACAGAGGACGCGTTCTCTGGCACTAGCCCTTTCCCTGCTCGTCACGGCCTCCCCCGCTGCGCTCGCGCAGAAGAAGAAGGCCGCCGACCCGCAGGACGTGCCCGAGCGCGAGCGCACCGTCAAGAAGGAGCGCTCGAATATGTTCAAGAAGTGGATCGACGAGGATGTCGCCTACATCATCACCGACGAAGAGAAGAAGGCTTGGAAGAAGCTCACCTCGGACGCCGAGCGTGAGCAGTTCATCGAAGCCTTCTGGCGCCGCCGCGACCCCGACCCGGACACGGAGTTGAACGAGTACCTCGAAGAGCACTACGAGCGCGTGGCCTACGCCAACCAGCACTTCGCCTCGGGCATCCCCGGCTGGAAGACCGACCGCGGCCGCATCTACATCATGTACGGCGCGCCGAACGAGAAGGAGTCGCACCCGTCGGGCGGCAGCTACGAGCGCCCCTCCAATGAGGGCGGCGGCTCGACGACGACCTACCCCTTCGAGACCTGGTTCTACCGCTACCTGCCCGGCGTCGGCTCCGGCATCGAGATTGAATTCGTTGACCCCACGGGCACCGGCGAGTACCGCATCGCGCGCTCGCCCGACGAGAAGGACGCCATGCTCAACATCCCCGGCGCGGGGTTGACGCTGATGGAGCAGTTGGGGCTCTCGGACAAGGCCGACCGCGTCGCCAACCGCGGCGCCTTCGGCTACACAGGCCCCGGCGCGCGCGAGTCCGACAGCCCGTTCTCGCGCCTCATCCTCTACACCGACTTGCAGAAGCCGCCGCAAGTCAACGACGTGCTGGAGAAGAACCTGCTTGCCACCGCTTCGACCGGCGCGGAGGACACCGCGGCGCTCGACGTGGCGACGAAGGTTGACTTCTATCGCGCCTCGGACGAGCGCGTGATGACGGCCATCACCATCCAGACCGACAACAACGACCTTCAGTTCAAGGACGACGGCAGCGGCATCCAGACGGCACGCCTCAACATCTACGGCCGCGTCACGAACCTCTCGGGGCGCCGCGTCACGAGCTTCGAAGACCCCGTGACGACAACCGCCACGGTCGCGGAGCTGACCACGCTCAGAGAGCGCAAGTCGGCCTACCAGCGCGTGCTCCCGCTCTCGCCGGGTAACTACAAGGTTGACCTGCTCATTCGCGACGTGAACACGGGCGCGACCACGGTCAAGGCCATCGGCTTCGAGGTGCCCAAGTTCACGCCCGAGAAGCTCGGCACCTCTTCGCTCGTCCTCGCCATCAAGCTCCAAGCGCTCAACGACCAACTGCCGGGCATGTTCGCCATCGGCCCCTTTAAGGTGCTGCCGAACGTCTCGGGCGTCTACAAGCGCGGACAGGACGTGGGCATCTACATGCAGGTCTACAACGCCGGCATCGACCAGACGACGTTGCGCCCCGCGGTGGACGTGGAGTATGTGCTTCAGAAGGACGGCAAGGAGGTCTTCAAGCAGGCAGAGGACTGGCGCGGCAGCTCCGACGCCGGTCAGCGCCTGACCTTGGCGCGCCTGCTGCCGACCTCGAACCTCGCCCCCGGCGAGTATGAGATCGTCGTCCGCGTCCGCGACAAGGTCTCCGGCCAGTCGCTCACACCCACACAGAAGTTCCAGATCGTGGCCGACAAGTAAGACCAGTAACAACTCAACAGCAACCGAAGGCGGCGCGCTCAGCTTAAGAGCGCGCCGCTTTTCTCTTTTGAATTCTCCGCGCGACCTGACGTGGTATCCTCTCTGAAGCCCCGCGTGAACCGGTCTTGAAGGCCGCACGCCGTCTTCCTTCGCTTAAACAGGAGAGCATCTATGCACCCCCGCCTGAAGGCCGTCGCCTGCTGTCTCGCCGCCGCCCTGCTTTTGCTCCCGGCACTCTTCCCGCCGCGCGGCGGGGCGCAGAACCGCGACGCCTCGGTCACGCGTCAGGCTTGGACGCTCGACGAAGCGCTCGCGGCGCTCGCGCTTCAGCCGCGCGACGCGTACCTGCAATACGTCGTGCTTCAGCTCGCGCGCCGCGCGGGGCGCTTCGACGAGATCGAGACGCGCGTCCGCAGCCTCGCCCTCACCGACGCCGACATGCGCATGGAGCGGCGCCGCAGCGTAGACCTCTTCAGCCTCTTCACCGGCGCGCTCGCCGTGCAGGAGAGCTTGCAGCTCGACGCGATGCGCTCCGTCACGCCCACGCGTACGCCGCCCCCGACCGTGATGAGCAACGTGAACGCGTCGAACATGAACGCGAGCGTGGCGCCGCCTTCGGGAAAGCAGCGGACGACGAAGAGGCGACGGGCGACGCGTCCACGCGGTCAAGCGCACGCGCCGCGCGCGCCCGTCAACCTCAACGCGAACTACATGGATGGTCTCCCCACCATGCCCAACGAGCCCGCACAGGCCCAGCGCACGCAAGGCCCCGTGCAGGTCTCCGCGCTCGCAGGCCCGGCCGTCAAGAGCCACCCGTGGGAGAAGATGCTCGCCGGCCGCAAGCCCGAAATCTCCGCGCTCGCGCGCAACGTCCCCGAGGACTTCTACTTCGCGGAGTTCCGCGGGCTCTCGAAACTGCTCGACGCCTTCGACGCGGGCGACCTCTGGGGCTCGCATCTCTACAACCAAGCGCTGCGCGACACGACCACGCTCGACGTGGGCGAGCGGCTCAAGCGACAGCTCGCCGTCGAGACCGACCCGCGCACGCGCCCCTTCTACGACCTCGTCGTTGACGAAGTCGCCGTCGCGGGCAGCGACCCCTTCGTCCGCGAGGGCTCGGACGTAACGCTCCTCTTCCGCGTCAAGCAGCCCCTCCTCTTCCGCGGCCGCATGGACGGCTTCATCGAAGACGCAGCCAAGAGGCGCCCCGACGCACACCGCGAGACGGGCGAGTATCTCGGCGTCGAATACGTGCAACTGCAAACGCCCGAGCGCGACATCAGCGTCGTCTCCGCATACCCCGAGCCGGGGCTTCACATTCGCAGCAACTCGCTCGCGGCCTTCCGCCGCATCGTCGAAGCCATCAAAGGCAAGGACTCGAACAATCGCACCGTGCGCCGCCTCGGCGACACTTCGGAGTTCGCATACATACGCACGCTCATGCCGCGCGGCGACGCGCGCGAGGACGGCTTCGTCTACCTCTCCGACCCCTTCATCCGCCGCCTCGTCGGCCCCTCTTTGAAGCTGACCGAGCGACGACGCATGCTCTGCTACAACCACCTGCGCATGATCGGCCACGCCGCGCTTCTCTTCCGCACGGAGCACGGCCGCGCGCCCAAGTCTCTGGAAGAGCTGCGAGACTCCGGCGCCGCGCCCGGCCTCTTCGGCGAGGGCGGGCTCTCGTGCCCCGACGGCGGGCGCTACACGCTCTCGACGGACGCGACGGCGGGCGTCTGCTCGCACCACGGGCACGCCTTGCGCATGACGCCGAACATCGAGGCGCCGGTCGCCGAAGTTTCGAGCGAAGAGGCCGACGAGTACAACGCGTTCGTCGCGGAGTACAACGAGTACTGGCGCACCTTCTTCGACCCCGTCGCCTTTCGCCTGAAGGTCGCGCCCGAGGAGCTGCGCGTCGAGACCATCATCCTGCCGCTCATCGACAACACGGCCTACACCGCGCTCGCCTCCGGGCTCGGCGGGCGCCCGGAGCCGCTCGACGCGCTCCCCGTCCCGCGCCGCAACATCTTCAGCGCCGAGCTTCGACTCAACAAGGAGCAGTTCGTCAAAGACATGCGCGCTGAGGAGGCGCGCAAGCCGAACGCGACCGACGATGTCTTCTCCGAACTTCCCTTCGGCATCCCCGGCGGTCGCGCGGCGCGCGAGAAGACTTACGCTCTGCTCTCGGAGGGGCTCGGCAATCAGTTGGGAGTTCACGTCTACGACTCGCGCCCGCCCTTCGAGCTGAACATGTCCTCGATGCTCGGGATGCTGCTGTCGAGCGGCATCGGGCGCCGCGGGGGCGGCGACCTCATCTTCGGCTCCGAGCCCTTATTCGCGCTCGGGCTCGTCTCGCTCAACGCGCCGGTCTACGCCTCGCTCCCCGTCGCCGACGAGAAGATCGTGGACGATTATCTGAACTGGTCTGACGCGGCGCTCTCCTACACCGCGCGCAACGGGCGGCGCGGACAATGGCTCTCGTTCGAGTACGACTTCTACAAGTACAAGCTCGCGACGGGCGAGCAGGCGCGCGCCTTTGGGGTGCGCTTCGACCCCGCGCGCGTCAGCTTCTACTGGGCGCGCATCGGCGGCGGCCTCTACGTCGCCACCAAGCCCTTCATCCTCGAAGAGATCGCCGCGCTCCACGCGCAGGGACAGGCGGCCGGTACGACCACAGGCAACGAAGATTTGACCGGCCACGCACTTGCGCGCGTGCGCGCCGGAAATTGGAACGAGGTGCTGCCCGACTACAACCTCGCTTGGGCCGAGAACGAGCGCGAGGCGTGCCTGAACAATCTCGGGCCGCTCTCGTCCGCGGCACGCGCGCTCACTTCTGTAACCGGCGGCACGCAGGCGCCGGCGGGCGAAGCGCTCGACCGCGCGACGGTTGAGCTGGCGGGACAGCTCGCGGGCGCGCGCTTCGTCTGCCCCGAAGGCGGCGTCTACCACGTCTCCGCGGACGGCCGGCAGGTCGCTTGCAGCGTCCACGGCACGGCCGCCGACCCGCGCCAGCCCGCCACGCCTTCAGACCAGAGCGCGGCTGGCCGCACGATACGCAGGCTCACGGACTTGACGGCCACGCTCACCTTCATGGACGATGGCCTCCACGCAGTCCTCGTCGTCAAACGCAAGTAACACGCGTAGAGAACCGAAACCCTTTCAGAGGTCACACACGACAGATGCGCCAAAGACACGCACGCCTCGCGCTGCTCCTCCTTCTCGCGCTCTTAATCTTCTCCCCCGCCACATTCGCGCAGACGCTCGAAGAGCGCCTGAAGGAGATTGACGAGTACGCCGCCAAGGCCGGTCGTGAATGGAACGTGCCGGGCTTCTCCGTGGCGATTGTGAAGGACGACCGAGTAGTCTTCGTCAAAGGTTACGGCGTGAGGGAGTTGGGCAAGACTGAGCCCGTAGACAAGGACACGCTCTTCGCCGTCGCGTCGAACACCAAGGCGTTCACGTCGGCCGCGCTCGCGACGCTCGTGGACGAGGGCAAGCTCAAGTGGGACGACCCCGTCACGAAGTACCTGCCCTACTTCCAGCTCTACGACCCCTACGTCACGCGCGAGATGACTGTGCGCGATCTCTTGAGCCACCGCAGCGGGCTCGCGACCTTCGGCGGCGACCTGCTCTGGTACGAGACGAGCTACACGCGCGAGGAGATCATCCGCCGCATCCGCTACCTCAAACCCGTCTACGGCTTCCGCAGCCGCTACGGCTACCAGAACATCATGTTCCTCACCGCGGGCGAGATTATCCCGGCCGTGACGGGCAAGAGCTGGGACGACTACGTCCGCGAGAAGTTCTTCACGCCCCTCGGCATGAAGCGCACGTTGACGACGTACAAGCAGTTGATGGCGGCCGAGAACGTCGCGACGCCGCACAACGAGGTCGAGGGCAAGGTGCGCGTCGTCCACTACTCCAACGTGGATTCGGCGGGCGGCGCGGCCGTCATCAACTCGACGGCCGCCGAGATGGCCGAGTGGGTTCGCTTACAGTTGGGGCGCGGGACGTATCAGGGCAAGAAAATCTTCTCCGCCGACCGCTCGCGCGAGATGTGGACGCCGAACACCGTCGTCTCCGGCGTCAGCGAGTCGGCCGAGAGGTTCAACCCGACCACCCACTTCAACCTCTACGGGATGGGCTGGTTCTTAAGCGACTACCGTGGCCGCAAGGTCGTCACGCACAGCGGCGGGCTCGACGGCATGACCTCGCGCGTCGCGCTGATGCCCGAAGAGAATCTCGGCGTCGTCATCCTCACCAACAGCGAGACGCCGCTCCAAGCCTTCCTCTATTACAAGGTCTTCGACGTGTTCACCGGAGCCCCGCCGCGCGACTGGAGCGCCGACTATCTCGCGCGCGTGAAGGCCGCCCGCGAGCGCGAAGCGGCCGAAACGAAGAAGGTTGAAGACGCGCGCGTGCCGAACACCAAGCCCTCGCTTCCGCTCAGCTCATACGCCGGCACCTACGGCGGACAGATGTACGGCGACGCGAAGGTCACCGAAGAGAACGGCCATCTCGTCGTGCGCCTCGTCCCTTCGCCCAACTACGTCGGCGACCTCGAACACTGGCACTTCGACACCTTCCGCATCAAGTGGCGCGACTCGGTCATCTACCCTTACCCGCGCGGCTGGGTCACCTTCCAACTCGACCCGCAGGCCAAAGTCTCCGAGATGAAGATCGACGTGCCCAATCCCGACTTCGACTTCAAGGAGCTTGAGTTCAAACGCGCGCCCGCCGCACGTTAGAACAGGCTCCCTTGACCTTCCGTCCCGCCGCTCGGCTTCTGCGTTGGCTCCTCCGGCGTGGGTGCGCGCTCGCCACGTCTGAGCGCGTTGACGAGGAGGTGCGCGCGGCGCGTGGGCTCGGGCTGGCGGTAGCCGCCGTCGCAGCGCAGTGTCAAATCTATCGCGCCCTCCAAATCAATCAGGTGTCCGGGTGAGACATAGATGGGCTGCACGCGCGTCTTCGTCCGCACGGCGGCGCCGACAGTCTCGCCCTTATCAATCATCGGCGACCAGGAACCGCGCTCCTCACCCGGCTCCTCGAACTTACCGACGAGGACGGACTTGGCGCACCCCAAGGTCGGGCGCTTGATGATGAGCCCGACGTGACACGCGATGCCGACGCGCCGCGGGTGCGCGAGCCCCTGCCCGTCGAACATGACCGCGTCCGGCTCGGTCTTCAACTTCGCCCAAGCCTCCAACACCGACGGCGACTCGCGGAACGAGAGCAGCCCCGGCACGTACGGGAACTTCGTCTCGCTCACGATGCCCACCTCCTCGACCACTTCGAGGCTGGGAAGGCGCAAGACGACGATGCCCGCATAGATGGTCGGCTCGAACTTGTTGAAGCTGATGTCGGCGCCCGCCACCGTCTCGACCCTCTGCTTCAGAGGCTCGATGCGCACCCGCTCCCGCAGACGCTTCTGAAGCTCCACCGCCTCGCGCGGCGTCAGCGACCACTCGTGCAGTTGTTCGTAGCTCGCCATCCGGCACCCCCTTTATCGTTCGACCCCGGCCGCGAACTCCACCGTCTCGGCGCGTGTGATGACTGCGGCTTTTTGGGTGACGGAGTGCGCGCGCCATCGTTCGTCGTCGCGGCGCGGGAAGTCGAGGCGGTAGTGTGCGCCGCGCGACTCCTCGCGCCAGAGCCCGGAGCGCGCGATGAGACCCGCGACCGTTACGAAGTTGCGCGGGCCGGGAAGCAGCGGCGCCGACGCAATCTGCTCCAACTCCGAGAGCGCGCGTTCGAGCCCCGCGCGCGTGCGAAGTATCCCGACGCGCTCCCACATCAGGCGCCTCACGCGTTTGCGCACGGCCGCCGACGCCGCGCTCACGCGCCCCACGTCTGCGCGCGATTTGGCGGCGCCTTCAACCGCGCTCTCACCTGAAGGCGCGCGTAAGCTCTTCAAATCCGACGCGGCCGCGGCCCCCGCGCGCGCGCCGAAGACCAAGCCTTCCAGCAGAGAGTTCGACGCCAGACGGTTCGCGCCGTGGACGCCCGTGCAGGCCACCTCGCCCGCGGCGTAGAGCCCGGCGAGTGTCGTGCGACCTTCGAGGTCTGTGCGCACGCCGCCCATCACGTAGTGCGCCGCGGGGCTGACGGGGATGGGCTCGCGCGCGAGGTCGAGCCCGTACTCAAGACACGTCCGGTAAATCTTCGGGAAGCGCCGGCGCAGGTGCGCCGCGTCGAAGGCCGTCATGTCGAGGAAGACCGTGCGCGTCGCCGTGCGACTCATCTCGGCGACGATGGAGCGCGTGACCACGTCGCGCGGCGCAAGCTCCGCCGCGTCGTGGTAGCGCGGCATGAAGCGGCGCCCCACGCTGTTGCGCAACACGCCGCCCTCGCCGCGCAGAGCCTCCGAGAGCAGAAAGCGCGGCGCGCCCTCGACGTTGAGGGCCGTCGGGTGGAACTGTACGAACTCCATGTCGGAGAGTTCCGCGCCCGCGTCGTAAGCCATCGCCATGCCGTCGCCGGTCGCCACGGCCGGGTTGGTCGTGTGCAGATAGAGCGCGCCCGCGCCGCCCGTCGCGAGCACCACGCCGCGCGCCAGCAGCACACGCGGCGCACGCACGAGCGGGTCGAGATAGCGCACGCCGCCCACGCGGCCTTCCGTGACGAAGAGCGACTCGGTCTCTGCGTGCGCGAGGAAGGAGATGTTGTGCTCGGCTCCGGCGCGTGCGAGCAGCGCGCGGACAATCTCGCGCCCCGTCGCGTCGCCCTGCGCGTGCAGTATGCGTGGTCGCGAGTGCGCGGCCTCGCGCGTGAACAGCAGCCGCCCGCCCTCACGGTCGAACTCCGTGCCCCACTCAATCAACTCCTGTATGTAGCGCGGCCCCTCGCCGACTAAGACCTCGACGGCGCGCTCGTCGCAGAGCCCCGCGCCCGCGGCCAGCGTGTCATCTTCGTGAAGCGAAACCTCGTCCTCTTCGGAGAGCGCCACGGCCACGCCGCCCTGCGCGTACTCCGTGTTCGACTCCTCGCGTCTGTCCTTCGTCAACACCGTCACGCGCGCGCCCGCCCGCGCCAGCTCGACCGCCGCGCGCAGACCCGCGATGCCGCTGCCGACGACGATGAAATCCGTTTCGTGCGTCATGTTTCCCGGACTGCTCCCCGCTTTTGAATGGATAGATTGAGGGTACGAGCTTTTGACTTTAAAAGCGAGCGCGAACGGATTGGGTCAGAACCACCCGCGCCGCCCGTTAAATCCACAACTCCTCTCGACCTATCCATTCCTTTGAATTTCCGTGGATGTGATCAGTCCGTGCGAGGGTCTATGACGTTGCGCCGGGGCGTGCGGGGGCGTAAAATTCGTGCCGCAGCTTCATAAATAGTTCCCCGGATTCATCAGCCAACATCGACGGCCGAAGTGCGCGCCCCGCTTAATCGCTCGGGGCTCGCACCGCGCCGCAAATTCTCGCGGAGGTATCAACAATGCTCTGGAAACGTCTGCTCACCACGGTGCTCGTCACGCTGCTCTTTGCGCCGGCCCTGCCTGCGCTCGCGCAGAAGTCGAAGGGCGGCGCGAAGGCTTCGAGTACGAAGGCCGGCGCGCCCGTCCTGCCGCCGATCAAGTACACACAGTTCTTCCTACCCAACGGGCTGCGGGTCATCTTCCATGAAGACCACTCGACGCCCATCGTCGCCGTCAACGTCTGGTATCACGTCGGCTCGAAGAACGAGTCGCCCGGCCGCACAGGCTTCGCGCACCTCTTCGAGCACATGATGTTCCAGGGGTTCAAGGGCTACGACCTCGACTACGTGCCCGCCATTCAAGAGGTCGGCGGCGCCATCAACGGCTCGACCACACAGGACAGAACGAACTACTGGGAGCTGCTCCCTTCGAACTTCCTTGAGATGGCGCTCTACATGGAGGCCGGTCGCATGAACGGTCTGCTCGACGCCATGACGCAGACCAAGCTCGACAACCAGCGCGACGTAGTCAAGAACGAGAAGCGCCAGCGCATCGACAACCAGCCCTACGGTCAGGCCACCTACAAGATTACCGAGGCGATGTACCCCGAGGGGCATCCGTACCACTGGTCGGTCATCGGCTCGATGGAGGACTTGTCGGCCGCCGCGCTCGACGACGTGAAGGCTTTCTTCCGTCACTACTACGTGCCGAACAACGCGAGCCTCGCCGTCGTCGGCGACTTCGACCCGAAGGAGGCGCGCGCGTGGGTCGAGAAGTACTTCGGCCCCATCGCGAAGGGCGAGGAGATTGTGCGCCCGCAGATGGCCGAGCCCAAGCTCGACCGAGAGGTGCGCGAGCAGATTGACGACCGCGTGCAGTTCCCGCGTCTCTACATGGTCTGGCACTCGGTGCCGCAGTTCTCGAAGGACGAGGCGGCGCTCGACACGCTCGCGGGCATCCTCGGCGGCGGCAAGAGTGGCCGCCTCTACAAGGCGCTCCAATACGGCGACAACCAGATCGCGCAACAGGTCAACATCTTCAACAACACGAGCGAGATTGCGGGCCTCATGCAGCTCGTCGCGCAGCCGCGCCCCGGCCACACGCTTGACGAGATTGAGAAGATTGTCACGGCCGAGGTCGAGAAGATTAAGACCACGCCGCCCACGCCCGAAGAGATGGAGCGCGTCTACAACGCGCGCGAAGCCTCCTTCATCTACGGCCTCCAAACCATCGGCAGCTTCGGCGGCAAGGACGACCAGCTCAACGGCTATGCCACGTTCCTCGGTGACCCGGGCTTCTTCGAGAAAGACCTCGCGCGCTATCGCGCCGTGACGGCGACCGACGTGCAGCGCGTCGCGCGCCAGTACCTGACCGACAAGCGCTACGTGCTCTCGGTCGTCCCGCGTCAGGCGGGCCCGACCAGCGCCGCCGGCCCCGCGCCGATGAGCCCGCGTGAAGGAATGCCGACGCCGTCGCAGCAGTCGGCCGGCGCGGGCCAGCCCGGCGCGGCTGCGCCCACGGGACAGAGCCCGCCGACCGGCACCGCCTCCGGCACAACGCAGGGCGCGGCGCAGTCGCAGCCCTCGGGCGTTCAGCCCATGACCAAGACGGAGGCGCAGGCCACGCAGCCCGCGGGCGCCGCGCCGCCGCAGACCGCTTCGCCCGCCGCGCCCGGTGGACAGAGGGGCATGGGCTCGGGCCGCGGCGGCGGCATGGGGCGCCCGGCCGGCCAGCAGGCACAAGCTAAGCCGAAGACCGACCGCTCGCTTCTGCCGAAGGAGAAGCCCGACCCGAAGTTGACGCTGCCCGCGGTGCAGCGGCGCAAGCTCTCGAACGGACTTGAGGTGCTCGTCGTCGAGCATCACGAGCTGCCCGTCGTGAGCATGAACCTCGTGTTGAAGATGGGCGCGGCCGGCGACCCTGCGAGCAAGGCCGGACTGGCAAGCCTGACGGCCGACATGCTCGACGAGGGGACGACCACGCGCGACGCGCTACAGATTTCCGATCAGCTCGCGCGCATCGGCTCGTCGCTTCAGATCGCGGCCGGGTGGGACTCTTCGACCGCGACCCTGCGGACGCTGACGCGCCATCTCGACGCCGCGCTCGAAATCTACTCGGATGTCATCACGAACCCGGCCTTCTCCGAGAAGGATTTGCAGCGCCTGCGCACGCAGCGCCTCGCGGGACTGCGCCAGCAGCGCGACGACCCGAACAGCGTCGCCAATCTCGTCTTCCAGTCGGTGGTCTACGGGCGCAACCACCCGTACGGCCACCCGCTCACGGGCGACGAGGCGTCGCTCCAATCGTTCACGCCCGACGACGTGCGCGGCTTCTACGACACCTACTATCGCCCGAACAACTCTGCGCTCATCGTCGTCGGCGACGTGAAGCCCGACGCCGTGGTCGCGAAACTTGAGAAGGCTTTCGCCAACTGGAAGAGCGCGCACGTGCCGGCCGTGGACGTGAGCGCGGCGCCTGTGCAGCGCGACCACTCGACGATCTATCTCGTAGACCGCCCGGGCTCCGTCCAGTCGGTCATCCAGATCGGGCAGGTGGCCGCGCCGCGTTCGAGCCCCGACTACTTCCCGCTCTTCGTCATGAACCGGATACTGGGCGGCGCCTCTTCGGCGCGCATCAACCTGAACCTGCGCGAAGACAAGGGCTACACCTACGGTGCCAGCTCCGTCTTCAGCTTCCGGCGCGGCGCGGGGCCGTTCATGGCGCAGGCTCCCGTCCAAGGGTTCTCGACGAAAGAGTCGGTGATGGAGTTCATGAAGGAGCTGCGCGGCATCCGCGGCGAGATGCCCGTCAGTCAGGCGGAGCTTGACGCGGCCAAGCTGTCTCTCATCCGCGGCTTCCCGCGCGGCTTCGAGACGCCCGACCAGATCGCGAACGGCCTTGAGCTGATCGTCACCTACGACCTGCCCGACACGTACTTCAACAGCTACACCGAGCGCGTGCAGGCCGTCACGCTCGAAGACGTGAACCGCGTGGCGAATCGCTATCTCCAACCCGACCGCATGGCCGTCGTCATCGTCGGCGACCGCTCGAAGATCGAGCAGGGACTTCGCTCGCTCGACGGACTCGGCGAGCGCATCTCCCTCGTAGACAGCGAAGGTCGCCCCGCCACACAGTCCAGCGGCGCATCCGGCGGCGGCTCACAGTAGGCAAGGAAAGTTGGCAGTAGGTAGTAGGCAGTAGGCAGTTAAGACAGAATGCGTCTTAACGAATGAGCCTTAACGAATCGGGGACGGCGAGTTTGTTAAGACTCGCCGTCCCCGATTCGTTTAAGTGCTTCGTTTCGTTAGACCATCTTGTCTTCGGCTTAACTGCCTACTGCCATCTGCCTACTGCCTACTTCGTTCTGTGGACGGTGAGGACGACGTTGAAGAGTTGGCCGGGGCGTGTGGAGTTGAGCGTGCCGACGAGCGTGGGCTCGCCTTCTACGCTTACCCTTCGTCCTCGCTCCGCTTCTTGTAAATCTTCTTTTGGTCGCGGTGGATGCGCTTGACGCGCGACTTCTCTTCCTGCGCCTTGCGCTGATCGACGAGCGTCGCGGAGTGGCGCATCTCGGCCCCCATCTTGCGATAGTTTCGGTAGCGCTCCGCGTCGAGCTTGCCCGCATCCAGCGCCTCGCGCACGGCGCAACCGGGCTCGCCCTCGTGGCCGCAGTCTGTGAAGCGGCAGTGCGCGGCCACCTCCTCAATCTCCTCGAACGTCTCGCGCAAGCCCTTCTCGCTCACGAGCAGTTGCAGCTCGCGCATTCCGGGCGTGTCGAGGACGAGCCCGCCACGGGGCAGCACGAACAGCTCGCGGTGCGTCGTCGTGTGACGACCGCGCGCGTCGGCAAGGCGCACCTCCTGCGTCCGCTGCACCTCCGCACCCAACAGGCGGTTCGTGATGGTGGACTTGCCCGTGCCCGACGAGCCCATCAGAGCGACCGTGCGACCCCGCTCGACGTACGGCAACAACTGTTCGACGCCGACGCCGCGCTTCGCGCTCAGCGCGAGCACGGGCACGCCCGGTGCGACGCGCTCTATCTCAAGCCGCAGCTCCTCGACCTCTTCAACCAAGTCTGCTTTGTTGAGGACGACGACGGGCTCGGCGCCGCTCTCCCAAGCCATGATGAGGTAGCGCTCGACGCGGCGCGGGTTGTAGTCGTCGTCAAGACCGGTGACGAGGAAGACCGTGTCCACGTTGGCCGCGACGATCTGCTCAAGCGTCTCGCTGCCCGCGGCGCGGCGCGAGAACTTCGAGCGGCGCGGCAGTATCTCGTGAATCTTCGCCTTGCCCTCATCCTTCACGCGCCGGAAGGCGACCCAGTCGCCCACGGCCGGCAAGTCCTCCGCGCCGCGCGCGTGAAAGCGAAGCCGCCCCGTGGTCTCCGCCTGCAACTCGCCCTCCGCCGTGTAGAGCATCAGCGCGCGGTTGTGCTGCAAGAAGACGCGCCCCGCCTCGAACCCTTCGGCCTCGAACGGCGCGAAGGCCGCGGCGAATGATTCGTCCCAGCCGTACGTCTCTAAATCGAATCTCTCTTCCACGTAGTCTAAAAGCTTTTCAGATGAGTTAACCACAGAGACGCATGACCTCAACTACTTTCTTCTGCCGCTCGGCTGCGGCCGTGTGACCTCTTCCTTCGGCCCGTCGAAGCGGTAGTGCCCCGTAATCTTCCACGAGAAGAGCACGTCCTCCATCTTCGGCCCGGCGCCGATGTTGTGGACTATCTGCAAGCGGTTCTCGTCCGACTCCGAAGGGATGGCGACGACGATGCCGATGTGCGTCAGCCCACCGCCTAAGTCCCACGTCACCACGTCGCCGGGTTTGTAGTCGCGCGCCTCTTTGGTGATGGCCTGCGCCGCGCCTTGCCGCTCGAAGAAGACCATCAGGTTCGGCACGCGCCGGTGGTCGATGTTCGTGTCCGGCTTCTTCAAGCCCCACGTGTGCGGGTAGAGCGCGAAGTTCCCCTTCATGTCGTCGTGAACGAGCTGCTGCAAGTCAACGCCGACGGCGCGGTAGGAGCGTATGACCTCGTCGGTGCAGACGCCGACCTCGGCCGGCACGTCGCCGCCCGGGTAGTCGATACGGAAGTAGGTCGGGTCGTAACGTACCTCGTGGCTCGTCCGCTCGACGGCCGCCTCCGCGAGCCGGTCGAGGAACGGTGACCCGCTCGAAGGGCGAGGACGAGGGTCTGGCAGTCTGGCAGTCTGTTGCGTGGCGGCACTCGCCGTCCCCACACGCGCCGCGCGCACGTC
>JBJMGQ010000387.1:0-6553 GCA_045807845.1 Pyrinomonadaceae bacterium | reverse complement strand
CTGGTTGACGGCGCTGCTGCTCTTCGTCGTCCTCTTCTACGTCTACCCGCTCAAGTTCGTCTGGACGTTCATCATCAACGCGCTGCTCGGCCTCGGCACGACCGTCCAGACCGCCGCTGGCCACGTCGAGCCGGTGGTGCGCCCGGAGCAGATTCCGACGATGCTCGTCGTCTACGGCGCGGGCTTCGCCGCCGTCTTCGCCATCTTCGCGCTGCTCTACCTGCACGCCTACCGCCGCCGCGCCGTGTTGGAGCTGACCGAACTGGAGTGCTTCGACACGCGGTCGGAGCTTCAGGAGAACGCGCTCATGTCGCTCGTCGGCGTATTCTCCATCTCCCTCGCGCTCACCCGCAGCCCGCGCTACATGACGTGGGCGGGCATGTCCTACTGGCTCATCGGCCCCATCATGTACGTCCACGGCCACCTGCGCGGCCGTCGCCGCCGACGCCTCGAACAGCACCTCGCGCACGACGCAGAGTCGCCGCTCAACGTCTCCGGTCTGATTTAAGTGGGAAGTTAGACCCGCCTCCACGCCGAGAGCGGCGCGCCGTGGCCGCCGCGGCGGTGGGCGACGACTTCGGCGAGGATGGCGAGCGCGACCTCTTCGGGTGAGACCGCGCCGATGTCGAGGCCGATGGGCGCGCGTACTTCTTTGAGGACTTCATCGTCCACGCCCGAGGCGCGCAGACGGTCGAGGACGATGTTGGTGCGGCGTCGGCTGCCGATCATGCCGACGTAGTCGGGGCGCGCGTCGAGGACGGCGCGCATGCACTCCTCGTCCTCGTTGTGGCCGCGCGTGACGACCGCGACGTAGACGCCGCGCCCCGTCCCGACGACCTCCTTCAACGTCTCAGTCCACCCCTGCGCGGCGACCAGCTCGATACCTTCCTCTTTGAAGCGTGAGCGTGCGACGAACTCCTCGCGGTCGTCCACGAGCGTGACGCGGTAGCCGATTGCATGCGCAATGCGCGCAAGCGCCGCGCCGACGTGCCCCGCGCCGCAGACGACGAGATGCGGCTCCGGCTCGACGCGCTCGAAGAGGACGCGCGCCCCGCGCCACGTTTCGAGCCCGGGCGCGAACTCCTCCGCGCGCAACGTCCGCGCCTCCGCGCGCGAGTCGAGAAAGGCGCGCGCGTGTGCTTCAAACGCATCGTCCAGCACGGGGTCGCCCGTCGTCCCCGTCCGCACGCCGCCGGCTTCAAACAGCACCTTCGCGCCGACGCGCTGCTCCGCTTCCACCAACGTCGCGAGCACGGCCACGTCGCCCGCTTCGACCACGCGCGCGAGTGCGCGTGTGAGTTCTGCGGAGGTGCTTTGTTGTGCTGGGCTGTCCATCGGCGGGGTTAAGCTTAACCTGCGAGTCGGGAGGCGCGCGTCTACTTCTCGTTTATGCGAACCAATCCGACGGCGGCGAGCGCGCGGCGGAGGAGCCAGAGCGCGCCGACGATGAGGTAGACGGGGTTGCGGAAGAAGGCCGGGCTGTTGCCCTCGATGGCGTGCCCGACGAACTGGAAGACCCACCCCACGACGAACAGCCCCAGCGCCCAACGCCAGTCCCAGAAGAAGAGCGGCAGGCTCAAGACGATGATCGGGATGCCGATTGAGTGCGTCAGCTTGTTCAGCGGGTGCCGGTGCTTCGCCCTGTAGTTTTCGACGAAAGAACTCATACGCTCACTCCGTTCGCGCGTGATGAGTGATGAGTGATAAGTGATAAGTAAGAATAAGCGGGCTTGCCTTGTCCTATCACTTATCACTCATCACTCATCACTTCACTCCCCCACACGTCCAGAAAAATCTCCATCGTGCCGCCGCAGACCATGCCCTCTTCGCTGGCCTCGTCGGCGGTGAGGGTGAAGCGGTGGAGCGCGGGGCGCCCCGTGCGCAGCGCCTCGCGCGCCTCGGCCCAGACCTCTGCTTCGACGCAGCCGCCGCCCACCGTCCCGGCCGTCGTCCCGCCCTCAAAGAAGAGCATCTTCGCGCCGCGCCGCTGCGGCGTCGAGCCGCGCGTGTGCGCGACCGTGGCTACGACCACGCGCTCGCCGCGCGCCGCCGCCTCGCCGACCAGCCGGTAGAGTTCGAGTTTCGTGATGGAAGACATAGTCGAATAGTACGCAGTAGGCAGATGGCAGTAGGCAGCCGCTTCGCGCTCCGTATGTTGAACGATTAAATCAGAGTCCTGGGACAAGGCTCTGAACTGCCTACTGCCTACTGCCATCTGCCTTCTAAGGTCACATCGGCGGTTGCGCCGGTGTCGGGGTCGGGCTGGGTTGGGGCGTGGGGGTCACGGCGTTCGTGGCCTCCGTACCCGGAGTGGGCGACGACTGTTGCGCTTGATCGGCGGCCTCGACACGTTGGCGCAGTCGCTCGACCTCTGCGTCGGCGGTGTTGACCGAGGCTTCGAGGCGCGTGTGGCTGGCGCCGAGCAGTTCCAACTGCTTGTTGATGCGCACGCGCTCGCGCTCCAACTGCTGCGCGATGGCGTCGCGCACGGCCGAGGGGTTGAGCGAGCCGATGAGCGCGGAGCGGCGCTGGATGGCGTCGGGCTCCGACTCGTAGGCGATCTCGGCAAGGCGCTCCTGCAACTGGAACTCCTTGTCGGTCACCTCGCGGAGCTGCGTGCGGAGCTGTTCGGCGCGCTGCTCGGCGCGCGTCAGGCGTTCGAGGTCGAACATCGCGCGCTGGTCGGCCTTCATCTGGTTGAGCTGACCCGAGAGCTGCTCGACCTGACCCGAGAGGTCGCGGACGGTGCCGTGCAACTGGTCGTTCTCGGCCTGCGTGCTCTGCTGCTGGCGCGTGCGCGCGGTGGTGCGGCGCGTCGGCGCGGGCTGTGTGTCGTCGGCGGTGCTGACGACGCTCGGCTCGTCGGGCAGGTTGGGCGCCTGCACGGGCTGCGGGCGCGCAGGGTGCGTCGTGCGGCGCGAAGTGCGCCTGCGCTGCGACTGCGCGTCCGCCTGAAACAGTATGAGCGCAGCCAACGCCGCGAGCGCCAAGCGTGCCAGAGATTTTTTCATCACATCCTCCTTGAAAACGAACGGCCTCTATTCCGATGCGCGCCGCACGCCCCGGGGTTTACACGCGCCGCCCGCCGCTCAGTTCCCCTTCCCCTCACGCCGACTGAATCTTGAAGCTGATATCGACGGCGCGCGCAGAGTGCGTGAGCGCGCCGATGCTGATGAGATCGACGCCCGCCTCGGCGTAGGCGCGCACGTTCTCCAGAGTGATGCCGCCCGAAGATTCGAGCAGGATGTCGGGCTTCAAGCCGCGCGCGATTTCGACGAGGCGTTGCGTCTCCTCGGGCGTCTGATTGTCGATGAGGAGAATGTCCGCGCCGGCCTCGACGGCATCGCGGAGGTCGCGCTCGCGCGAGACTTCGGCCTCAATCTTGTGCAAGTGCCCGACGGCCTTGCGCGCACGCTCGACGGCCGTCGCCACGCCGCCCGCGAGCGCGATGTGGTTGTCCTTGATGAGCACGCCGTCATCCAAGCCGAAGCGATGATTGCGACCGCCGCCCGTCGTGACCGCGTACTTCTCAAGCATGCGCAGACCCGGCGTTGTCTTGCGCGTATCGACTATCTGCGCGCGCGTGCCCTCGACCGCCTGCACATAGCGGCGCGTGAGCGTGGCGATGCCGGAGAGGCGCTGCATCAGGTTGAGGGCGAGCCTTTCGCCCGCGAGCAGCACGTCGGCGAAGCCGGTCGTGCGCGCGATGACCTTGCCCGCTTCGACCTCGTCGCCGTCGGCGACGAAGGCTTCTATCTGCTGCTGCGCGTCGAGCGTGGAGAAGACGGCCTCCGCGGCTTCCAAGCCGCAGACGACCATCGCCTCCTTCGCGATGAAGCGCCCCTTAGCACTCTGGCTGCGCATCACCGTGGACTGCGTCGTGATGTCGCCGCGGCCGATGTCTTCGTTCAGGAACGCGCCGACCTGCGAGAACAGCGCCCCCTCGTCAAGCCAGCTCATTCGCCTAAAGCCTCCAGCATCTCGCCCAATGCTTTGATTCGTTGTCCCGCTTCCGCCGCGCGCGCGCGCAACTCTTCGACCTTCTCGGCCGGCGCGCGCTCGACGAACTGCGGATTGGAGAGTTGCGCCTCTGCCTTCTGCAACTCCTTCTCCTGCTTCTCGCGCTCACGCCCGATGCGCGCGCGCTCCTGCGCGAAGTCGATTAACCCTTCGAGCGGCACGGCCACCTCGGCGCCGCCCGCCAGCACCGCACGCGCCGACGCGCGCGGTATCTCGCCGCCGCTGCCGTTGGACGATTTTTCGAGACGGTCGGTGACGAAAATCTTCGACGCGCGCGTGAGCCGCGTGATCTGCTCGGCGCTGTTGGCGAAGACGTAGCGCATGTCGCGGTCGGGCGTGCCGACGAAGAGGCGCGGCAGATACTCGCCGGGCTTCACGCTCAGCTCCGTGCGTATGTTGCGCACGCGCGAGACGAGCTCGATGATGGAGCGCATCTCTTCTTCGGCTCGCTCGTCTATCAAAGCCTCGTCCGCCTGCGGGAACGCGGCGAGCATGACGGTCGGCGTGACGTTGGCCGCGCGGTAGGCCGTGTGCATTGAATCCTTCCCGACGCCGGGCAGGCGTTGCCAAAGCTCCTCCGTAATGAAGGGCATGAACGGATGAAGCAGGCGCAGAGCCTGTTCGAGCACGGTCAGCACGCGACTGCGCGCGGCGTCGCGCTCAGGTGTCGCTTCGGCCGCGGTCACGTCCGACTTGGAAAGCTCGATGTACCAGTCGCAGAAGTCGTCCCAGAAGAAGTGGTAGAGCGCGTAGACGGCCTCGTGGAACTGATACGCCTCGACGGCCGCCGAGACTTCGCGCGCGGTCTTGTTCAGGCGCGAGACGATCCAGCGGTCGTGCAGCGCCCAAGTCTTTGCGTCTCCTTCAAAGCCGCGACCGACCTGCGCGCCCTCCGAGTTCAAGAGGCAGAAGCGCGCGGCGTTCCAAATCTTGTTGGCGAAGTTGCGGTACGACTCGACCTGATTGTCGTTCCAGCGCGTGTCGGTCGAGCCGATAGAGGCGAGCACCAGTCGCGTCGCGTCCACGCCGTACTTGTCGAACACGTCGAGCGGGTCAACGCCGTTGCCCTTCGTCTTCGACATGCGCTGCCCGTGCTTGTCGAAGATGGTGCCGGTGATGAAGACATCATCGAAGGCTTTCCGCCCCGTGAACTTCACTCCCGTCATCATCATGCGCGAGACCCAGAGAAAGATGATGTCGCGCGCCGTAACGAGCACGGAGGTCGGATAGAAGGTCTTGAGGTCGGTCGAGTCCTCGTCCGGCCAACCCAGAGTCGAGATGGGCCACAAGGCGGACGAGAACCAAGTGTCGAGCACGTCCGGGTCTTGCTCAAGCTCATCCGTCCCGGCCGCGGCGCGCGCCTCCTCTGCGGTGCGTGCGACGTAGACGTTTCCCTTCTCGTCGTACCAAGCGGGGATGCGGTGCCCCCACCAGAGCTGGCGCGAGAGCGTCCAGTCGTAGAGACCGGCGAGCCAGTTCTCGTAGACCTTCTCGTAAGGGTTCTCGGGGACGAAGCGCGGCTCGTGCCGCTCACGAATAAGTTGAAGGGGCTGGCTCCCCAACTCGGCCTGCTTCAAAAACCACTGCGTCGAGATGAGCGGCTCGATGACCGTGCGGCAGCGGGCGCACTTCGTGATGGAGAACTCGTAATCGACAACCTTCTCCAACAACCCAAGCTCTTCAAACTTCTGCACGACGCGCTCGCGCGCCTCGTAGCGGTCGAGCCCCTCGAACTCGGCGCCGGCCTCGGCGGTCATCTTCGCGTACTGGTCGATGACCGATATCTGCGGCAGTTCGTGCCGCTTGCCCAGAGCGTAGTCTGCCGGGTCGTGCGCGGGCGTCACCTTCACCGCGCCCGTGCCGAACTCGGGGTCTACGAACTCGTCGGCGACGACGGGAATCTCGCGGCCGACGATGGGAAGTATCAACGTCTGGCCGACGAGGTCACTGTAGCGCTCGTCCTTCGGGCTGACGGCGACGGCCGTGTCGCCGAGCATCGTCTCGGGGCGCGTCGTCGCGACCGTGACGCGGCGCTCAGAACCTTTGACGGGATATTGCAGGTAGTAGAGCTTGCCCGCCTGCGGCTCCTTCTCGACCTCAAGGTCAGAGAGCGCCGTCTGGTCTTTCGGGCACCAGTTGATCATGCCGGGGCCGCGGTAGATGAGCCCCTCTTCGTAGCTGCGGACGAAGAACTCACGCACGGCGCGCGACAGGTGTTCGTCCATCGTGAAGCGCTCGCGCGACCAGTCAACGCTCGCGCCCTCGCGCCGCATCTGCCTCAGAATCTCGCCGCCGGACTGCTCCTTCCACCTCCAGACGCGCTCGATGAATGCGTCGCGGCCGAGGTCGTGGCGAGTCTTCCCCTCTTCCTTCTTCAAATGGCGCTCGACCATGATCTGCGTCGAGATGCCCGCGTGATCGGTGCCGGGGAGCCAGAGCGTGCGTCGGCCGCGCATGCGGTTGTAGCGCGTGAGCACGTCCATGATCGTGTGCTGGAGCGCGTGCCCCATGTGGAGCGAGCCCGTCACGTTCG
>JBJMGQ010000386.1:0-8634 GCA_045807845.1 Pyrinomonadaceae bacterium | reverse complement strand
TTCAGGAAGAGAGCAGAACTTGTCGGAGCGCATCTACCGCGACCCCGTGCACAACATCATCCGCCTGCGCACAGACAGCGCGGAGGGGCGTCTGATGGTGCGCCTCGTCGATTCGTTCGAGGTGCAGCGCCTGCGGCGCATCAAGCAGCTCGGCCTCGCACTCTTCACTTATCAGGGCGCAGAGCATTCGCGCTTCGCACATTCTTTAGGCGCGCTCCACCTGATGACGCGCGTGCTCGACCGTCTCTCCGAACGCTATCGAATATCAGAGAAGGCGCGCGCGGCGGCGCGTGCGGCGGCGCTGCTGCACGACACGGGGCACGGCCCCTTCTCGCACGTGATGGAGAAGGTCTTGAGCTTCCATCACGAAGAGTGGACGCGCCGCGCGGTCTTGAGCGAAGCGACAGAGGTCGGCCAAATCCTCCGCGACTTCTCGCCCGAGCTGCCGGTCGCCGTCGCCTCCATCATCGAGGGCACGTTTCAGCCCTCCTTCCTCGCGCAGCTCGTCTCCTCACAGCTCGACGTTGACCGCATGGACTATCTTCTGCGCGACTCTTTGATGACGGGCGCGAAGTACGGCAACTACGACCTCGAATGGATCATCAACGCCATCGAGGTTGACGAGCAGGCCGACCGCATCTACGTCTCGGCGCGCGGCCTCTACGCCGTCGAAGAGTATTTGCAGGCGCGCTACTACATGTTCCGGCAGGTCTACTACCACCGCACGCTGCGTTCGGCCGAGGCGGTGCTGCGCTCGGCCCTGCGCCGTGCGCTCGAACTCATCAGCGCGGGCGAGCACGTCTGGTGTGCGCCCGACACGGCCTTCGAGAAGGTCTTGAATCGCACGCCGCTCACGCTCGCAGACCACCTTGAGCTGGACGACTCCGAAGTCACCTTCCACATCAAGCAGTGGCAGCGCTCCGAAGACCCCATCCTCGGCGACCTCAGCCGCCGCTTCGTCGGCCGCCGCCTCTTCAAGGCCATCGACCTCGACATGCCCGAGGCAGAGCGCGCCGACTTCCTCAGCGCCGCCCGCGCCGTCGTCGCGCAACAAGGGTTCGACCCGGCCTACTACTTCATCGAAGACCACGCGGGCGACATACCCTACTACTCCTACTACACGGCCGAGGGCGCCGAGCCCAAGTCGCTCATCTACGTCGAGGACGGCTACGCGCGCCCACGCGTGCGCGAGATAAGCGAGGTCAGCGACGCCGTGCGCGGCCTGCGCGGCTACAGCCTCCACCGCGTCTGCTTCCCGCCCGAAGTCAAGGACGAGGTCTACGCCCTCTACCATCGGCGCCCGAGCGCCGACGCCGCCGCCAACTGACTCGCACATCTGAAGCGCCATGCCCGACATGCTGGTCAACCTTCTGCGTCTGCCGCCGGTGGATGAGGCGTTGGATGAGTTGCGCGCCGCGAGGCTGGTCGTGCGGCGCGCGCAGCCTTGGGAGTTGACGCAGGTGCGCGAGTTCATCTCGGAGAATTTCAGTCAGGCATGGGCCGACGAAATCTCTCCCGGGCTCGTGCGACAGCCCTCGACGGTCTTCGTCGCGTTGCGTGACGGAAGGCTCGTCGGTTTTGCCGCGTACGAGTGCACGCGCCGGAACTTCTTCGGGCCGACGGGCGTCGTCGAGTCAGAGCGCGGGCGTGGACTCGGGCGCACGCTGCTACTGGCGGCGCTCGGCGGCCTGCGCGAGTTGGGTTATGCTTACGCCGTCATCGGCGGCGTCGGCCCCGCCGCCTTCTACGAGCGCGCGGTCGGCGCGCAGCTCATCCCCGACAGCTCCCCCGGCATCTACGCAGACCCTCTGCGCCCCGAAGCGAAAGACTGATGTACCTTCGACTCGCGCTCGTCATCTTCTTCCTCGCGCTCTGGCCCGCACCGGCGTCTGCGCGCGAGGTGCGCCCCGTGAGCGTGGCCGTGCTCGACGTGGGCGGGTCGCCGTCGGCCTCGCGCGTCGCAGAGCGTCTGGCGAAGATGCTCGCGTCAGTCAACAGGGCGGACACGAAACTCTCCGTGCTCGACCGCGGCTTGAGCCGCGCGGCGGCGCGCGGGGTCGGCTACGCGGGCTCGCTCAACATGACTCTGGCGGAAGCGCGCGCGCTCGGCGCGGCGGTGGGGTGCGACTTCTTCCTGACGGGCGACGCACAGACCGTGCGTCGCTCATCCTCCGCGCGCCCTGTCTACTACGAGTCGTACGCCTCGCTCTTCGTCGTTAGCGCGCACACAGGCCGCCTCGTCCTCTGGGACAGACCCGCGGCCGTGGCCGACACCGTCGAAGCGGCCGAGACGGCACTGCTCGCCGCGCTCGACGCGGGCGCGGCCACGCGCTACGTTAATGCAGTCGCCGAGGCTGCCGCGCGTGAGGAGCGCGAGCGCTTCGCTGGCGAAGAGGGCGTGACCGCGGCCGTCATCGACCTCTCGACCGAAGCGGGCGCAGCCGCCAACACAGACCTGCGCGAGCCCGCGCCCTTCCGTCGCCTGCGCCCGGCCTACACCGACGCGGCTGCGCGCGCCGAGGCCGAGGCGACCGTTGACGCAGTGGTCGAGATAGGCGCCGACGGCGAAGTCGCCGACGTGCGCGTCGTGCGCTGGGCCGGCTTCGGCCTTGACGAGGAGGTCGTCGCGACCGTGCGCCGGATGCACTTTCGCCCCGCGCAGCGCGAAGGCGAGCCCGTGCCCGTGCGCGTCCTCCTGCGCTATAACTTTCGCAAGCCGCCGAAGTCATCATAGATTTTTGGTTGAGGATAGAGAGTGCGCAAGTCAACCACAGAGACACGGAGGCACAGCTTGAGGTCTTCTAACTTCAAGCTGTGCCTCCGTGTCTCTGTGGTTAGCGTCTTGTTATTCACACTGCTGTTGGTGCCCGCGGGCGCCGCGCGTCGCGCCGAGTACGCTTCGACGCCCGAGGGGCGCCTGCGCATCTTCGACGATGTCTGGGAGCAGGTCAGCGAGCGCTACTTCGACCCCTCCTTCCACGGCGTTGACTGGGAGAGCCTGCGCGCCGAGCTGCGCCCGCGTGCGGCCGAGGCGCGCGGCGAGGCGGAGCTGTACGCCGTGCTGCGCCGCCTGCTCGGGTCTCTGCGCGACCCGCACACGCGCGTCTATGCCCCCGGCGAGAGCCCCGACTGGCGCGTGCATCGCTACGTCTCGGTCGGCTTCGCCGTGCGCGAGCTGGCCGACCAGATAGTCGTCACAGATGTTGAGCGCGAGTCGGAGGCGCGCCGCGCTGGTGTGCGCGCGGGCGACGCCGTGCTTGCGCTCGACGGCGAGCCGGTCGCGAAGCTCCTCGCACGCCGTCTCGCGGAGCTGAACGCACCGGGGTCGCCTTCAGCGCGCCTCGTCGCCGTCTCGCATCTCTTCGACGGCGCGCCCGACTCGCAGGTGCGCGTGACGTTCGCGCACGCGGGCGAGAAGAGGGAGCGCGAAGCATTCTTGAGGCGCCAGCCGCGCACGCGCCTGCCCTCGTTCGACGTGGAGGAAGAGGAGCACGGCGTGCGGCTCGTGCGCTTCAACATCTTCACGCCCGAGGTCGCGGCGCAGTTCACGCGCGCGCTCCGGGGTGAGTTGAGGGGTGCCCGCGCGCTCGTCATCGACCTGCGCGACAACGGCGGCGGCGAGACGCAGTCGATGGCCGACCTCGCCTCGACGCTTCTGCCCGCGGGGCTGAGCCTCGGGCGGTTCACAGACCGCACGGGCGCCGTCTGGCTTGAGCCCTACACGCACGCGGCGCTGCTTTCGACGGCCGACACGTTCGAGCGCTTCGGCCGTCCCGTCGTGATCCTGACGGGCGCGCGCACGGCGAGCGCGGCCGAGGTCTTCGCCGCCTCTTTGCGCGAGACGAATCGCGCGTCGGTCATCGGCGAGGCGACCTGCGGCTGCGTCCTCGGCATCCGTCGCCGCCACCAACTCCCCGACGGCGGCGTCCTCGACGTGAGCGAGATGGACTATCACACGGCCGCCGGCACACGCCTCGAAGGCGCGGGGCTGCGCCCCGACGTGACGGTCGAGCCCACACGCGAAGACCTCCGCCACCGCCGCGACCGCGCCCTCGAACGCGCGTTAGAAATTTTGCAGGACGTGAAGGAGGGGAAGTAGGCAGTAGGCAGATGGCAGTAGGCTGTTGGAATAAGAGAAGTAGTCACAAGAATCGGAGGCGGCGAGCTTCTTAACTCGCCGCCTCCGATTCGTTGAAGCTGATTATTTAAAGAAGGGTGTTGCCTTAACTGCCGGCTGCCATCTGCCTGCTGCCTACTTCCGTCCGTCGAGGTCGAGGAGCGCTTTGAGGGCGCGCTTGAGGGCGTCGTCGTCGCCCGTCTCAAGCTCTTCGAGTTCCTTCGGGGTTGCGTTGCTGACCTTCTGCCAGAGGGCTTCGCGCGCGCGGGCGTAGTCTTCGGGCAGCGCGCGACCGCAGTAGTTGCAGGCGGGGCTGCCGAGCGCGAGCAGGCGACGCTTGCAGTGCGGGCAGAAGCGAAAGTCGGGCGCCTCGCGCGCGCCGGCCGCGGCGCCGCAGTTGGCACACTTCCCCGCGCCCTCTTCGATGGCGCTCTGGCAGTAGTCACAAATCATAGACGTTATCGAGCCTTCAGCGGCGTCGGGCGCCGCGGTTGATGATGACGACCTCGCGCGGGTCAACGGTCGGCGTCGGCGCGGGCGGCGTCGCGCCCGCGGGCACGATCACGATTTTGACGGTCAGCTCTTCGCGAAAGCCTCCGTCCACGATGACGAGTCGCTCGGGGGCTATACCGCGCACGCCGGACAGGTAGCCCTTGGCGAATGAGTCGCATGTCGGTTCACTCCCCGCAGATGCTTCGAAGTCTTCAACGTCAGTGCGTGTCGCCGCGCGGCGGACGCTTTCGTTTGGGGCTGTCCTTGATGATGGTCACTTCGGAAGGGTCTACCGTGGGCGCTGCCACGGGGAGTGTGCTCCCAGCCGGCGGCGCCCAAAGCTCGACCGTCAACTCTTCGCGGTAGCCGCCGTCGAGCGTGATGATGCGCGCCGCGTCGATGCCTCCCACACGCTTCAGGTAGTTCGCCACGCGCGCGCACCTCGTGCGCGCCTCGCCCGCGCGCGCCCTGCGCCCGCCGTAGCAGATGATACAGGCCCGCGCCCTCGGGTCGTTACGCAGATCGATGAGGTAGTTGTCGAGTCGCGCCTTCTCGTCGCTCCAACGGAGGTTGCCGTACTCGTCTATCTTGCGCGGACTGGTTGGAGACGGCACCGGCGGGAAGCGCGAGGTGGCCGGCGGCGCCGCCATCGCTTCCGCGTGCGCGCGCCACGCGCCGCAGGCGACGACCGAAGCAAGGATGCTGAAGAGCAGCGTGGTTCTCATCGTCAAAGTGCCCGGCTCAACAACCGGTGACGGTGAACTCGGCCACCTCGCGCACGAGCTGCTTGGCGCGCGCACGCGACGAGAGGAAGAGTTTGTGCCGCGAGACGTTGTAGTGCTCGCTCACCTGCACGTACAGGTCAAGCTTGCGGTCGCCGTCGAGGTCTCCGGCCCAGAGCAGCTTCCACTCGACGGTATCCGTCTCCTGCCCCTTGCCGCCCAAGTCGTAGATGACCTGCGAGACGCCGCCCTTCGACAGCACGAGCTTCGCGTCGTCGAGCGCCATGACCGTGGTGTCAGTCCTGTCTTTGGTCGAGACCCTCAGCCTGTACGCCTCCCCGGCGAGCGCGAGGCGCACGTCCGAAGTGTTCGTCAGCAAGGTCTCTTGCGCGCGCGACGTGAGGACGGGGCCGGGCCTCAACGCGTTCGTGCCCGCCACGAGGAAGATCGGGTCGGCCTTCCGCTTGACGCTCACGACCCGCCCGCTCATCTGCCACGGCTCCTCGTCCATCATGGCGTCGTTGGCCGGCTCGACCTTCACGACCGAAGGGACGAGCGTGGAACTTTCCTTCAACACGTAGAGCCCGAGCCACGTCTCGCCCGTCCGCGCACGCACCTCGTCGCCGTGGAACCCGCCCGTCTCGACCAGACGGACGCCTGTGCGCGACGCACGCCGCTGCGCGCCCACGCGCGGCGAGACTGCGAGCGAGAGGATGAGCAGGAGTGACGACGTAAAGACAGCGGTCTTTCTCATACAGTTACTTCAAGCGTCCGCGTGACTTCAGCGGCGGCCGACTCTGCGCTTCGACGGGGGCTTGATGAATTCGACTTCGGCCGGGTCAACCGACGGCGAGGGCTCGGGCGGGGCGGCGCCGACGTGTGGGAGCGCCGCGAGGGAGGCGAGTGTGATTGCCAGCACGAGCCTCTTCATCATCTTGATGCGACGCGGGCGGAGCGCACGCCCCGCCCGCGATCTTCGAGCCGGCCTTCTACTTCAAGCGGCCGTGCCGCAGTTGCCGCAGAACTTCGCTCCGGGCGGGAGCGGGTTGTTGCAGTTCTTACACGCCTTCGGCTCGACCGACTGGCCGCAGTTGTTACAGAACTTCGACCCCGCGGCCACCTGCGCCTGACAGTTCGGGCACTCGACCGTCGCGGCCGGTTGCACCTGCATGGTCGCACCGCAGTTGTTACAGAACTTCACGCCCGCCTGATTCGGCGTGCCGCACTTCGGGCACGGCACGCTCTGCGCCGCCGCGCCGCCGCCCTGCTGTCCCTGTTGACCCTGCCCGCCGCCGAACGCGTTCGCCATCATCTGGCCGTAGCCGAAGCCCATGCCGAGCCCCATGCCTGTGCCCGCGGCGCCGCCGGGCTGCTTCGCCGCGTCGGGCATCGACTCGGCCGCCTTGTACTGCATGTAGCGCCCCATGTCGCCGCCGAGCGCAGACATTGACGAACGCTCGTCAATCTTCTTCTGCACCTCCTCGGGCGGCGTGATGGCGGAGATGAGCATGTCCACCAGCTCAAGCCCCTGCTTGCTGAAGTCTTCGGCGACGCGCGCCTTGACGCCCGCGGCCAGCTCGTCGTAGACGGCCGGCAGATCAAACACCGTCTTCAAGTTCTCGCCCAACAGGTCGTTCAAACGTGAGACGACGATGTCGCGCAGGTAGTCGCCGAGAGATTGCGTCGTGACAAGGCCCCGTGTGCCGACGACCGAAGCGACGAAGAGCTGCGGGTCTGCGACGCGGAACGAGTACTTGCCGAAGGCGCGCAGGCGCACCATGTACAGCTCCGAGTCGCGGAACGGAATCGGCTCCTTCGTGCCCCACTTCATATCCTGAAAGGTGTGGCGCGCGACGAAGACGACCGAAGCCTGGAACGGCGACGTGCCGCCGAAGGGGAGCGAGAGCACCTTGGTCAGCAGCGGCACGTTCATCGTCGTCAACGTGTGACGACCCGGCCCGAACGTGTCGAGCGCCTTGCCGTCGCGGAAGAAGACCGCCGACTGATTCTCCTGCACGATGAGCTGCGCGCCCATCTTGATGTCGGCCGCCCCCTGCGCGGGGACGCGCGCCACGATCTGCTGCCCCGTCTGGTCGAAAAACTGTATGACTTCGATTGCCATCTGGCTGCTACTCCTCCCTCTCTATGTCTACGTCCTCGAAACGGTCGTCCCGGTCGAACCGTTCGAGGTGGTTCGGTCTTACTTCTTCAGCTTGATGTCGCCGTTAATGACTTTTAAGAGCAGCGCGTCGCCGCCTTCGCCGAGGTGGCCGGAGACGCGACGGCCCGCGGGCCCGCGCTCGACGCGCAGGCCGAAGTCTTCGTCCAGAGCGATGTTGCCCGTGAGCGATTCGGCCCGCAGGTCGGCGTCCGCGCCGTCGGGGAGCGTCGCCTCGATGTCGCCCTTGACGACCGTGAACTCCTGCTCGCCCTCGCGCTCGGCCGAGGGGAAGTTGACCCGCGTGTTGCCGTCGATGACCTTGCTGTGCACCGCGCCCGCGAACTCGCTGACGTGCACGTCGCCCTTGTTCACGGCGATGTTCAACTGGTGCAGGCCGCGCGGCACCTTGACCTCGAAGGAGACGCTGACGCGGCCGTTCGGCGGCGTGCCGAGCAGCATCACGCCCTCTTCGTTCTCGGCCGCGAGCACGCGGGTCGAGGCGCGCTCCTGCACGCTGCCGCCGTGCTTGACGATCTTGACGACCGCCTCGTCCGCGTCGGCGCCGACGACGGTGATGTTGCCGGTCATGACGTGCGCCGAGAAGGACGCGCCGGGGTCGAGCTTGAAGGTGCGCGTCAGAATCGTGTCGTCGCCCGAGACGACCGCCCCCGACTCGTCCAGAGGCAGTCCTACGCCCGCGCCCTTCAAAGCCTCGTTGATGCGCTCGCCGAGGTCGGCCGGAATTTCCGGCACTTCTGGAACCGGGGGCACTGCGGGGACGGCCGGCGCTCCCTGCGGGCCGGTCTTGACAATCTTGACGACGGTGCCCCGATGCGTCGCGCGCCACCAGATGAAGGCCGCGCCCGAGGCGAGCCCCGCGCCGAGCACGAAGACGGCAAGCAGCGCGAAGAGCCACACGCCGCGGCGACTCTTGCGCGCGGGCGGCGCCCCGACCGCGAGCGGCTGCGCCCCGAACGGGTGGCCGACGAGCGCGGAGGTCTGCTGCCCTGCTGCTGGCTGGTACTCGGTCGGGCGTTGTCCCGCGACCCCTTCCGTGTGCGCGCCCTCTCCGAGCGGCGAGGTGCCGCCGAGCTGCGCCGCGGCGCCGGCCTGCGCACCTTCGTTGAGGAGTTGCGTCGGGG
>JBJMGQ010000385.1:0-4838 GCA_045807845.1 Pyrinomonadaceae bacterium | reverse complement strand
CGTCGGCGCGTGGGACGCCATCGCGAAGTCGCGCCGGGCGCTCGGGGCCTACGACCGTGAGCGGCGGCTGCTCGGCGGCATGACGCTCACCAGCTACGGCAACTCGGCCTTCAACACCGTCCTCTTCAACTACGCGCGCATCCTCGTCCGCCTCGCCGAGGAGTCTGAGAAGCCTGACAACGAGCGGCTGCCCGAATATTCAGACGCGCGCCGCGCCGCGCTCGAAGCGGCGCTCTACACGGAGGCGCCCGTCTATGCGGACTTCGAGCAGGTGAAGCTCGCCGCCTCGCTCGGGCTTTTGCGCGACACGCTCGGCGCCGACCACGCGCTCACGCGCAAGGTGCTCAAAGGCAAGACGCCCGAGGCGCGCGCCGCCGAGCTGATTGCGGGCACGAAGCTAAAAGATGTGGCCTACAGGAAGGAACTCGCGGCCGGCGGAAAGAAGGCGATTGAATCTTCGACCGACCCCATGATCGTGCTCGCGCGCGACGTGGACGCGGAGGCGCGACAGTTGCGCCGGCGCTACGAGGAGGAGGTCGTCGGCGTCGAGCGCACGGCCTACGGCAAGATCGCGCGCGTGCTCTTCGAGAAAGAGGGCACGGGCATCTACCCGGACGCGACGTTCACGCCGCGCCTCTCGTACGGCGCGGTCAAGGGCTATAAGGAGAACGGGAAGGACGTGCAGCCCTTCACCTACATCTCCGGGCTCTACGAGCGCGCGACCGAGCACGGCAACAAGTTCCCCTACAACCTTGCGCCGAGCTGGGTCGAGAAGAAGTCAGCGGTTGACATGAAGGTGCCCTTCAACTTCGTCTCGACCAACGACATCGTCGGCGGCAACTCCGGCTCGCCCATCTTCAACCGCGAGATGGAGCTGGTCGGCCTCGTCTTCGACGGCAACATCCAATCGCTCGTCGGCAACTTCTACTACGACGAGTCGGTCAACCGCACCGTCTCCGTGGACGCGCGCGGCATGCTCGAAGCCCTCCGCAAGGTCTACGGCGCGAAGGAGGTCGCCGACGAGCTGACGCGTTAAGTCGATAGGTTTTCAACACCGCAGACAGAGAGGCACAGCTAATTGGATTTAGCTGTGTCTCTCTGTCTGCGGTGGCTAAAACTTCTGATTAGATCGAGGTGGCGAGGGCGCGCTCAAGCTCGCGCGGGAGGGCGTCGAAGCCGGGTTTGAGGACGAAGCCCTGCGCGTCGCAGTCGAGCGCCTTCTTCAGGCGCGAGGGGTGGTCGCCGGAGTAGAAGACGATGGGCGTCGTCTTGTCGAACTCGCGGATGCCCTCGCACAACTCCGTGCCCGAGCCGTCTGTGAAACGGCTGTCGAGCAGGTAGAGATCGAAGCCCCCGGCGCGCGCTAGGGCCAGTCCCTCCTCTACGGACTGCACCGCCGCCACCGCGTACCCCCACTCGCCGAGCAGGTACGTGATGAGATACCGCGTGTCTTCGTGGTCGTCTACGAAAAGAATTCGAGGGCCTGCGCTCAAGGGACAACTCCTATCACTAAAATTCGTTGGTTCGTCGCCGGAGGGCGGGGAGTTTGCGCCCGACGTTCCGTTTTGAGAAAAATTAGCAAAACTTTCGTGAAATTTCAACCCCCTTGAGGACACTTTTGCCAGAGTGTTCAACCGCGCTCAAGGATTCCTCAAGTCTGCTCCCGCATTCTCTCTTCGTAGAGATCGCGGAGGGAGGTTTTTCAAGCGACATGCGTGACGAGGCGAACGACAACGTGAAGGGCAGGACGCTGCTGATGCTGGCGGCCTTCAGGGGCGACACGGCGGGTGTCATCAATCTCTTGGAGCGCGGGGCGGACGTGAACGCGCGGGACAGGGACGGCGACACGGCGTTGATGTTCGCGGCCTACAAAGGGCACGGGCTGGTCGTCGCGCTGCTCTTGCAGTACGGCGCCAACGTCTACGCACGCGCGCGCAACGGCTGGACGGCGAAGAAGGCCGCGCAGTCCGGTCTGCACGAACAGATCGCCGACATGCTCCAACGCGCCGAGACCGAAGGCGCGCCGAAAATTTTATCCTTCGTTAATTGATTCAGACCCGCGCGAAGTCTATGAAGCCGCGGTCGGGGTTGGTGCCAATCAAACGGACGCGGATGCGGTCGCCCACGTCGAGCCCGCGCGAGCCTTTGACCACCATGCCGTCGGCGGGCGGGCGCAGGAGACGCGCGAAAGTCCCGTGATCCTTGACGCCGGTGACGACCGCGTCGAACGTCTCGCCGACGTGCGCCGAGAGCATCGCGGCGGCTGCGACCTTGCGCATGCGCCGCTCGACCTTGCGCGCGGCCGACTCCATCAGGTTGCAGCGCGCGGCGATTGTCTCAAGCTCCTCGCGCGTGTAGGGCGCGGGCGCGCCTGCCGTGACCGACTTGAGGCAGCGCTGCGTGACGAGGTCTGGGAAGCGCCGGTTGGGCGCGGTCGAGTGCGTGTAGTCGTGGACGGCTAAGCCGAAGTGCCCTTCCTGTTCAAGCCCGGGCGCTTCGACCAGATAGTCGCCGGGCCCCATCATCTTCAGGACGGCGAGCGAGAGTTCCGCGTAGCCGCCGGGGTCTGCGGCGCGGCGCTTCGACATGAAGTCGGAGAGGGCGCGCGGGTCGGGCTCGGCGGGTAAGGTTTCGCCGAAGGATTCCGCCAGCTTGACGATGAGCGGCCAGCGCTCGGGCGCGCGCACGACGCGGCGGAGCGAGGGCACCCCCTTCGACTCAAGCAGCTCGGCCATCGAAGTGTTGGCGGCGATCATGAGGCTCTCGATAATCGTCTGCGCGCGGTTGTTCTGCCGCTCTTCCAGACGCACGACGCGCCCCTGCTCGTCCAAGACCGGCACCAGCTCATTCCGCTCCAACTCAAGCGCGCCGCAGCGACGCCGCAGCTCGTGCAGCGCTTTCGCCACCTCGTCCTGAAGTCTGACCTGCGCTTCGAGCCCTTCGATATTCTTCAAGGGCTCGGGCGCGGGGCCGCGCCCTTCGAGCCACGCGCCCGCCGAGTCGTAATCCATCTTCGCGCGGTTGTGCACCGTCGCGCGGTAGACCTGCTTCGAGCCGATATCCCCCCCAACGGTGACGGCCAGTTCCATGACGACGGCGAGGCGGTCTTCGCCCTCGACGAGCGAAGTAAGGTCGGTCGAAAGACGCAAGGGGAGCATCGGGAAGACTTCGGCGGGCGTGTAGACCGAGACGGTGTTGACCGCGGCGTGTTGGTCAAGGCCCGAGCCCTGCTTGACGTAGGCGTCAACGTCCGCGATGCCGACGAGCACGCGGTAGCCGCCCTCCGCGCGCTCGACGTACTCGACCTGATCGAGGTCGCGTGACTCCTTGTTGTCGATGGAAGACCAGAGCAGGCCGCGCAGGTCTTTCACACCGGCAACGTCCGGCGCAGGCTTCAACGCCTCCAACTCACGCGCGACCTCCGAGGGAAAGTCGGGCTCGAAACCGGCATCGGCGACGGCCGCGCGCGCGATTCTGTGCAGGTCAGGTGGTTTGCTTTTGCTCATGCTTGCCGCTAATCCTTCAGCACGAGAACGAGTTCGGTCTGGATGGGCTGCCCCGTGACTTCGATGCGGCCGTCGCCGACGTAGAGGTCTATCTCGGAGCGAACGCCGAAGTTGCCGGGCAGGTAGATGCCGGGCTCGATGGAGAAGCATGTGCGCGGGATGATGCGGCGCGAGTCGCGCGTCTCAAGGTTGTCGATGTGCGCGCCGTTGCCGTGGACTTCTTCGCCGATGGAGTGACCCGTGCGATGCGTGAAGTATTCGCCGTAGCCCGCGCGCTCGATGACGCCGCGCGAGATGTCGTCCACCTCCGCGCCGCGGATTGAGCGCCCCGCGGCGACCGATTCGCGGACGAACTCGATGGCGGCGTCGCGCGCGTCGCGGACGATGGTGAAGACCTTGACGTGCTCTGCGGAAGGGTCGTCGCCGACGAAGCCCGTCCACGTCTGGTCGGCGTAGACGGCGCCGGGCTCATCGAGCTTCGCCCACACGTCAAGCAGAAGGAAGTCGCCGCGCTTGATGGGCGCGAACTTCTCTGCGTTCGGCTGGTAGTGCGGGCTCGCGGCGTTGGCGTTGACCGAGACGATGGGATGGTCGTCGTTGCAGGTCATGTTCAGCTCCTCGAAGCGGCGCACCATGAACTGCTGGATGTCGTACTCGGTGACGGGCTCGCCGGCCTTGATCTTCCGCGCGACTTCGGCGAACGCCTCCTGAATGATGTTGTGGATGTTGTCGGCGGCCGTGACGTGCGAGTCGTACTGCTCCTTCGTCCACACGGCCTCGAAGAGTTGGACGAGGTCGGCGCTCGTGACGGGCTCGGCGCCGAGCGAGCGCACCAGCTCAATCGTGCCCGCGTCCACGCGCGAGATGTAAGGGATCGAGTTCTCGGGCGAGTACTGCATGGCGATGCGCGGCGCACGGCCGTCGGCTCCGGCGGTCGAGAGCGCGTCGCGCAGGTGCTCGTGCAGACGCGTCCAACCGCTGTAGATGAGCTTGCGCCCCGGGAGCAGGTCGAGCTTGCCCTGCTCGATGGCGTGATTGATGCGCGTCGGCTCGCCCGAAGCCGGGACGAAATAGAACCAGCGGCGCGTAGAGAACTGTTTGGGGTCGAGCTTGAGGATGCGGTAGGCGAGCGGGTCGCTCTGGCGGAAGTCATAGAAGAGCCAGCCGTCGAGCCCCGCCTCGCGGAGCGCCGCCTGTATGTCGGCCACGCGCGCGGCGTTTGTGGCGGCTTCGGTCGTCGTCATTGTCGTCGTCAGTTCCCTTCCCGAGTTTGTTGAGCGGCGTATTATGTTCTATCCGCTGGCCAAGAACAAACCGGCAACTTGTTTGCCT
>JBJMGQ010000384.1:0-8099 GCA_045807845.1 Pyrinomonadaceae bacterium | reverse complement strand
GTTGATGCGCGAGGCGCGGCAGGCGAGCGCGCCGCGGAAGATGCCGGGGAAGCAGAGCACGTTGTTGATCTGGTTCGGGTAGTCGCTCCGCCCCGTCGCCATCACCGCCGCCACCCCTGCCACCTCCTCCGGCATAATCTCCGGCGTCGGGTTCGCCATCGCAAAGATGATGGGGTCTTTCGCCATCCGCTTCACGTCCTCAACATCTATCACGCCGGGAACAGAGAGGCCGAGGAAAACGTCCGCGCCCTTGATGATGTCGTGGATGTTGCCGCGCTCGCCCGCGGGGTTCGTCGTGCGCGAGAAGTGGTCTTTGACCCAGTTCATGTGCTCCTCGCGCCCCTCGTAGATGGCGCCGTGCTGGTCGCAGCCGATGAGGTTGCGCACCCCCGCGTTCATCACAATCTTCGAGCAGGCCACGCCCGCCGCGCCCACGCCGTTGACGACGATCTTCAAGTCCTCCATCCGCTTCCCCGTAAGCTGCACCGCGTTGATGAGCGCCGCGAGCACGACGACGGCCGTGCCGTGCTGGTCGTCGTGGAAGACGGGGATGTCGAGTTCCTCTTTCAGTCTCTCTTCAATCTCGAAACAGCGCGGCGCGGAGATGTCTTCGAGGTTGATGCCGCCGAAGCCGACCGCGATGCGCTTGACGGTGTTGACGATCTCGGCCGGGTCTTTCGTCGAAAGACAGATGGGAAACGCGTCCACGCCCGCGAACTCTTTAAAGAGCATTGCCTTGCCTTCCATCACGGGGAGCGCGGCGGCGGGGCCGATGTCGCCGAGGCCGAGGACGGCCGTGCCGTCGGTGACGATGGCGACGGTGTTGCGCTTGATGGTCAGCGTGAAGACCTTCTCGGGGTCGCGCGCGATGGCCTCGCAGACGCGCGCGACCCCGGGCGTGTAGGCCATCGAGAGGTCGGCGCGTGTCTTCAAAGGAGCTTTCGAGACGACCTCGATCTTGCCGCCGAGGTGCATGAGGAAGACGCGGTCGCTGACGTTGATGACCTCGACGCCGTCCACGGCGCGCGCGGCCTCGACAATCGCCTTGCCGTGGTCGGCCGAGGCGGCGTTGACCGTGAGGTCGCGGATGATCGTGTCGCGGCCGACGCTGACGATGTCGATGGCGCCGATGTCGCCGCCCGCGTGCCCGATGGCTACGGTCAATTCCCCGAGCGTGCCCGCACGCGAAGAGAGCTTCACGCGCAAAGTCAGACTGTAGCTCGCGCTGGGCGTGTTCGGCGTCAGGGACAAGGCGGAGTCTTCCTTTCGAGTCTTAATCTTTAAGTGCGATAGCGATGGGCTTGGGATTTACTCTAGCGCCAAAGCCGCGCGGCGCGCAAGCGGTGTGTCATTCGCCAAGCGCGCGCCGAACCTTCTCGACGAGAGCGGGGTCGGCGCCCGCACTCTCGGCGAGTTTGAGCGAGTGTTCGCCGAGTAGCTTGTAGACGGCGAGCGCATCCGAGTCTTCGAGTTCCGAGAGGGCGCGCAGGTGCTGGCGGACGGTCTCTACGTCTGCGCGCGCGAAGCTGCCGGTGAGGGCGCGGGCGGGCGTGTGCTGCGCGAGGTTGTCGGCGACGCTGCGCAGGAGCGGCAGCAGGACGCGGCGCGCGCGTTGCTCCCCCAGCCCGCAGCGCCGCAGCGTGTCGAGCGCCACGTCGAAGAGCGCGACGACGTGTCCGGCCGCCAACACGGCCGACGCGTGATAGAGCGCCTTGTCTTCGGGACTGATGCTGAAAGTCTCGCCGCCGAGGTCGCGCACCACGCGGCGCGCGACTCTCGTAGCGCCCGCGTCGCCCTCGACGCAGTAGAAGGCTCGACGCAGACTCTCGGCCCCGGCCCTTGCTTCGCTCACGGCCGCGAGCGGGTGCAACGAGCCCACGCCGAAGCCACGCGCGCGCAGAGGGGCGAGCACTTCGGACGAGAGCGCGCCGCTCGCGTGCAGCGCGACGCGGTAACTCAAAGGCGCCAGCGCGGCCAGTCTCTCGGCCGTCTCCGCGATGGCGTCGTCCGGCGTCGTGATGAAGAGCAGAGAGGCGGCGGGCAGTCTCTCAAGCTCTTCCGTTCCGAGCGCGAGCGCCTCGACGCCCGCACGCACGGCCGCACGCCGCGCGTGAGCCGTCTTGCGCGAGACGAGCGCGCGCACCTCGTAGCCGCACCCGAGCAAGGCTCGCGCCAGCGCCGTGCCCATGCGACCGGCGCCGACGATGACGGCCGTCCGCGACGAAGGGGAGGCGGAACGGCTCTCGCGCTCCCCTCCCCTTCTGCTTCGACTCGCGCCCTCCTTCACGGCCGGGCTTCGACTTTGAGTTTTGTCTTTGACCTTCACTTAAGGTGCGTTGAGTTCCGCCTTCGAGACGACTTCGATGAGCACGGGCTGTTCGGGCAGCTCGTCCAACCACTGGTCGAAGCGCGCGCGCAGCTCGTCGCGCGTGAGCAGGCCGGACTCGCCGTTTGGCGCGACGACCCTGACGGGCGGCGGCGCGGGCATGCGCTTCAGCGCGCGCTCGATGAGCCGCACGTCGAGGCGCGTGAACTTCTCCGGTATGCGATCCTGCGCGAAGGCCACCGAAAGGTTGCGTGCGCGCCGCGTCGTCTCTGCCTCCACGTCGCGCCGCGCCAGAGCGTCGAGCGAGATGGCGAGCGACGTGCCGAGCATCCGCAGCGTTCGATGGTAGACGCCGAGGCCGCGCTCCATCAACGCTTCAAGCTCCTGCGGCAGCTCCGAAAGCTCATCCGCGCGTGAAAGACGGAACCGGCACGCGCACGCGGGCTGACCCACGAGCAGGCGTCGCACGTCGAGCCCGCAACGCGTTCCTTCGGCGACGCGAATAAGACTCTCGGCCTGACGCCAGACCTGCGTGCTCACGACGGGCAGACGTGCGAGCGATTCAAACTCGCGCCAGCGCTCGGAGCGTCGCAGGTCTTGGAGCGAGTCGCGCGCCCCGCCCGCGCCGACAGTTTTATCATGGAGCGCCGCGTAATGCTCGCCGTAGCGCGCGCGCCACTCTCGCCACAGGCGCTCGAAGCGTTCGCGCCGCGCGGCGTCGAGGAAGTTGTTCGATTCGTGCGCGAGGTTGAGCAGCTCGCGTCGCGCCGTCTCCAACTGTTCGACGCCCGTCGGCTCGGCCGCGACGAGGTATGCGCGCACGCGCTCGCGCGCCGCGATGGTCTCGACGAACCCGCAGAGGTCTTCGAGCGAGCGCGTGAGCCGCGCAACCGCCGCGGGCGAACGGCCGAAAGCCTGCGCGACGCGCCCGAGTGTCTCCTCCAGAGAAATCTTCCCGGCCGCCTCGGCTTCGAGCGCCGCCGCCGCGCGCCCGAAGCTCTTGCGCACCTGCGCCTCTGCCTTCCACACGCGCGTCGTCAGACACGCATCGGGCAGCGCGTCGAACTTCTGCGGCAGCCCCAACAGATACCACTCCTTGAGCCAGAGCCCGAGCGCGGCCTTCACCTCAACACGCGCCTCTCGGCCCTGCGCCTCGCCGAGCGACGGGAGCCCGGTCAACAGTCGAGCCCAGTCGAGCAACTCGGCCGAGAGCGGCTCGACATCCGGCGCGGCCACGTCGCCTGTAGACGCCGGGGCGGCTTCCACCTTCGCGCGAACTTCTACGGCGGGAGTCGGCAGAGGACTCTCCGCGACTTTGGGAGAAGGCTCGGGCGGCTCGACCTTCGGCGGCACCGGCGCGACCGCTTCGACCTTCGGCACCGTCGGTTCCGACTTCGGCGGTGAAGGCTCTGTGCTGACTGTTGACGGCCGCGCCTTCACTTCGGTCTTAGCTTCGGTCTTCACTTCAGTCTGTGAGACCGGCGCTTCTTCATGATGGGCTAACGCTTCGGACTTCTGTTTCGCGGCTGCCTCGTGCGAGGCGATGCGGAAGCGGTAGCGCTTCTCGCCGCCGGGGCCGTCCGCGAGGACGAAGCTGCCTTCGGCCGCCTCCGACGCGAAGCGCGCGAGCGTCTCGGCGACGCGGCGCGGGGCATCGCCCCCCGCGTCCTCGTCGGTGAGGAGCAGCGCCGCGCACATCTCTCCCGGCGTCGCGTCGCGCCCGTCGAGTGAGAGCACGAACAGGCTTTTTAAAATAAGTCGCGCCTGATAGCGCTGCATGATCGGCAGTTGGCCGATGGAGCACTCCGTCAGTTGCTCGTAGGTGGCGAACGCCTGAACCAGCTCGGGGTTGTGGCGCAGGTCTTCTTCGGTCGCGTCGAAGACCTCGTCGAGCAGCACGAGCGCGAGCGCCGGTCGCGAAGTGGCGCGTGCCGCCGCCGACGCGGCGAACGGCAGGAACGCGAACCTCGGCATGAAGAGGCGCACGCCCGACGCGACCTCCGCGACGAGCGGGTGAACCGGGTAGACCGAAGAGAAGCGCGCCTGGCTCCAGTTGAACTCGTGAACGGTGGCGCGTAGCGCTTGGTAAATCTCGCGCAGCGTATCGCCGACCTGCGGCTTCTTGCGCAGCACGAACTGGTCGGCCACGCGGTAGAGGTTCTCCGGGTCGAGGTAATCAATCCGGTATGTGCCGGCGACGGCGACGTTCGCGCCGTCCGCGTCCGCGATGTCGTCGTCGAGCGCGAGCGCGAGCAGGACGTTGAGGTCGCGCGCCGCCGAGGCCAGTGAACCGAGATACGGGCCGTCGTCTCGCACCACGCGCGCCGGACGGTTGAAGGCCGTGTCGATGACGACGACCAGCGTCTCTCCCATCGCGCGCGACGCGGCGACGGCCAAAACCTCGGCCGGCTCGCGCCCGCCCCACTGCGCCTCGCTCCCGCCGAAGAAGGCCGCGAAGCTCGCCGCCAGCTCGTCGCTCAACGTCGGCCGCGTCCCACGCTCGACCCTTATGACGAGGTAGCGCCGCCCGGCCAAGCGCTGCGCGCTCGCAAGGACGTGCGCGTCCTCGACCGTCTGCCGCAGACGCTCCGATCCGGCCAGCGCGCCGAAGACGGCCAGCGTGTGGCTCTTCCCGACGCCGCGCGCGCCCGCGAGCGCGCGCGCCGCGCCCTTCCCGTCGGGCAGTTCGGCCAGCGCGTCGAGCCAGCGCGAGAGAAGGTCGGAAGTAACGTCCGTGAAGCGGTAGGCGGCCAGCGCCGTCGCAGGGTCTTCCGCGAAGTTTCCAACCTGCTCGAACGACTGCGGGTCGACCAGGTCTTTGATCTTATCCTGTATCCGTTTCATGCGTTCCCGGCGGGAAAAATGCGGTAATGGCTTGCGGCCGATTCCTCAACTGTTGAGGAAGGAGGGGCATTTTGAATCTAGCATGCGGCCGTCGGCCGTGGCAATCAATAAGTTTTTGCTCCCGCGTGGGGCTCATCTGCTGTTATAATCCGGGCCGAGTCTCCTCCAAACGAAGGCCCGGACTTCCCGAAGTCCACGCGCGGCGCCGACGCGGACACAACCTGTGACGCGCCCCGCTGCATCAAAGATTCGCGCCTTTCCGGGTTCCCTTATCGAGCGCCGTCCGGCTCGACCCTCAGAAGTCGCCCGCGCGGGCGGCTGAGTTCGGACGCAGAAGAGGCACAGGCGCGCGAGGGCTTCGCCGAAGAGTTTCGACTTCCTTCCGGCCGCAGACCGCAGACAAGAAATTTTTGGAGGCACACGTGATGCACTACAGATTCTCCCGCTCGCTCGTCGCGCTCGGGCTCATCTCCAGCCTCTGGGCGGGCTCAATCGCGGCCGTGGCCGCGCCGCTGCGCCGCCAGGATGCACAGAAGCCCGCGGCCGCCAAGCAGGACACGGCCACCAATGACAAGAAGGACAAGAAGGGCGGCGACGACGCCAAGGGCGAGCAGGTCGCCGCGGCGCAGCCCGCCCCGTCGGGCTCGGGCAAGCCTCTCTCCGAGAAGGAAGACCCGCGCCTCATCGGCAAGCGCAACATCAATAAGGGCATCCTCATCCCGAAGCTCGCCGGCGGCATCGACAAGGAGGTCGCGCTCGGCCGTCAGCTCGCGGCCGAGGTCGAGCGTCAGGCCAAGTTCATTGACGACCCCGTCATCACCGAGTACATCAACCGCGTCGGCCAGAACATCGTCCTCCACTCCGACTCAAAGATTCCCTTCACTATCAAGGTCATCGACTCCGACGAGGTCAACGCCTTCGCGCTGCCGGGCGGCTTCTTCTTCGTCAACAAGGGGCTGATCCTCGCGGCCGACAACGAGGCCGAGGAGGCCGGCGTCATGGCGCACGAGATCGGCCACGTCGCCGCGCGCCACGCGATGGAGAACCAAGCCAAGGGCATGCTGGCCGAAATCGGCCTGACGGTCGGCTCGATCTTCCTCGGCGGTCTGGGCGGTATGCTCATCAATCAGGGCGCGCAGTTCGGCGCGCTGCTCGGCTTCATGAAGTTCACACGCAGCGCCGAGTCGGAGGCTGACATGCTCGGCGTCGAGTATATGTGGGCGGCCGGCTACGACCCGAACGCGATGTCCACGATGTTCGAGAAGCTGGCGGCGAAGAACAAGAAGAAGCCCGGCACCTTCTCGAAGCTCTTCGAGACGCACCCGCAGTCGATTGACCGCATGGAGGCGACGCGCCAGCTCGTCGCGCGCTTCCCCGACAAAGAGGAGTACATCCTCTCGACTTCGGAATTCAACCGCGTCAAGGCGCGGCTCCTGAGACTCTCGAACGCGCGCGCCTCTTCGACCGGCGACATCGCCCCCGGCGACGACGGCGCCCCGGGCCGCCCGACCTTGAAGCGCCGCTCACCCTCTGCGGACGAGACCGGCACGCCGGTCGAAGGCACGACGCCGCCCGCGAAGAAGGACGATGCGCCGCAGCTCAAGAAGCGCACCGACGACCAGCAGCAGACCCCGCCCGAGTAAAGGCGTAGGTCGGCGGCCATTGTGAAAGGCCGAAGAAGGCTCCCAAGTCTCATAAGACTTGGGAGCCTTCAGCTTGAGCGGCCTACACGCCCCCGCCGCGGCTTGACAACGAAAATCCCGTTAAGTATTCTACGCGTTCGCGTTTTAGACGCTTAAAATTGAGAGAGTTATCCTATGTCAACATACTTTCCGAGCGGGGACGGACTCGCTGAGAATCGCAAGTGGTACATCGTGGACGCGGCGGGCCAGACCGTGGGGCGTCTGGCGACCGAGGTCGCGCGCGTGCTGACCGGCAAGAACAAGCCGCAGTACACGCCCTTCCTCGACACCGGCGACCACGTCATCGTCATCAACGCCAAGCAGGCGGTCTTCAAGGGGTCGAAGAATGACCAGAAGATGTACCACCACCACACGCTCTACCCGGGCGGCCTGCGTTCGATCTCGGTCAAAGACCAGTTCGAGCGCCACCCCGAGCGCATCATCGAGTTGGCCGTTAAGGGCATGCTCCCGAAGAGCAAGCTCGGCAAGGCGATGGCGAAGAAGCTCAAGGTTTACGCCGACGACGAGGGGCTCACGCGGCACACCGCGCAGCGGCCGGAGCCTCTGCCCTTGAGCCCGCGCACCGCGGCGCAGAAGGCATAACCGAAGTTTTCAGGTAAGGAAGAGAAACTGTGGCAGACATCCAGTATTACGGAACGGGGCGGCGCAAGACTTCGACCGCGCGCGTCTACCTTCGGCCGGGCACGGGCGAGATCAAGATCAATCGCAAGACCTTCGATGAGTACTTCCCCAACCAAGCGCTCCGCATGGTCATCCGCCAGCCCCTGACGCTCACCGACACCGCCAGCAAGTTCGACATCGTCGTCAACGTTGCGGGCGGCGGCCCGGCGGGTCAGGCCGGCGCCGTGCGCCACGGCATCACGCGCGCCCTGATGGAGTTCAACGCCGACCTCCGCCCCGCGCTCAAGGATGCAGGGCTCGTCACGCGCGACCCGCGCGCGAAGGAGCGCAAGAAGTACGGCCAGAAGGGCGCGCGCAAGCGCTTCCAGTTCTCGAAACGCTAGAGCAGTTTTCAGTTTTCGGCTTTCAGTTTTCAGCAGGAGCGCTTGTTCTGACTGAAAATCGAAAACTGAAAACTGAAGACTGGAAACCATTGCCGCGCCCCGGTTGGTTGGCCCCCAAAGGGTCGCTGGAGGCGCGGCGAGTACACTAAACCAATCACACTAAGGAGGAGCAGTTTGGCAGTCACCGTTACGATGAAGGAATTACTGGAGGCCGGCGTTCAC
>JBJMGQ010000383.1:0-9614 GCA_045807845.1 Pyrinomonadaceae bacterium | reverse complement strand
CGTCGAACATCGCCGTTGACTACCTGCTCGGCTCCGTGCCCATCGTCGGCGACATCTTCGACGCGGCATGGAAGTCGAACCAGATGAACGTCGAGCTGCTCAAGCGCCGCGCCACCGTCGCGCCCGAGGAGGCGCGCCGCGGTCGCTTGAGCGACTGGCTCTTCCTCGGCGTCATCGTGCTCGGCCTGCTCGTGCTCCTCGTCGGCTCCGTCGCCGTCAGCATCTGGCTGCTCGCACAGCTCATCGGTCTCTTCAGATAAAGTTAACCACCGCAGAGACACAGAGGCACGGCTTGAAGACATAAGTCCTCAAGCCGTGCCTCTGTGTCTCTGCGGTGGTTAATTTCTTCTAATGAAGCTCAGCCGGCGGCCGTCTTGTTCGCGGCGAGCACGCGGTCGAGCGCCGGGCCGATGACCTTCACGCCGAACTCGCCGGCCGCGAAGCCGCGGAGCTTGCCCTCCGCGTCGAAGAGGTAGTAGGCGGGCACGTAGCCGTGCTCGTTCTGGAAGGCGTCGCGCAGCTTGTGTCCGTTGTCTACCGCGCACGGCTCCGTGATGTTGTAGGTAGCGATGGCTTCGCGCACGGCCTCCACGTCCGTGTCGGCCTCGTAGCGCGGCATGTGGACGGCGACGACGCGCAGGCCGTCCTCCGCCCTGCTCTCGCGCCACTCGGCGACGCGCGGCAGGTTCTCCTTACACATCCCGCAGCTCACCGACCAGAAGTGGACGAGCGTCGGGTGCCCCTTCGCCCCGGCCTCGGCGGCTGCACCCGTCGCGTTGAACCACTCGGTCGCCCCTTCCAGCGAAGGCATCTCTGTCCCGATTCTCATTGGCATGGCTGTTCCTCGAAAGCAGTGACGAGTAGAACTTCTCCTAACTCGTCACTCGTCACGCATCATTGCTTCAGACCTTCAGCGTCTCCTGACCCGGACGCCAGTCGGCTTGGCAGAGGCCGCCGGTCTGAAGCGCTTGAATGACGCGCAGCGTCTCGTCGGCCGAGCGCCCGACGTTGAGGTCGTGGATGACCGCGTAGCGCAGAGTGCCTTCGGGGTCGATGACGAAGAGGCCGCGCAGCGCGACGCCCTTGTCCTCGATGAGCACGCCGTAGTCGCGCGCCACCGACTTCGTGATGTCGGAGGCGAGCGGGTAGCGCAAGCCTTCAACGCCGCCCTTGTCGCGCGGCGTCTTGAGCCACGCGCGGTGCGAGTGCACCGAGTCGGTCGAGACGCCGATGACGGCGGCGCCGATGCCCTCGAAGTCGTCGTAACGGTCGCTGAAGCTCGTCAGCTCCGTCGGGCAGACGAAGGTGAAGTCGAGCGGGTAGAAGAGCAGCACGACCCAACGCCCCTTGTAGTCGTTAAGCTCAACGTTCTCGTTCAGCTTCTCGATGTTCTTCGTGGACGGCATATCGAAGTTCGGCGCCGGCTGTCCGACTTTTGCTTCTGCCATGATCTTTAGTTAATCCTCCGTTGATGTTTAAAAGAGCCTTCGGACGGCAGGCGCGGCCTTCAGGTCTGCGCCCGCATAAATTTTTCGGGCCACGGCCTTCAGCCCTTCCCCTGACAGCCCGGGCACAGGCCCACCAGCGTCAGGTGGATGGACTCGGGCTTGAAGCGCGAGCGGCGCGCGGCGGCGCGGATGAGCTGCGGCGTCTCGGCGAGATCAAAGTCCACGAGCTTGCCGCAGCGCGAGCAGACGGCGTGGTCGTGGCGCGCGGTCTCGCGGTCGTAGCGGCTCGACCCCTTGCCGAAATTGATCTCGTGGATGAGCCCCGCCTCCTTAAGATACTTCAGGGAGTTGTAGACGGTGGCGAAGCTGATACCGGGAAGCTCGTGCCGCGCCGCCTCGAAAATCTCGTTGGCCGTCAGATGCTCGGCCGACTCCGCGACTACGCGGAGCACAACCTGCCGCTGCGGCGTCAACGCCCCCCGTGGAGCGCCACCCTGTTCTCCCTTACCCGCCATAATTTTTCCCCGCCGTTGAATGGAATTAGAATAATTCTAAATTACTCGCCTGTCAAGTGGACAAAGAATAGTAGGCAGAGGGCAGTAGGCAGTTGAAAGTGCTGCTGTCGAGAACTCGGATTTAATCACTCAACGTCCATAACGCGGAGCGACTGCCTACTGCTATCTGCCTTCTGCCTACTAAAGTTTCGGGTTTCGTTCGACGAACTCGATGAGGGCGGGGACGTAGTCGGGGAAGCGTGGGCAGCGGAGGCCGCGGGGCGCGAGCAGCGCGGTGGCGCGGGCGGTGTCGTAGGTCTGCTTGAGGAAGAAGTAGGGGACGCCGACGCGCGGCAGGCCCGTCACCTTCTCGTTGAGCGGGAGGTTGAGCGTCGTGCGGACGACGGGCGCGGGGAGCGTGACGAGCGACTCGCGCCCCGACAGGTTGCGCGAGATGATGTCGAACAACTCTTCGGTCGTGAGCGGCTCGGGGTCTGCGAGCTGGACGGTCGCGCCGGCCGAGGCGTCGTCGGAGGCGAGCGCGGCCATCGCTTCGACGACGAAGTCCACGGGGATGACGTTGAGGCGCACTTCCCGGTTGCCGATGTTGGCGAGCGAGAGCGCGCCCGGCCACATGCGCAGGTAGTTGATGAGGTAGTAGACGCCGTCGTACTTCGCCGTCTCGCCCGTGCGCGAGTCGCCGCAGACGACCGACGGGCGGTGAATGGTCACGGGCAGCTCGCTCTTCAGCGCTTCCACTTCGAGCTCGGCGAGGTACTTCGTCTCCTCGTAGAAGTTGCGAAAGCCCGCTTCGTGTCGCAGCTCAGATTCAAGGATGAGCCCCGTGCGGCGCCCGGCCACGTAGCAGGTCGAGACGTAGTGATAGCGCTTGAGCTTCGGCAGTCTGAGCGCGAAGCGGTTGACGTTGCGCGTGCCTTCGACGTTGACGCGCAGGCCGACCTCACGCGCGACGGCGAGGTCGTAGACGGCCGCGAGGTGGAACAGGACGGTCGCCTCGCTCTGGGCCTCCTCAAGGTCTGGCGCCGCCAGCCCCAAGTCTTCGCGCGTGATGTCGCCCTCCAACACGCGGAAGCGTTCGACGGGCGCGCCGGTCTCCTCCGACAGTTGAGCAATCTCTCTGCGCGCGCGCTCGACGAACGCGGGCTGCACGAGCAGCAGGAAGCGCGCGCCCTCGCGCGCGAGTCGCTCGACCAGCCGCCCGGCGATGAAGCCGGGGAAGCCCGTCAGAAAAATCGTCTCGTTGTTGAGCATAAATAAGAACGGTAGACAGTAGGCAGTAGGCAGTAGAAAAATTCTTCCTTATTGTGAGCCCTGCGGTGTCATCCTCAACGTCAGCAAAGCAGAGCCTACTGTCTACCGTCTACTGCCTACTGTTTTGTTTCGCCGCAGACCAGCTCGACCAGCGTGCGGACGCCTGCGCCGCTGGCGCCCTTCGGGGCGTAGGAGGTCGCGGCGTCGTACCAGGCCGTGCCGGCAATGTCGAGGTGCACCCAAGGCGTGTCGCCCGCGAACTTCGAGAGCAGCAGGGCGGCGGCCGTGGCGTCGGGCTTGCCGCCGTAGTTCTTGTAGTCGGCAATCATGCTCTCGATGCGCTTCTTGTAGTCGTCGGAGACGGGCATGCGCCACGCGAGTTCGCCCGCGCGCAACGAGGCTTCGAGCACCTGCGCGGCCCACGCGTCGTCGTTCGAGAAGAGCCCGGCGCGGTGCGTGCCGAGCGCGATGATGATGGAGCCCGTGAGCGTCGCGAGGTCTACGACACGCGTCGCGCCGAGATGCTTCGCATAGGCGATGCCGTCCACGAGGACGAGACGCCCTTCGGCGTCCGTGTCCACGCACTCGATGGTCGGGCCGGCGAAGGTGCGGACGATGTCGCCGGGTTTGATGGACTTGCCCGAAGGCATGTTCTCGGCCGCGGGCACGATTGCCGCGACGCGCCGGTTCGGTTTGAGCTGCGCTATCGCGCGCAGCGCGCCGAGCGCCGCGGCGCCGCCCGCCATGTCGGACTTCATCTCGTACATGTCGAGCCCGTGTTTGATGGAGATGCCGCCCGTGTCGAACGTGATGCCCTTGCCGACGAAGGCCCACAACTCGTCGTCTTCCGTCGCGCCCTCGGGCTCGTAGCGCAGGACGATGAGCGCGGGCTCCTCCTCCGACCCTTGGCCCACGCCGAGCAGTCCGCCCATCCCGCGCGCGCTAATCTCTTCGACGCCGAGCGACTCGACGAGGAGCCCAACCTCGCGCGCCATCACGGCCGTGCGCCGCCCGAACTCAATCGGCGGCAGGCTCAGACCCGGCTCGTCGGCGAGCGTGCGCGCCCAGTTCACAGACTCCGCGATGATGCGCGCGCGCTCCAACTCTTCACCGAACCCTTCGCCCGCGCCGACTATCGTCAGGCGTTCGAGAGGCGGCGGCTCGTCTTCGTCCTTCTTCTGATAAAAGCCGTTCTCGTAGAGGCCGAGGTGTGCGCCTTCGGCGAGCGCGCGGACGGCGCCGGCCGCGTCCGTCGGCGTAGGCACGACGAGATGCAGCGTGCGCGTGCGCGCCGAGCCGGACGCGCGCACGGCCGACGCGGCGGCGCGGCGCATCGTCGCGGCGTCGAAGTCGCGGCGTGAGCCGAGCCCGACGAGGAGCACACGCCTGACGCCCTGTCCGCCTTCGCCCGCGGGCGCGTGGAGGAGGAGCGTCGTCTCCTCTTCACCCTTGAACTCGCCCCCGGCCGTGATGCGTTCGCACAGCTCGCGCAGACTGCCGTCGAGGATTTCAGGCAGACGGGGTTCGTCCGCGAAGAGGCCGACGGCTACGCTAGCGCCCGCCTCGTTCGTAGCGGGCAAGGTCGCGCCGAGTTCGACCGAAAGGCTCGTCTCTCTGCTCATCGGTGAGTCTCTTTTTGAAGCCCGGGATTGTTTCGCTTGTCGCGCGACGAGTATAATTCAAACCAACGGCACGGCCTAACTGCGGCGCCGACGGCGGCGGCCGGACAGCTTAACTCCCGAACATCTTCAAGGAAGGGATTTTCGACCCGATGGCATTCATTCGCCCGCGCGGGCGCGCACTCGCCCTCGCGCTGCTCATCGCACTCTTCACCGCACAGCACGCGCCGCTCGCGCAACAACAACAGCAGCCGCGCGCCTGCACGGTGCGCGTTACGCTCCTTCAGGTCAACGACGTGTACCGCTTCACGCCCGCCGACCGCGGCGCGAGCGGCGGACTCGCGCGCGTCTCGACGCTCAGGAAGCGCGTGATGCAGGAGTCGCCCAACGCGATCTTCCTGCTCGCGGGCGACACCATCTCGCCCTCGGTCGAGTCGATTACCTACAAGGGCGCGCAGATGATCGACGCGTGGAATCAGGTCGGGCTCGACTACTCGGTCTTCGGCAACCACGAGTTCGACTACGGCGACGACGAGCTGCTCAAGCGGATGAACGAGTCGAAGTTCAAATGGCTCGGCGCCAACGTCGTCAACGCGACTTCGGGGAAGACTTTCGGCGAGACGCCGCTCTTCGACGTGCGCGAGTTTCAGGGCGTGAAGGTCGGCATCTTCGGCATCACGCTGCCCGAGACGAAGACGACCTCAAGGCCGGGGCCGACGACCGAGTTTCGCGACCCCTGCCAGACGGCGCGGGCCGTCATCCCGCAGATGCGCGCGGCCGGCGCGCAGGCGGTCGTCGCGCTCACGCATCTTTCGCTCGCGCAGGACAAGGCGCTCGCGCGCTGCGCCCCCGGCATAGATGTCATCATCGGCGGGCACGAGCACACGCTCTTACAGTCTGCGTCCGCGGGCGTCCCGATCTTCAAGATGACGGCTGACGCGCGCGAGCTGGGCCGCATCGACCTCAACATCGACCCCTCGACGGGCAAGGTCGAGTCCATCGACTGGAAAGTCATCCCCGTGAACGCCCTGGTCGAGGACGACCCGGCCTTCATGCCGGTCTTGGAAAAATACTCGAAGCTGACGAGCGAGCTGTCGGCCTCCGTCGGCCGCACGCAAGTCCCGCTCGACGCGCGCAGCCCAACCAGCCGGAGCGAAGAGACCAACGTCGCCGACTTCATCGCCGACTCGTTCCGCCGCGCCACGGACGCCGACGTGGCGCTCATCAACGGCGGCTCGATTCGCGCCGACGACGTGCTGCCCGTCGGCGACCTCACCGTGCGCGACGTGCTCTCGATCCTCCCCTTCGGCAACGACCTCGCCGTCATCGAGGTGTCGGGCGACGTGCTCTTGCAGGCGCTCGAACACGGCGTGAGTTTGACGGGGCCGGGCGCGGAGCCCGGGCGCTTCGCGCAGGTCTCAGGCGTGCGTTATAGCTTCGACGCGTCGAAGCTCGCCGGCATGCGCGTCTCGGACGTAACGGTGGGCGGCAAGCCGCTCGACCCGAAGAAGACCTACAAGCTCGTCACGACGAGCTTCGTCGCGGGCGGCGGCGACCAGTATGCGATGTTCAAGGGGCGGCCGAGCGTTCCGTTAAAGCAGAAGCTGACCGACTCGGGCGTGCTGCGCCAAGCCATCGAAGACGCGAAGACCATCGCGCCTCGCACGGACGGTCGCATCAAACGCCTCGACACGCCCGCCGAGGCCAAGCCCTGCGCCACGCCCAAGCCGACTCCCGCGGCGGCAGCGGCGTCGGGCGGCAGATGAGTCTCTTGAAGGCGGTGAGTTTTATGTTCTACGACGAAGAGGATTCGACGACGACGACCCCGGAGCCGCGGCGGCGCGCGGCCGAGTTCTTCCGGCGCGCTTACGAGGCGCAGTTGGAGAAGAAGTACGCGGAGGCGGTCGAGCTGTACCGGCGCTCCATCGAGACCTACCCGACGGCCGAGGCGCACACCTTTCTCGGCTGGGTCTACAGCTTCGAGGGTCGCTACAACGATGCCATCGACGAATGCCTCGCGGCGATTCGCGTGGACTCGACCTTCGGCAATCCCTACAACGACATCGGCAGCTACCTCATCGCGCAGGGCGACTTCTGGACGTGCGTGCGCTGGTTCCGCCGCGCGCTCGCCGCCCCGCGCTACGAGTCCTACGCCTTCCCGCACTACAACCTCGGCCGCGTCTACGAGCAGCGCCACCGCCCGCTCGACGCCGCGCGCCACTACGGCCTCGCCCTCGAAGAGGAGTCCGGCTTCACTCAAGCCGAGAAGGCCCTCCGCCGAGTGCAGGCAAGGCTCAATTGAGTACTGACCCCGAGCCCGCCCTTGGTATATAATCCGCCCGCCGCGCCGGGGCTCCGGCGGGCGACCTCGCGCACACCGCCTACACTTTCGACGCGAAAGGAGTTCGACTCACATGGACGAGCTTTTAACTCTGCAACCCCCGGTGGAGACTGTCGGCGCTAACGGCGGCGCCCCGCTCAGCAAGCACTGTTACGCGGCGCTCTTCGACCAATGGGCGAAGGCGCGGATCGAGGGCCCGGTGCAGGTCGTCACCCGTCTCGACGATGCGGTGAAACTGTTGATCACGCTCGGCGGGCTCTTCCCCGTCATCCTCGTCGCCGCCTACACACCGCTCAGGCAGGCGCAGCCACCCGCCGCAGGGTGGCTGTGGCAGCCCCCGGCACTCCTCTTCGGCGCGTTCCTCCTCTTCTTCCTCGGGTTCGTCATCTGCCTCATGATGGCCTGCAAGTGGCAGTTGAGGAATAAGCTGAGGGGGCCGTGGCAAGAGGAGACGCGCGAGGTCTGCCTGCTGCTCAAGGAGGCCGTCAACGGCCGCCTCGGGCCTGACGACATCACCGACGCCGTGACGCACTGGACGGAGGCGCTCGACGAACTCATCAAGTACAAACACAGGTGGGTGCAGTTCGCCTGCGTCTGCCTGACCGTCTCGTCCACCTGCATGATGGTGCTGCTGTTCGTCACGGCCATGGGCGTGCGACTGGTGTGGTAGGGCGGCCGTGGCGGCGCCGAGGGGATGACCTCGCAGGAAGAATATTTCGTCTGTTGGCACGCCGCGCCCGAGGTGATGGACGAGCTGTGGGCGGAGGGGTGGCGGCACTTCGGGCCGATCTTCTTCCGCTACAGGCATTGGCACTACGAGGGGCGGAGTCTGACGATTACGCCGCTGCGCTTAGACCCCGCGCGCTTTCAGCCGTCGCGCAGCCAGCGCCGCGTCATCGCGCGTAACCGTGACCTGCGCGTCGAGGTGCAGCCGACCGAGCTTGACGCCGAGATGCGCCGGATGTTCGAGGCGCACCGGCGACGCTTCCGCACGGACGTGCCCGACTCGCTCCACGACTTCCTCTCGCACGCGCCCGCGGAGGTGCCGTGCCGCAACGAGACGATTCGTGTCTACGCGGGCGCGCGCCTCGTCGCCGCGCACTTCCTCGACGTGGGACGAACGGCGACCTCTTCCGTCTACTCGATGTTCGACCCGGCGGAGTCGCGCCGCAGCCTCGGCGTCTACACCATCCTGCTCGCCGTCGAGCGCTCGCAAAGGCTCGGCTGCCGACACTACTACCCCGGCTACGCCTGCCGCGAGCCCTCGCCCTACGACTACAAGAAGAACTTCGGCGGCCTCGAAGAGTACGACTGGCGCGGCCGATGGGTGCCGCTCGTGGTTTAAGAGCCGATGGCGACGGTCTCTCCGTCGCCGTAGGTGACGGTGAGCGCGCGCTTGAGGTGGCGAGACTTCCCCGTCAGGCGCGCGACCTCGCCGATGAAGTAGCCCGCGGCGCGCAGGTAGAGCGACTGCGTGAAGAAGCGCGACAGGTCGTCGAAAGAGTTCTCGATCCGGTCGAAGGGCAGACAGTTGCCGGGACGCGCGGCGGCCTCCAGAGTCTTCAGCCCGCGCGCAAAGCTCTGCCAGTTGCGATGGACGCCCGCGGCGCTTCCGCCCGGCCCCTGATGTAGCTCGATCATCCCGGCGAAGGTCGATTGCTTCTGCGCCTCGACGAACTCGTGCGCGGCGAGCCCTTCGTCATCCTTGAGGCCGAGCTTGAGAGCGTCGGCGAGGCGCGGGATGTCCTGCCGCGCGATGTTGCGATAGTTGCTGAACGAGAGCGAGTCATCCTTGAAGTAACGCCGCCAGAGCGGCGCGTAGAGGTGAAGCCGGATGACAGGGTCTCGACGCCCGTCGAACATCTCCATGTAGGGCATCGCGGCGGCGAGCGCCTCGGCGCCCCACACGTCGAGCCTGCGGTCGTCGTCGAACTTGTCGTAGCCGTCGGGCGTGTTGAAGGGCGGCGCGGGCGGGCTGACCAAGAGCGGCAGCAGTTCCACCAGAGCCTTCTGGTCGAGCGTCAGCTCAAGCCGCACCGTTGCGCTTTGGCCGAACGCGCCCTCCACGGCCGCGACCGCCTGCTCGACGCGGTTCGGTGCGATGACCCGCCAGAGCTGCGCGTGGTCGAGCACCTTCGCGAACTCTTCGCTAGTGAGGGACGCCTCCTCCCACTCCCACTTGAGCGAGAGCCCGTACTCGAACAGGCAGGTCACGGGCGGCGCCGCGAACGTTCGCATCTCGGCCTTGAAGTCGGCGGCGAACGTCACCGCGTCCTTCATCCACACGCCCTCGTAGCTGCGCAGGCCGTCGTAGGCGACGCGCTGTTCGCCTTTGACGTTCTCCTGCACAACGCGCGAAGTCTCCAGACGGTCGGTGCCGCCTACACCGACGCCCCACGGCGAGATGCCGAGGTTGAAGCCCCAAGCCTTCGACACCTTG
>JBJMGQ010000382.1:0-23045 GCA_045807845.1 Pyrinomonadaceae bacterium | reverse complement strand
TCGCCCTCGCGCTCGCCTACGAAGGCTTCATGCTGGCGGTCGTCAGGAGGGCGCTCCGGAGTCTACGGGATGTCTCGCCGTCGGTGTGGACGCTCAACGTCTTCGTCGAGACCCAAATCCCCACGGCCGCGCTCTTCCTGCTGCTCGACAGCCAGTTGATGAGCCCACACCAGGCGTTGGTCGCGCCGGCCGTGCTCGCCTACTACCTCATCATCATCCTTTCGACGTTGCGGCTGAGCCCTGTTCTTTCACTCTGGACAGGGCTCGCGGTCGCGCTGGGATACCTCGCCGTGGCCGGCTACACGGAGACGAGGCTCCTGAGCCCGGACGACGTGCCCGCGCCGTTCGCGCCCGTCGTCTACTTCATCTACGCGGGCATGTTTCTGGCGGGCGGCGCCCTCGCCGCGTTCGTGGCCGGGCAGATTCGCGCACACGTCTCGGCCGCGCTGCACGAGGCCGAGCTGAAGAGCGAGCTTGAGCGCGTGAACCACGACCTTGAGGTCGCGCGCTCGATCCAGCAGGGGCTGCTGCCCGCCCGACCGCCTGAGTTGGACGGCTTCGACATCGCGGGTTGGAATCAGCCCGCAGACCAGACGGGCGGCGACTACTTCGACTGGCAGTCGCTCCCCAACGGGCGCGTCGCCATCAGCCTCGCGGACGCCACGGGGCACGGCATCGGCCCCGCGCTGGTCGGCACGTCGTGCCGCGCCTACGCGCGCGCGAGCTTTCTCGCCGACGGCGGGCAAGACGGCTTGCTCGACCATCTCAACCGGCTGCTGGCCGACGACTTGGAGTCGAACCGTTTCGTCACCTTCGCCGTCGTCCTCCTTGAGCCCGCGAGCGCGCGCGTCAAAGTGCTCTCGGCCGGGCACGGCCTGATCTTCTGGTACAGGCGCGCGACCGACAGCGTCGAGAGGCTTGAGGCGCAGGGCATCCCGCTCGGCATGATCGCGGGCACAGGTTACGAGCACGGCACCGAAGGGCGACTCGCCCCGGGGGACTTCATCGCGCTTGTTACCGACGGCGTCCACGAGTGGGAGAACCCCGAGGGCAAGGAGTTCGGGCTGGCGAGGCTGGAGGCCGTCCTGCGCCGTTCGCGCGACCGCTCGGCCGAAGGGGTCGTCGGCGAGTTGTTGACCGCCGTCGCCGCCTTCTGCCAGGGCACGCGCCAGAAGGACGACCTGACGGCGGTCATCCTGAAGCGCAAGCATGAACCGCTTGAGATGGGAAAGGTCGCCGACGCAAAGCCGACATTCTCAATCGACCTTCAAGCGCGGACGCGGCCGGAAGCCTCCGTGCTACAGACCGGCGCGCGAAGTTAGAAAGCTGGCTTGCGCGCATCGATAAGAAAGGAAGGATTCCATGACGAACAAAGTACGAATCACGCTTCTTGCAGTCCTCCTCTTCGTATGTTTCGGGGCGGCGAGCGCACAACTGCCAAAGCCGCTGCCGAAAGCACAATCCCCGGCAACCCCCGTTAAGGGCTTGACCAATCCAAGCCCGGAACTGGTCGGCAAGCTCACCAAAGAGCTTTCGGTCACGCCGGAGCAGGCTATCGGCGGTGCGGGGGCGCTCTTCGGCCTCGCCAAAAGCAAGCTGAAGCCCGAAGACTTCACAAAGGTAGCCGATGTGGTGCCGGGCATGGACGGTCTCTTAAAGGCCACGCCGAAGCCTAAGAAAGAGAGTACAGACATGCTCAGCTCGGTGGGCTCGATGTTGCCGGGCAAGGCCGGGGCTCTCGCTTCGGTCGCGGGCTCTTTTAAGGAGCTGGGGCTCTCACCTGAGCAGGCGATCAAGTTCATCCCCATCATGACGAAGTTCGTCGATCTCAAGGGCGGGGCCGGTGTCGCCAAGATTCTGTCGGGCGCGCTGAAGTAGCAGCGGGCAATATGTTTGAGGTCACTTACCGCTACGATCCCGCGCACCCGCTCGACGGCAGGACGCCGCGCGACCCCGAAGAGGCGCGGCGCCTCCTCGAAGCCGGGAATCAAGCCTTCGCCTCCATGGACACGGGCTCGGCCTCACAGTCACGGGTGGTCTACGTGGGGCCGGAAGATGTCGGTTTGGCGGAGCCGCGCGGCGTCGCGGCGCAGCAGCCGTTCGCCATCGTCCTCGGCTGCTCCGACGCGCGCGTGCCGACGGAGATGGTCTTCGACCGGGCGTGTAACGAGCTGTTCGTGGTGAGGGTGGCGGGGAACATCATCAGCCAGGAGCTTCTGGGAAGCATCGACTACGCGGTCGAAAACTTGGGCGAGAGCCTGAAACTGATCGTGGTGCTCGGGCACAGCCGGTGCGGCGCGGTCGCAGCGGCCGTGGACGCTTACCTTAAACCCGCGGGCCACCTCGGCCTTTCGACCTCACACAACTTACGGTCTATCGTGAACGTTCTGTTCCGGCCTGTGCACGGCGCGGCGCGGGCGCTATCGGCCGTCAGGGGGGACGGGGTCTCAAGGCTACCCGGCTACCGCGCGGCGCTCACCGAATGCTCAATCGTCATCAATGCGGCGCTGACGGCCTCCATACTCGGGGGCGAATACGGCGATGCGGTGAATGGTCTGCGCGTCGTCTTCGGGGTCTACGACCTGGCCACGCGGAAGGTTAACGTCCCGCCGTCGCCCGCGGAAGAGTGCGAGCCGCCCGCCCGCCTGCTCGACGCCCCGAACGGGCGCGATGAACTCAGACAGTTCGCCTCACACGTGGTGAACACAGAGCCCGTCACCCGCCTGCTGCTGAACCAGTGAGACCAACGAGAGAACGGCGGCCACCTTCTCCATTCATCTTAATAATGACAGGGTGAAGGTGCTCCGGATCAATCGCCGAATGCGACTTCACGTTCTCTTACTTCGGCGTGTCCCTCGCCGACCTCCGGCTCTCCGCCCGTCGGGAACAAGGGGTAGACGAAGCCCGCCAGCGCCGCCCCGACGATGGGCGCGACCCAGAAGAGCCAAAGCTGCGAGAGCGCCCACCCGCCGACGAAGAGCGCCGGGCCGGTCGAGCGCGCGGGGTTGACCGAGGTGTTCGTGACGGGGATGCTGATGAGGTGAATCAGCGTCAGCCCGAGCCCGATGGCGAGCGGCGCCATCCCGGCCGGCGCGCGCCGGTCGGTCGAGCCGAGGATGATGATCAGGAAGAAGAAGGTCATCACGACCTCGCAGACGAGCGCCGCCACGAGCGAATACCCGCCGGGCGAGTGCTCGCCGTAACCGTTCGAGGCGAACCCGGCCGAGAGGTCGAAACCCGCCTTCCCCGTCGCGATCAGGTACAGGATGCCCGCCCCGACTATCGCGCCGACGACCTGCGCGACGATGTACGGCAACACGTCCGACGCGGGTATGCGCCGGGCCGTGAAGAGGCCGACGGTGACCGCCGGATTGAAGTGGCCGCCCGAGACGTGGCCGACCGCGTAGGCCATCGTCAGCACCGTCAGCCCGAAGGCGAGCGAGACGCCGTGCAGCCCGATGCCGACCGAGGGAAAGGCCGCCGCCAGCACGGCGCTGCCGCACCCGCCCAGCACCAGCCACAGAGTGCCTAAAAACTCCGCCGACAATCTCTTACTCATACTCATTTCGGATGTCTCCTTGTTTCAATTGCCTCTCGCCGGGCCGCCGCCCCTTTGCGTGCTCGACCAGTTGCTTTCGCCGCCGAGCGGAGCCAGCGATATTGCAAGGTACGCCCTCGCGCTCCCGGTGCGTTTGACCTCGAAGTCGCTCAGGAACTTAACGATCTGCGTCTCGCCGGGGCGGAGGAACGTCCCGAGGTCTATGTCCACCGTCATCCGGCCGCTCCCGTCCGGGCGCACTTCGACGAACCAGGAGAGCAGGTGGACGCGGTAGAAAGGCTCGTCCGGCCTGTGGGCGACGGAGAAGGTCGTGTAGCGGTCGAGCGCCAGAGCTTGCCCCACTTCCAGCGCCGCGGGCGCGAGGTCGCGGAAGCTCACGTCCTGCAAGAGGGGCTGTCGGCCGCGTTCGAGCGCGGCTATGTCGCCAAGTAAAAGAGGCCCCTTCTGCCGGCCGTTCACTGCGGCCTCGCCCCGCGCGACGAGTCGCGCGAGCCTGTCGCTGAACTCGCCGGTGCTGACGGTCACGAAGACCGGGTTCCAGCGGCGGCCTTCGACTTCGGGGAGGAAGGCGTTCTTGTCTTCGCTGTTAAAATAGACCCCCTGCACTTGCACGCGTCGCGTCTCGCCCTCCCGCCTCGCCTCTGCGAGCTGCTCGCCGAAAGTCCTGACGTTCGGGCAGTCCTGCGCGGCGGCCTGCGGGCCGAGGGCCACCGCCGCAAGCATGCCGGCGGCGACAGCCCCCAAACATCTCGCGCCCGCGCGGATGACGCGCCGCTTAAAATTGTTCATGTTCATTCTCCACCTCTGCGTTCGTCCGCGCCGCACACGCCGACCGGTAAATGGCTCTCGCCGTCAGCCCCTTTGCCGATAGGGGCCGTATGTCTCCCATGTCGCCGGGTCGAAGTCACGGGTCATGCCGCAGCAGAGGCACACGCGGTAGGTGCGACCTTCGCGCGTGACGGGGCGGCCCATCCGGCGGTGCCGGCAGCCGAAGACAAGCTCCATGAGCCAGGCGACCGCGCCGCCCAGGGTGTGCCGGCGCTCGGGGTAGACCGCGCTCCACGTTTGTTGCGTCGTCGCCATGCCGTTTCCCCCCTTCACCCGGCGTCACGTCAACGCCGGAATCAGATAGAACATGAGAGCGATGATGGCGTAGACCGTGATGAGTTGGACGCCCTTATACCAGTTGGATTGGCCGTCGCCGCAGACCAGCGCGCCGATGAGTACGGCGACCAGGAGCGAGCCGACTTCGGCCCGGTTGAACGCCAGCTCCAGCGGCTCCGGCGCGATGAAGTAGCTGACGAGCACCAGCACCGGCGCGACGAACAGCGCGATCTGGATGCAGCTCCCCAGCGCGATCCCGACCGACAGATCCATCTTGTTCTTCCGCGCCGTCGCCACGGCCGACCCGCTCTCGGCCGCGCCGCCCACGACGGCCAGCAGCACGATGCCGATGAAGATGTCCGACATCCCCAGCGCCTTGCCCGTGCCCTCGGCGGCGCCCACCAGAATCTCGCTCATCCACGCCGCCAGCACGGCCGCGACGAGCAGGCTGCCCACGGCGCGCGGCACACCCCACTGCGCCCCCTCGTGGCCGTGCCCCTCCCCGGCCTCCACGCTGGCGAAGGTACCGGGGTGCGTCTTCAGCGAGAAGAGCAGGTAGAGGCCGTAGGCGACGAGCAGCAGGATGGCGATGCCGACGTTAAGCAACTGCTCCTGCCTGATCACGCCCTGCGGCGCGACGTAGCGGCTGAAGGCGGAGGGGACGATCATACTGACGGCGGCCATGAACATCATCGTGCTGTAGGCGCGCGCGGCCGTCGGGTTGAACCGCTGTTCATGGTGGCGCAGCCCCCCTAAGAGGAAGGCCACGCCGAGCGCCAGCAGGAGGTTGGCGAGGATGGCGCCGACCAGCGACGCCCGCACCATGTTCAGGTAACCCGCCCTCAGCGCCACCAGCGAGATGATCAGCTCCGGCGCGTTGCCGAAGGTCGCGTTCAGCAGCCCGCCCGCGGCGTCGCCCGTTCGGGTCGCGAGCTGTTCGGTCGCGCGCACCATCAGCGCCGCCACGGGGACGATGGCCAGCGCCGCCGAGAAGAAGAGCACCGGCGGCGGCGCCGGCCCGACGTGCTCCAGCGCCACCGTGACGGGCACGAAGAGCAGCAGCCAGTTCACCGGGCTCCGCAGGAACCCGCCGAACGGCACGTCAAGCTGTAACGTTGAATCGTGACTCATCCCCACCACCGCGCGGGCAAACCATTCGGCACTTCGTCAGAACGCTTTGAGACCTTCGGCGAGGAACAGCCCGCGGACTCTCTCGACGAGTTCCGGCGTGGGCGGGCCTACGTTTCCGAGCGCGTATCTGAGACCGAGGCTCGTCCACTTGAACTGCCCCAGTTGATGGAAGGGCAGCACGTCCACGCGCTCGACGTTTTCGAGCGAGGAGGCGAAGCACGCGATGCGCGCGATGTCTCCGAGGTCGTCAGTCAGCCCGGGCACGAGCACGTAGCGTAGCCAGACGGGCCGCTTGCGCTCGGCCAGGCGCAGCGCGAAGTCGAGCGTGTGGGTCACGTCCCTCCCCGTAAGCCGCCGGTGCCGCTCCCCTTCCCAAGCCTTCATGTCCAGCAGCACGAGGTCTATTGTCTCCAGCTCGGCGTCGCTGAGCTTCCCGCCCAGAGCCCCGTTAGTGTCGAGCGCCGTGTGGATGCCCATCTCCCGCGCGGCGGAGAAGAGGCGGACTGCGAAACGGTCTTGGACGAGCGGTTCGCCGCCGCTCAGCGTGAACCCGCCCGACATGGCCTCCAGCCCGTGCCGGTACTGGCCCAGCACCTCGACGGCGCGCTCCAAAGTCACGGGCGTGCCGTTCGTGATGTTCCACGTGTCGGGGTTGTGGCAGTAGAGGCAGCGCCACTGGCACCCGGCCGTCCAGCCGACGACGCGCACGCCCGGCCCGTCTACGGTCGAGCCCGTCGTGAATGAATGAAGGAAGCCCACGTCGCCGGTCTCAAGCGCCCTCTTCACCGTGTAGTCGGGCATGGCCGAGCCCTTCCTCACGCGCAGCTCGAAGGGATTCTTCGCCTCAAGTCGGCCGATATGTACGATCTGCCCTGTGCTCATGTTGTCGCCTGCCTTCCGTGGAAAGTGCGATTGATCACGTCCATCTGCTGCTCGCGCGTCAGCCTCACGAAGTTCACCGCGTAGCCGGAGACGCGGATGGTCAGGTGCGGGTACTTCTCCGGGTGCTCCATCGCGTCGAGCAGCGTCTCGCGGTTGAGCACGTTGACGTTCATGTGGAAGCCCGTCGCGCCGAAGAACGCGTCGAGCATGCTGCGCAGGTTGACGACCCTGTCCTCCCCGACCCTGCCCAGCCCCTCCGGGAGCAGCGAGGCCGTGAGCGAGATGCCGTCGGCGGCGTCGCGGAACGGAATCTTGGCGACCGACGCGCCCGCGGCGTGGATGCCGTGGCGGTCGCGCCCGTGCATCGGGTTGGCTCCCGGCGCGAACGGCTCGCCCAAGCGTCGCCCGTCCGGGGTGTTGCCGGTGCTCTTGCCGTAGACGACGTTCGAGGTGATGGTCAGGATCGACTGCGTGTGCGTGGCGCCGCGGTAGGTCGGGTACTTGCGGAGCTTCCCCATGAAGGTGCTGACGAGCCACGCGGCGAGTTGGTCAACCCGGTTGTCGTGGTTGCCGAACTGCGGGAACTCGCCCTCGGCCCGGTAGTCCACGACCAACCCCGTCTCGTCGCGGGCGACCCGGACGCGCGCGTAACGGATCGCCGAGAGGCTGTCGGCGACGACCGACATGCCGGCCATGCCGAAGGCCATCGTCCGCGCCGGGGCGTAGTCGTGCAGCGCCATCTCGACGCGCTCGTAGGCGTACTTGTCGTGCATGTAGTGGATGACGTTCATCGCGTTGACGTAGACGCCCGCCAGCCATTCCATCATCCGCTCGAACCGTTCGAGCACGTCGTCGAAGTCGAGGTAGTCGCCCTCGACCGCGCCGAAGGCGGGGCCGACCTGCGCGCCCGTGATCTCGTCGCGCCCGCCGTTGATGGCGTAGAGGAGGCACTTGGCGAGGTTGGCGCGCGCGCCGAAGAACTGCATCCCTTTGCCGACCTGCATCGGCGAGACGCAGCAGGCGATGGCGCCGTCGTCGCCCAGCGCGCGGCGCATGATCTCGTCCGATTCGAACTGGATGGAGCTGGTGTCTATCGCCACCCGCGAGGCGAAGCTGCGGAAGCCTTCGGGCAGGCGCGGGCTGTACCAGACGGTCAGGTTCGGCTCCGGGGCGGGGCCGAGGTTGTAGAGCGTTTGCAGGAAGCGGAAGCTCGTCTTCGTCACCAGCGAGCGGCCGTCGTCGCCCATCCCCCCGATTGATTCCGTGACCCACGTCGGGTCGCCCGCGAACAGCTCGTCGTACTCGGGCGTGCGCAGGAAGCGGACGATGCGCAGCTTAATGACGAAGTCGTCCACGATCTCCTGCGCCTGCTCCTCGGTGAGCTTCCCCGTAGCGAGGTCGCGCGCGAAGTAGATGTCGAGGAACGTCGAAGTCCTGCCCAACGACATGGCCGCGCCGTTCTGCTCCTTCACCGCCGCGAGGTATCCGAAGTAGAGCCACTGCACGGCCTCGCGCGCGGTGCGCGCCGGGGCCGAGATGTCGAAGCCGTAGGCGGCGGCCATCTGTTGTAACTCGCCGAGCGCGCGAATCTGTTCGGCCAGCTCCTCGCGGTCGCGGATGACCTCGTCGGAGGAGTGTCGCGCATCGAGCGCGTGCTTCTCCTCCCGCTTCCGCTCGACGAGACGCGCGACGCCGTAGAGCGCCACGCGGCGGTAGTCGCCGATGATGCGGCCGCGCCCGTAGGCGTCGGGCAGTCCCGTCAGGACGTGCGAGCTGCGGCAGCGCTTGACCTCCTCCGTGTAGGCGTCGAAGACGCCCTCGTTGTGGGTCTTGCGGTACTTCGTGAAGGCTTCGACCACGTGCGGGTCGGCCTCGTAGCCGTACGCCTTGAGCGCGCTCAAGACCATGCGCAGCCCGCCGTTCGGCATGATGGCGCGCCGGAGCGGTGCCTCGGTCTGGAGACCGACGATGACCTCGTGCTCCTTGTCGATGTAGCCGGGGGCGTGCGCGTTGATCGAGCTGGGAACCTGCGAGATGTCGAGCACCCCCTGCCGGCGCTCCTCGACGAAGAGCTTGGTCAGCCCCCCCCAGAGCCTCTCAGTCCGCTCGGTCGCGGGCGCGAGGAAGGAGCCGTCGCCCTCGTACGGCTCGTAGTTCTGCTGTATGAAGTCGCGGACGTTGATCTCCTTCAGCCAGAAACCCGGCTCGAACCCGTCCCAGGGGTGGAGCGACTGCGCGGCGTCGCCGTCGCGCGAAATGGTCGGGGTCGCGGTCATGTGTGCTCCTTCTTTACGCTGTCTAAGAGAACTTCAACTCAGCCCGAGCAGCGCGCCCGTATGCCGGGCTATCATCAGCTCCTCGTTAGTCGGGACGACCCACGCCGAGACCTTGCTGTGCGGCGTGGAGATTCGCGGCCCTCGTCCCTCGTTCGCCTCCGCGTCGAGCTCCAGCCCCAGCCAGCGGGAAGCCTCGCAGATGCGCCGGCGTACCTCGGCCGAGTTCTCGCCGATCCCCGCGGTGAAGACCAGCCCGTCCACTCCGCCCATGACGGCGGCCAGCGCGCCGATCTCTCTGGCGGCGCGGTAGACGAAGTAGTCCACGGCCAAGCGCGCCTCGGGCTCGCCCCGGCCCAGCAGGTCGCGCATGTCGTTGCTGATGCCGGAGATTCCAAGCAGTCCCGACTTCTTGTAGAGGATCGTCTCGATGTCCTTCGGGGAGAGGCTGAGGCTCTGGAGGAGGTAGAGGACGACGCCGGGGTCGAGCGCGCCCGGCCTCGTCCCCATGCAGAGCCCGTCGAGCGCCGTGAACCCCAACGTGCTGTCAACGCTCTTGCCTTCCTGCAAGGCGCACATGCTCGCGCCGCTCCCGAGGTGCGCGACGACGACTCGGCCCGCCGCGATCTCCGGCGCCACCTCCGGCAGGACGGAGGCGACGTACTCGTAAGAGAGGCCGTGGAAGCCGTACCGCTGCATCCCCGCTTTGCAGAGGTCGCGGGGGAGCGGGATGACCTCCGCGACCGGCGGCTGGCCGCGGTGGAAACTCGTGTCGAAGCAGGCGACCTGCGGCACGTCGGGCAGACGCGCGAAGACCGCCTCGATGGCCGCCAGGTTGTACGGTTGGTGCAAAGGGGCGAGCGGCACCAGCTCGTACAGGTGCGCGAGGATGTGGCGGTCAACCAAGGTGGGCGCCGTGAACCAGACCCCGCCGTGGACGACGCGGTGGCCGACGCCCAGCACACGCGCGCCGCCATAGTTCGAGCGGAGCCACACGGCGAGCACGTCAACGGCGTCGCGCCCGTCCCGCACCCACGTGTCCACCCGCTCGTCGGCGACACCTTTGCCCACGCCGTCCTTGACGCACAGCCGGGGCGCAGTCCCTATGCCTTCGATCTGACCCCGCACCGCCAGCCGCCAGCCTTCGCCCGCCGGCCGCTGATACACGCAGAACTTCAGACTCGACGATCCGGCGTTGAGCACAAGGGCGTAGTCTTCCATCAGTGTCCCCCCGGCTTCGTCCGCCGCGCGTGAGCCACGAGCGCGGCCACGGCGCAACTGGCGATCCGTGAACGCACGCTGTCGGCGCGGCTGGTGAGAATCACGGGCACGCGCGCCCCGAGCACGAGCCCCGCGCTGTCGGCGCCCGCGAGGAAGCTGAGCTGCTTGGCGAGGATGTTGCCGGCTTCGAGGTCGGGCGCGAGCAGGATGTCCGGGTCGCCCGCGACCTCCGAGGTGATGCCCTTGGTCTCGGCCGCGCGCTTGCTGATCGCGTTGTCGAACGCCAGCGGCCCGTCGAGGCGCCCGCCCTTAATCTGTCCGCGCTCGGCCATCTTGCAGAGCGCGGCGGCGTCGATGGTCGCCGGCATCTTCGTGGTGACAGTCTCGACCGCGGCGAGGATGGCGACCTTCGGTTCTTCGAGGCCGAGCGCGACGACGAGGTCGATGGCGTTCCGGCAGATGTCGGCCTTCTCTTCGAGCGCGGGGGCGATGTTGATCGCGGCGTCGGTGACGACCAGCACCTTGTGGTAGGCGGGCACGTCCATGACGAAGGCGTGACTGACGCGGCGGCTCGTGCGCAGCCCTCCGTCGCGCGCGACGATGGCCGACATCAACTCATCCGTGTGCAGGCTCCCCTTCATCAGTATTTCGGCCCGGCCTTCCCTGACCAACTCCACCGCGCGTGTCGCCGCCCGATGACTGTGCGGAACGTCCACGATTTCAAGACCGCCGAGGTCTATCCCGGCCGACTCCGCGGTCGCCTTTATCTTCGCGGACGGGCCGACCAGAATCGGCACTATCAAGCCCTTCCCCGCCGCCTCGACAGCCCCCGCCAGCGCCGTCGCCTCGCAGGGGTGAGCGACCGCGGTCGGAACCGGCTCCAGGCTCGCGCACCTCTCCAACAGCCTTTCGTATTTGCCGGTTCCGGTCTGGTTCATTCCGACACCTCTTCCGACACCGCCGACGGCGCAGTTCTGACTGCGGGCCCCGTCTCCTTCAACAGGAGCGCGAGGAGAATCGCGAGGGCGACGCCGTACAGCATCGGGGCGAACGCCGTCTGAAAATCCCCCAGCTCCAACCGCGCGGCCCCGCCCGAGGCGCGCATCAACACCCCCGCGAAGGCCGGCCCCAGCAGCGCGCTGAAGGTGAAGTTCAGGAAGTTGATGACGCCGGTCGCGGTGCCGCCGTACTGCGGGGGGTTGGCCTCTTTAATGACCGTGTATGGCAGCATCGCCGCGCCCGACCCCATCCCCGCCACGAGCCCGAGCACGTAGGGAGGGAGCACGCCCGCGGGGCCGTAGAGTATCCACGCGAGACAGCACAGGAGCACGAGCGCCCCTCCGACGATGACGGGCTTTCGCCGCCCCAGCCGGTCGGAGAGAAAGCCGAGCAGCGGGCAGCCGATGATCCAACCCAAGGGGACGGTCGCCGAGCGCATGACGGCCGTGCCGTAGTCGAAGCCGTGCGCCTCCTGCAAGTAGCGCACGCCCCAGATCATGTCGAAGATGGTCGTCGGGATGAAGATCAAGCCCGCGATGAGTCCACACAGGATCGACTGCGGGTTCTTGAAAACCACCTTGAAGGCTACGGCCGACGCCTTCAACCAGTTGTCAGGCCGTCCCGTCTTCTCCTCCTTCGGCAGGAGAAACAGGAGAAGCACACCCATCAACAGAGCGACGACGCCCATGCCCATCCAGAAAGAGTCCCAGGCCAGACCCCCGCCAATCATCGGCCCGACGGCAAACTGTCCGGCCGCCCCACCGGCCATCCCGAACATCTGCGTCGCGCCTGTCATTGTCGCGGCCTTCGAAGGGTGAAAGTAGTTCGAGGCGATGTAGAGAGCCCCCACCGCCGCGAAGGCGCCGGCGGCCCCCTGCAAAAATCTGCCGACGCCCGCCGCTGCGGGGCTGCCGGTCGCGAACAGGAGCGCCCCGAGGCTGAACACCGCCGCGGCGATGGGCAGCAGCAGTTTCGGCCCCAGCCTGTCCATGGCGGCCCCTGCCACCGGGCTGAAGAACGAATAGCCGTAGTAGAACACCCCGACGATGGAGGCCACGCCCAGCGCGCTGAGGCCGAAGGCGTCCGACAACTGCGGCATCATGACGGCCGGCGCGGAGCGCATGACGTACTGGTAGAAGTAGAAGGTGGCCGCCACCACCCAGGCCACGGCGGCCACCATCACTTTGGAGCGCGTCCCCGCTCCGCTCACGGCATGTGTCGTTACCTGCTGCGCCATACCCCTTCACTATCAAAAAGCGAGTACCGTCTGAACCATCGGCGCCCAGCCGGTCAGACCCGCGGTGTACGGAGTAAAGGTGCCGCCATAAGGAACTTTGGACATCCGCATCAGCTCGCCGCTCAGCCACAGGCGCTCGGTCGGAAGGAAATGCCACTTGAACCCGCCGGCATACTCATGAGAGTTCCCGAATTGTCCGAAGACCATCGAGCCGCGGGCATACAACATCAGCTTCCGAGGGATGACAAATTTGCCCCCCGACAACTCGAAGCCGTGGTCGAAGGTGGACGAGAGGGGAAGCGGCCCGTCGGCTTCAAAGTCGCTTAGCCAGCGAGCGTAATATTGTCCGTTGATCGAAAGCCCGTTGTATTTCAGGCCGCCGTCTACCGCCCACATGCGGTAGGTGGCCTTATCGACGGTCACACCCGGCGCAAACGCCCCGGTCGCGAAGGTCAGCACCCCGTCGGAGTTGTGCAGTGAAGTGTTATCGGGATTTGATTGGTCGAGATTTGAAAAACGGTCTTCCCGCGACCTTGTATAACTAGTCCCGATTCGAACTCGAACTTTTTTCTGGGCGTAAAAATCGTCGTACATGTTCCGTGATTTGCCCGGCTCGCTGTAGTCCCCCAGCGGTTCCCACCAGACGCTGCCGGAAGTCAGCAGATTCGTGTCGATCTTGTTCGCCGAGATACTCAAGGTATTGAGGCCGTTGCCGACGAACGCCAGATAGTGCAGTCCCTTCCGGAGTTCGCCGTTCGCCCAGACCCCCTGCGTGAAGGCGGGGCGGAAGAAGTTGTCCGCCATAGTCCTGTCGGTCGAGGCAAAGAATGGGAAGGTGTTGACGAGTGAGCGGCTGCCCGGAACGCCCGTGTAACCTCCGGTGATCGTGAGTCTCTTGTTGAACTGCCAGCCGATGTTTCCGGCGACGACGATTGAAGCGGAGCCGGCTGAAGTCCAGACGGTCATGCTGTAACGCAGCCTCTTGTCGAACACGTAGCCGCCAAGGATGAACATCGCGCGATTGACCGTGATGTCGTTACGTTTATGAACCTCGCGGACGACGCCCAGGTGGTCGGTGAAAGTGTCGTCCGCTGAAAGAGTATTGAGATATCGAATCTGCGTATTGACGTTGAACCTCATCAGGAAAGGCACCCTGGCATCGTCGGAGTTTTGCCAGATGACCATTCCATCCTGATAACGATCCTCTTTCTCCTGTGCCCCGGCAGATGCCGGCTGCGCGGAAGCATCCCCTGCATTCGCCGGTTGCACCGCTGGATTCGCTGCGTGCGCCGAGTCCACCGGGACGTTTGCTGCATCCGTCAAAGGTACTGGGCCGTCCGCCGCCGTCGTGCCCTCAAGCCGCCGCTGCAAACGTTCGACCTGCTCCAGCATCGCCTTCTGCTGCTCCAACATCTTGCGAAGCTGTTCTCGAACGGCGGTGTTGTCGGCCTTCAAGGACTCGACTTCGCTCTCAAGGTCTTTAGGCCGGGGCTCCTCGGCGGCGACTTTGTCCTCCGGTCTGCTCGGTTTGGGTTCCGAAGCGGGGGCTTCCGGGTTGCTTAATCGGGGTTCCTGCGCGGCAGAGACTTCCCTCTGCCGGCTGTCCGGCCGAGTTGCCGGAGACTGTCCGAAGGCGGAGCCCGCGCACAACGTCACCGAGGTCAACGCCAATGCGACTAAGCGTTTGATGTAGGCACAGCGTCTTAACATGTTAGACCTTCGCGTAGAAGTCATCCGGAACTTGATTTGACAGACAAAGGATTTGCCATGGCCCGCCAAGTCATGGACGTTTCCTACGACTTGGCGAGCCGCGGCCGGTAGGTGTTGGAAACTCCGGCGGAACAACGCCCCAGACCTTGTTCCACCGGAGCCCCGTTCGATCAGCAGAGCACCACGGAGAGGGCCAGTCCGGCCTCGCTCGTCTCCTTGTACTTGCTGTTCATGTCCTTGGCGGTCTGTGCAAGGGCCGCTACGGTTTCGTCGAGGCCGATGCGGTGACGGTTTGCGATCTCGTTGCTGGCGATAGCGTAGGCCGTCCACGCCTTGACGGCGCCGAATGCACATCTTTCAATGCACGGAACCTGCACGTACCCGGCCACCGGGTCGCAGGTCATGCCGAGGTGATGTTCGAGGGCCGATTCCGCGGCGTTCTCAACCACCCGCGACTCAGCTCCGCGCGCCGTGGCTACCAACGCCGCAGCCATGGCGGAAGCGACACCGATCTCGGCCTGACAGCCGCCCTCGGCGGCGGACAACGTCGCATGATGCTTGCAGAGATAACCTACCCCGAGCGCGGCGAGCATGCCTTCGCGAACCTTTTCCCGCGGGATCTTGCGTCCTTCCATCAGGGCGTAGACGAGGGAAGGCATGACTCCGGCTGAGCCGCCCGTCGGAGCGGTTATGACCAAGTGCCCGCGAGCGTTCTCCTCAGAAGCCGCTATCGCACAGGCGGACAGCAGGCCGACTCCGCGGTCACCCGCGTTCTCCTCCTTCATCGCGCGGTTATAGACCGTCGCTGCTTTGCTGTGAAGCTTGATCGGGCCGGGAAGTACATCGTCTTCCGACACGGCCAGCCCCGACTTTACCGTCGCGAGCATCGCGTTGATGATCTTGTCGATGAACGCATTTACTTCCGCTTCACTCTTGCCGGAAATCGACATTTCATTCGCCAACATCACCTGCCCGATGGACAGCTTGTTATCGTCCGCATGAGCACGAAGCTGCTTCATGGTCTCGAACGGGTACTTCGGCGCATTCTTCTTCGGCGGCTCGTAGCCTTTCCACTCTATGAATCCACCGCCGACGGAGTAGTACTCCAGCGAGAACAGGTCTTCGTCGCCGGCCAGAAGATGGGCGACCATCGTGTTCTGGTGATGGAAGTCGCCTTTCGTAGCGTCGTAGACGACATCCTTGAGGCTGACGGGGATCTCTTTTCCGCCGAGCTTAACTTTGAACGACTGGTCAGGCTTGTCGCGCAGGCTGTCAAGAAACAGGGGATCGACAGTGGCCGGTTCCATACCGATCAAACCTGCCAGCGTAGCTCGTTCCGTGCCATGGCCCTTGCCTGTCGCACTGAGACTGCCGAACAGATTGACTCTCAGCGCGGTTGCCTTCGCGAGCTTGTCTGCGGGCAGCTTCGTGCAGCGCTGGTAGAAATCATAGGTGATACGCATCGGGCCAATCGTGTGCGAGCTTGAGGGGCCGGGCCCAACTTTGTAGAACTCGTCACCCGTTATCATGATGGGCCCTTTCGACGACAACTGTAGAAACAGTCCTCTAGAGGACGAGAACACCGGCAGCGATTTGACTGCCTCGGTCGTTCTCTCCGCAGCTAAGAGGCTCTTGCCAGTCATCATCGCTGCCGCGCCGATCACTGCGCTCCGCATCAGGAAGCTACGGCGATCCACGCCCTGCGGCACCTCACGCGAAATTAACTGCCCCGGGTCGCCGAGCGGGTCTTCCCCGTCATGCGTCCGTTCGGACGAAACGGGGGTGTCGTCAAGCGTCTTCTCTATTTCAAGCATGTCGTCTCTCCTTCTTTCGGAAATGGTTCCCGCGTCGGCTATTTCTCGTCCGCGACGGGTGTCCAGGTCTTGTCCGGGTTGAAGCGGTCTATTTTTATCGCCGCTTCGAGCGAGTGCGGGCCGAGGTCTTTCTCGTAGACCACGCCGTCGTGGCTGACCATGAAGGTCTTCACCCCTGTGACGCGGTACTGCGCCGGTGTGGCGATGAGCGCGAAGCCGCCGATCATCACGTCCTTCACGACGAAGTCCAGCTCGCCGAGCGGCGCGGCCGGCCCCTGCCCTTTGAGCACCTTGAAGTAGTAGCCGTGGAAGGGCTGATCCTTGCCCGAGTAGCCCTTCTCAAGAGAGCGCGCGAACTTCTCGCCCACGACCCCGCCCCACGTGCCGTCCGAGTTCTGCCACGCCAGCCCATCCTGCTTGCCCGGCGTGCTGATGATGTGCTGCGCGTACTGGTTAACGTCGTAGCCCTCGCGCGGCTTGAGCGCGTACTCGTGCTGCGCCTCGACGTAGCCGCGGCAGATGGCTATGGCGTCAAGCTCGTTGCGGCCCACGCGCCGGTAGATGATCTCCTGCCGGCCCGCGTGCGCGTCGAAGAACCACTTCCCTCCCTGCCTGACGAGAGGGACGGGGAACGGCCAGTCGTCTTCGCCAATCAGGAGGAAGGCGCGGCGCGGGTTTCGCGGGTCGGTGGAGATGTTCTGCTTCGTGCGCGCGAGCGAGGCGAACTCCGCGGCCGTCTCCCGGTCGCGCATGGGTTCGCCCGTGTGCACGATGTCGTAGCTATCAGGGCCGAGAATCTCTTTGAGCGCGGCCTCGTCGAACTTCTCCGCGGCGGCGACGAGCGCCGCCGCCGCCTCTTCGGCCGTCGCGTATGTCCTCATCTTCTCGGTGGGCGTCGAAGCCCGCACACGCACCTGCGAAACGGCGCAGAGGAGCAGCAGACACGAACAGGCGAACACGCTCACCGCGGGTAGCAGGCTTGAGTGCCGCAGATTCAAAGGCGTCGATTTCATCTCTGTGTTCGGGTTCATCTTTGACTACCTCCGTCGGCCGCCGCCGCCGCCGCCACGTCCACCGCCGCCACCGCCGCGACCGCCGCCGCCGCCACCGCCACGACTGCCGCCGCCGAAGCCGCCGCCGCCGCTGCGACCACCGCCGCCGCCGAAGCCGCCACCCATGCTTGAAGAGCCGCGGCGGCTGGCATCCCGCGAGCCTCCGCCGAAGCCACCAGAGCCTCCGCCGAAGCCGCCGCCACCGCCGCGACCACCGCCGCCCGAGCCTCCGCCGACGCTGCGGTTGCCGACGCGGTCACCGCCACCACCCCCGGCCCCGCCGCCGCCCCTCGAACGGTCACTCACCCCGGCCCCGCCGCGATTGCCGACGCGGTCGCCCGAACCGCCACCGCCACGATTTCCAGCTCCGTCACGCCCTCCGGCTCCACCCCTGTCACCGGCGCCCCCACGGTCACCCGCACCTCCTCTGTCGCCCACACCCCCGCGATTGCCGGCGCCTCCTCTGTCGCCGACTCCACCTCGATTACCTGCGCCGTCACGTCCACCGACTCCATCGCGCCCCCCGGCTCCGCCACGACCACCGGCACCATCTCGTCCACCGACTCCATCTCGACCACCGACACCGTTGCGTCCACCGGCGCCGTCGCGCCCGCCAACGCCGCCACGTCCGCCGACGCCGTCGCGGTTGTTGCTGCCCAGATTGCCGCCCTGCCGCCCGAGGTCGCGCTGCGCGGCCCTCTGGCGGTTGCCGAGCGAGTCGCCGCGCGCGGTGCCGCCAAACCTGTTCGCCGTCGCGCGGTCTCTATACGGAGCGCCCCCGCGATGCGCCGAATTGTGCTGCCACCTGTTGCCGTTGCCGCTGATGTTGGTGCGGTTGCCGCCGTTGATGTTGGTGTTGCGGTTGAAGTTGTTATTCATGTTGACGTTGACATCGCCGCCGCCCCAGCCGCAACCCCAACCCCAGCCGCCGCCGCCCCACGCGGCGCCGATGGCCATGCCGACGCCGAACGAGATCGCGCTCGCGGCGACGACCGCGCCCGTCGAGTAGGGCGGGTAGTAGATGGGCGGGTACGGGTAGACCGCCGCGCCATAGACGACCGTCGGGTTGTAGGAGGGGACGTAGACGACCTCGGGGTCGGACTGCTGGATGACGATGACCTCCTTGCTCTCGACCACCTGCGTCTCGACCTTCTGCTGCTGGTTCGAGTTGAGCGCGCCCGTCCCCTGCGCCTTCTGGCGCATGCGCTGGACGGCGTCAAACACGTCCTGCTGCTGCGCGAGGAAGACGTTGCCGAGGTCGGTCGTCCACTGGATGTCGTCCGACAGGCGCTTCACCACGTCGGGCAGCGCCGCCATCGCCTGGATGCTCGGATCCCACGGCTGTTTCGCGACCGCGTCGCTCTGCTTCTTGCCGGTGAGCCCCGGGTTCCTCCCCAGCCACTGCTGGAGCTGCATGAGCTCCAGCGGGTAGGTCGAGGCCACGAGCGTCTGGCTGAGCAGCGGGTCGGGATAGAGGGCGATGGGCGCGACGAGCGAGTCGAGCTGCTCGGGCGAAACCTTCGCCGCGTCTTGAGTGGCGGCGTCCTGTGTGACGGCCGAACGGGGTTCGGCCGCATGCGTCGGCAGGACGCCGCCGCCGGTCGCCAGCATGGCCCCACACGTGACGACACAGGCGCACCGAAGGAGAAGGCTTGAGCATCTCTTGCGCGCGATTTTCCTTTTCATACTGAACCTCCGCAGAGAACCCTGAACGTCCGACGAAGAACGGCCCGCCGGCTTCACTTCACATGCGCACGCTCCCACGCGCGCACCTTGAGCCTCGCCGCGTCAAAGATGCGTTCGTAGTTCCCCTTGCGCACCTTCTCGCTCGCCTCGGGGTCGAGCAGCTTCCAGAGCGGGGCGTACTGGTTGTAGACCCGGAGGTACGTCTCCTGATCCTTCGGCGCCACCTCGTCCGTGCCGAAGAGGAAGCGGTCGGGGTAGCGGTTGATGATGTCGGCCACGGCCTTTGTAGACTCGGGCGTGGCGACCGCGTACTTCGCCACCTCGCTCCACGAGATGTCGAAGTTGACGTGGCCGAACGCGGGGTCTTTGAGCAGTTCTTCGACGAGCGCCCCCTGCGCCTTCGCCGGGCGGATGATGCGGCCGACGCCGATGTGCGCCCAGACGATGGTCGCGTCGGGGTGTCGCCGGAAGAGCGCCTTCACCTCGTCGAAGTAGGCGGGCGGCGACCCCTCTTTGGCGAAGGGCGTGTCGATGTCGTTGTGGATGAGAACGACGAGCCCGACCTCTGCGGCGAAGTCGATGAGCCGGTCGAGCGCGGGGTCGTTGAGGCTGGCGACCTCGCCCGCGACCTTCGACGAGACGAACTCTTTATGAATGCTGAACTCGCCGATGCCGGAGAAGACGCCGGGGAAGGCCGTCAGCACGCGGCGCACGTGGTCGGCCGCGTACATGTCCGAAGGGTTGAAGCCCGTGATCATCGGGTCGAGCCGGGCCTGCTCCTCCTTCGGGAGCGACCGGTAGCTGGTGGCGATCCAGGCGTCGGTGAAGGAGTAGTAGTAGAGCGGCGCGTCCGAGTTCAGGTAGTAGGTCGGCCCCCGGTCGCCGTCCACCCTGTGCGACCACTGCTGCTGGAGCGGGATGCCGAAGAGCGTCGAGCGGCCCGCCTTGTCCCCCATGATCTTCAGGAAGTCCTGGGCACGGATGCCCTCCTGCACGTAGTTCGTCAGGTGAAAATGCACGTCGTCGAAGAGGTAGTCATTGGCCCGCGCCGCGCCGGGTGGCGTCTGTGCGTTTGGTCGTGCGGCGGGCGTGAGGATAGCGACGCACAGCGCCACCGCCAGCGCGAACCGTGAGACCTTACTTCGAATCTGCCGCGTGTTCATGGCTCACCACTCAGAAGGCCAGCTCGACGCTGGAATGGAACACGAAGCCGTTGCCCCCGACGGCGAAGGGCACGGACGTGTAGCCCACCGGCGACTTGCGGAGGTAGAGCGCCTCGTTGTTCCAGCGGACGATCTTGTTCTTGAACGGGAAGAAGTTCGCGCCGGCGCGGAAGTCCCAGGGGTTGCCGTAGTCGCCGAAGATTCTCGAATGCCCGGCGTAAGCCTGAAGCTTCTTAGGCACCAGCATCGCCGTGCCCTGAAGCTGGAAGGCGTGGTCGAAGACGCGCCCCGGGACTTGCCCGATTTGCGACGGGTTGACGGCCTCAAGGAACTTGAAGTTGTCGAGCCAGCGCCAGTAGTACTCGCCTTCGAGCGAGTAGCCCTTGTACTTGAACCCGCCGTCAACGGCGGTCATCCGGTAGCGCGCGTCGGTGATGGTGACGCCGTCCCCGAAGAGGTCGGTCGTGAAGATGACGGTGCCGTCCGAGAGGCGGAGCTGCGTGTTCTCGAAGGTGTCCGAGCCCGGCTGGCTCTCCTTGTTCTCGTCGCTGCGGCTGTAGTGGAAAGCGAGGCGCGTGGAGAACTTTTCGTGGTGCTCGAAGTCGCCCCACCCCTGGCCGCTGAAGCCGTCCTCAAAGTCGCCGGTCGGGAACCAGACGAGCGCGCCGGAGAAGGTGTTCAGGCCGTTGTCGATCCTTGAGGCGGGCACGCCGAGCGTGCTCATGTTGTTGCCGATCATGGCGGTGTACTTCACACGCTTCGCGAGGTTCCCCATCGCCCAGAAGCCCGAGGTGTAGGAGGGGCGCATGAACTCGTCGGCGATGTGGCGGCTGTCCACGTTCGGCCAGAACGGGAAGTTGCCCTCGACGCTGCGCGTGCCGGGCAGCGAGCGGATGCCGCCGCCGAGGGTGAAATACTTGTTGAAGGTGTATTGCAGGTTCCCGGCGAGGACGGTCTGCGCGCCCTGCCCCTGGTTGGCGTTGGAAGTCCAGGCGTAGAGGAAGTAGCGCAGCTTCGGGCTGAGCATCCACCCGAGGAACTTGATCTGGAGCTTCAGGAGCTGCGCGTCCTGCCGCTGCTGAACGTTCTTCGTGTTGCCGAACGCGTCCGTGTAGGTGGGGTCGAGCCCGAGCTGGTTCAGGTAGCGGACGTAGGTGTAGATGCTGACGTTGATGTCGCCGTACTCGGTGTCGGCGAGCTTGTAGCCGAGGTTCGGCGTGTAGCGGCCGTACTCCTTCTTCTCGTCCACGCCTTGAGGGGCCTCGACCGGCTCCGCGGGCGGGGGCGGCGAGACGGCCGTCTCGCCGGACGGCGCATGCTCGGCGCCGGCCGCGGTCGGCACGTCGGCCGCCTTCGCCTCCGCGGCGCCGGAGACCTGCGCTTCGAGCTTGGTCAGGCGCGCCTCCAGCATCTTGATCTGTTCCAACATCGCCCGCTCGCGCTCGGTGAGCGGAGCGGGCGATGTGCCGTCGGGGGACGGGACGGGGGTCGGAGTCGGAGACGAAGACGGAGACGGGGTCGTGGCCGGGACTACGTCGCTCACGGCCACGGCCGTCTGTGCCGCACAGAGGTGCGGGATGATCAGTAGGGCCGAGATGAGCACGGCGCGCGGCCGGAAGCTCGCGCTGCGCGCCGCACGGGTTCCGATGCTCGGCGTGTTGGTTGACATGCGCGTGTCCTTCGCGAGTCCTCAACCGGTGAGGCGCAGGCGGCTACTTCGACGACGCCACCGCGGAAGCCTTCAGCCCCACGGAGCGCGGCGAGTAGATGTTGAAGTCCAGCCTCTTCGCGATGTACTCGATCACCTTCTGCGCCTTGACGCTGTTGCCCGCCTCGTCGAGCGGCGGGGCGAAGACCGCGATGGCGCCCTTGCCCGGCACGACCGCGACGATGCCGCCGCCCACGCCGCTCTTCGCCGGCAGCCCGACCTTCCACGACCAGCCGCCCGAGCCGTCGTAGAGCCCCGCCATCATCATCGTCGAGAGGATGTACGGGACGTTGTCGGGCTTGATGAGCTGCACGTTCGTCCAGGGGTTCTTGCCGTTATTGGCGAGCGTCGCGCCCATGCGCGCCAACTGCGCCACGGTCACGCCGACCGAGCACTGCTTGGTGTACACGTCCACCGACTCGAACGGGTCGCCGTAGATGCGGTCGTACTTCGCCAGCAGCATCGAGAGCGCCTTGTTGCCGGTGTTGGTCGCGGCCTCGGACTTGTAGACCTCGTCGATGAGCGTCAGCCTCTCGCCGGCGGCCTTGCTGTAGAAGTCGAGAATCTTGCTCCACTTCTCGTCGGCGCTTTTGGCGGAAATCAGGCTGACGGTGGCGATGGCGCCCGCGTTGACGAGCGGGTTGCCCGTGTGCGTCGGCATGTCGGCGACGGCGAAGACGGAGTTGAAGGCGCGCCCCGTCGGCTCCGAGCCGATCTTCTGGAAGAACACGTCCGGCCCCACCTCCTCCATCGCCAGCGCCTGCGAGTAGACCTTCGAGATGGACTGGATGGAGAACGAGTAGTCGGTGTCGCCTACCGCCATCAACTGGGCGTCGGTGGTGGCGACCGCGACCCCGAACAGCTTCGAGTCCACCTGCGCCAGGACGGGGATGTAGTCGGCGTTCTTCCCGCCCGTCTCGTTCCTGAACTTGTCGTAAGCCTCGCGGACGACCATCTGCGCCTGCGCGCGGGTGGGCGCCACGGGGCTGGCCTGCTGCGCCCGCGCCGGCCGGTAGGCGGGGACGAAGCCCGTGGCGAGCACCACCGCCAGGACGAACGCGAGCGCGAGCATTCTCTTTCTGAACATATCGCTTCTCCTCAGCGGGGGTTAAAACTCGAAGACCTTCGAGAAGTTGTATTTGAAGGAGAACTGACTGCGGTAGTCGTTCACGCTAAAGCCGTCGGTGTTGTTCTCGCGCCGCCCCCACTGGAACTCGCCGCCGACCATGACCCTATCCGTCGGGTGGTAGAGGAGGTTGCCGAGCCCGTAGTGGCCGCGGTGGAAGGCGTTCGCGGCCTGCCCCGAGGAGTTCTCGATGTTGAGCATCGAATAGCCAACCGCGCTGGTGAACTTCTTGTTCCAAGTGTGATCGAGGAACGTTGACATGCCGAACACGGGAAGCGCGACGCCCTTGATGGGCCTGCGCGGGTCGCCGACCTCGGCGTTGTTCTGGATGCCGATGTCAACCGGCGCGTCGTTCATATAGTTCTCGATGCCCTCGCCGT
>JBJMGQ010000381.1:0-8066 GCA_045807845.1 Pyrinomonadaceae bacterium | reverse complement strand
AGGCGGAGACGGGCGACGTGTTGTGGCGGCGCAAGGACGTGCGGCTCGACGAGACGGACGTGTCCGCCGTGCCGGGTACGGACGTGCTGCTCGTCACGCTTGAGAGCGGCAGCAAGACGCGGCTCGAATCGCTCGACATCGTGTCGGGCGACGTGCTGTGGCGCAGCGACAAGGTGCGCGGCGCGGTGATGCAGACGGCCTTCGAGCCAAGCGCGGGACTGCTAGCCGCGGTCTTCGTGCGCGACGCGAAGTCGAAGCCGCGTGAAGGCTTCAAGCGCAAGCCCGAGCTGCACGTCTTCGACCTCGCGTCGGGCGAGGAGCTTTGGAAGCGCGAGCTTGAGAGCGAAGTCGAGATGATGCCCGTCGCGTGGGGCGACGATAAAGATAAAGAGGTTCCCTACACGCTCGACAACTACCGGCCGCCCGCGTTCCTCGACGGTCGTCTCTATCTCTTCTACGAGGGTCTGACTTCGCTCGACGCGCGGACGGGCAAGGAGCGCAGGCGCGAGAAGTTCAAGGTCAACGAGGACGGGCTCGCGCTCACCGAATCCGACCCCGTGGCCGACGAGCGTTACGTCTACGTCTCCGGCCGCGGACGCGTGCGCGCAATCTCGCGGACGGATGGCGAGGTCGCGTGGGAGTCGAAGGACTTGGGGATGACGCCGGAGCTTGTGCTCGCGGGCGCGACGCTCTATGCGAGGACGGGCGGGCAGTTCACGCGGCTCGAAGACGGCGAGACGACCGCGCGCGGCCCTTACGGCGTGAGCGCCATCGACGCGACGACGGGTAAGACCCTCTGGCGCTACAAGGGCGCGGACAAGGGGCTGACGAACTTCGCCGTGCCGAACGCGGGCACGGTGGCCGTCGCAGACCGCGACGACCTCATCCTGCTCGACTCGTTGACGGGCAAGCGGCGGCTGAAGGTCTCGCACGGCGTCGAGGCTGCGGCCTTCCTGCTTCTGAACGAGAGGGGCGAGCTGGTGCTCGGCGGCAAGAACGAGCTGGCCGCGTTCGACGGCACTTCGGGGACGCCGCTCTGGCGCGAGCGGCACGAGCCGCCCGGTCGTGGACTGCTGCGCACGGTGGCGGCGGTAGCGGCGCGTGCGGCATCTCTCTACTTCCGTTACGGCGGCGCGGCCTCGACCGTCTTTCGCGGCGCGCGGGTCGCGGGCGCGCTCGCGGGCTTGCGCTCGTCGGGGCTGGCCGCGCACGTCACGCTCGCGGATTTGACGAGCCTCGCCTCCGACTACACGCGCTCCTATGCGCGCGCGTATGCGGCCGAGCGGCTCTCGACCTACGGCGTGCTCTCGCGCGTGCGGCGCGGCGTTTCGACTTCGACGAACGTCGTGACGAGGCCGCGCCTCTCGACCCCTTCGGGCAGTGATGTGTCGGAGCGTCTGCTCGACCGGCTCGACCCCGCGAGCCAGCTCACGCGTCTGTCGCGCTTCCTGATGCGGACGCGCAGACTGGCGGCGCTGCGGGGGCGCTGGATGTACTACTACACCTCGCTTCGCGGCGGCGGGCGCGGGCTCGTCGGCATTGACGTGGAGACGGGCCGCGCCTCGCGCGAGGTGCGCCTCAGCGACCCGGACGAGCGCTTCATCAGCGACGAGGCCGCCGGCCTGCTCTACGTCTCGAAGGGCGACCGCCTCGTCGCTCATCCCCTGTCCGAGAGCTACTGATTGAAGCAGTAGGCAGTAAGCAGAAGGCAGTTGGCAGTTGAAAGCACTGGTGTCGAAACCTCCGATCTAATCCCTCAACGTCCTCAACGCGGAGCGACTGCCTACTGCCATCTGCCTACTGCCTTCTATTCCTCTTGCTTCCCGCCTTCGTTCTCTGATACACAGTGACGCGTCCTGCTTTGAAGCTACAAGGGGTTGCTCTCGCCGCGGCGTCTCGCCCCGCCGCTCACGAACCAAGCGGAAAGAGGTGTATCGTTGAAGCTCCGTTCAGGCACTCTCAAGGCGTGTCTCTTCGTCGGCGTGCTCGCGTGCTCGGTCGCCTCGCACGTCTCTTGGGCGGCGGAGCGTGCCCGCTCTGCTCGCCTCGCGCCCTGCGCGCGCGTCAGGTTGCATCCGGACGCGTGGGTGGCGTCGAGCGTAGACGGGCTGGTGCGAGCCGCACGCGCGGCTTATGAGGATGAAGAGGCCGAGCCGGCTTACGATAGCCTGCTCGGGCGGCTCGCAGGCACTTTGCGACGTTGCGACCTCACACGCGACGCGGGCTTCGTCGAGGCGCATCGAGAGTTCGTCGAGTACGTCGAGGCGTCTGCGCCAATCGCGCTGCCCGATCACGAGCTGGGGTTCGCGGTTCCCGACCAACAGTACTTCGCCGAGACGCGCGCGTACGTCGAGATTCCGGACTTCCTCACCGACGTGAACTTCGTGCGCGCCGCGAGTCGCGCCGAGACGCTTGCGCGCGCGAAGTCTTACCTGCGCCTGCTCAACACGCGCAGAGCGCCTTCCGAACAGCTCGTCTTCTTCAGCTACAGTTCGCGCCATCTGGGCACGCCCGACAACCCCGACAGCTACCTGCGGCTCCTCGTCGTCGTCCCCGGCGACGCGTCGCGCGGCACGCCGGAGAAGTGGGTGCAGTTCGGCATCACAGACCCGGGCGTGCGCGCGCGCACACGCAACGTCTCGGTCGTCTCCTCGTTGGCGCGCGCCGACGGGACTTCGGACGTGTACTTCAAAGACTACTACCGAACGTTTAAGCGCGACGGCACGATACCCATCAAGGGACGTTGGGAGCTGGGGTACGGCGACGACAACTGCGTGCAGTGTCACAAGAGCGGCGTGCTGCCCGTCTTCCCCGTCGCGGGCAGCGTGAGCGCGGACGAGCGGCCCGCGGTCGAAGAGGTCAACCGGCGCTTCCGTGGTTACGGCGCGCCGCGTTTTGGAGGGTATCTGGACGCGTCGAAGTTCGGGCCGGGGCTCGGCATGGCTACGCAGGCAGACCGCGAGGGGCGTTTCGGCGCGGGCTTCCGCGGCTCAACCGTCGCGGGCGCGATGACCTGCAACGCGTGCCACCAGCGCGACTATCTCGGCGCGCTCAACTGGCCGATGGATAAAGTCGTCGTCAGCTCATACGTCAAGGGCGGCCAGATGCCGCGCGGCCAGAGCTTGGGCACCGTGGAGCGCCGCGAGCTGTACCAGAAGCTCGTGCAGGAATACTTCGACGCCGACCCCGCGCATCCCGGCATCCTGAAGTCGTGGCTGCTCAGCAGACTTCGTTGAGGGAATTTAACCACGGCAGAGACAGAGACACGGCTGGTTGAGAATTGAAGTCAACCAGCCGTGTCTCTGTCTCTGCCGTGGTTAATCTGTTCTGAGCTACTGATTGTCCACGACCGACTCGATGACGTTCTGTATCGTGGCCGGGACGTTCGAGAAGAAGTTGTAGCCGGTCAGCGCCTCGACCTGATCGACGCTCACACGATACGTCTTCCAGTCGGCCGTGCGGATGCCCTGCGTGTTGGGCATGATGACGGCGATGGTGCGCGTCGAAGTCGTCACGCGCGCCACGTCATTCGTCCCCGACGGCAGCACGATAACGACCTTCCACACCTGCGACGGCACCGCGACGTGACCGTTCGCGATGGTCGTAGTCGTCCCGCCGTTCGAGCCCGTCCCGCCTGACCCCGCGCCGCCCATGATGATATATAACTCGTTCCCTGAGCTGACCAGCGTGCGCAGATAGTTCTCCATGTTGGCCCAAGGGCCCTGATTGTTGTCGGGCGCCTGCGGCATCATGTTCGTCATCAGGAAGGTCGAGGAGTTGTCGGCGACCGTCAGCGTGCGGTCGGCCGAGGGGCAGTGATGGCCGCGGTCGAAGCCCGAGCCGGAGTAGTCAGTCCCCTGCACCTGATACCAACCGGCGGGCAAGGTCGTGTCGTTGCGGAAGTCGTCCTGCCGCGGCGTCGAGCCGAGCCAAGAGGAGGCGAGGTGCCAGCTCACCCAGTTCGGGCGCCCCTTGTCGCGGTAGTACGAGACGGCATACTGCGGCTTGTCGAGCAGGTAGTTGGTCGGCTGGTTCACGTCCACGACGGCGTTCGAGGGGTTGCCCATCGTCAGGTGCACGCTCGTGGGCGGCGGCGCCGCGTAAGGATTGACGACGACGTTGTCGATGTTGATGCGGTTAGCACCGCCGCCCGTCTTGCGAATGGAGAGACGCACGGCGACGGCCGAGTTGACGGTGAAGGATGCGGTCGAAAGAGAGGTCGAAGAGGTGTTGATGGTCGAGCCGACCTTCGAGTAGGTCGAGCCACCGTTGGTCGAGACCCAAAGCTCCCACGTCGAGGCGCCGTCGGTGCCGAAGACCGCGTGCTGGATGGTGACGGTGCCGGCCGAGGCGAAGTCGAACTGCGTGTTGAGCTGCCCCGTGTTGCGGATGCGCGCTGACTGTGCGCCGGTCTTGCGGTCGGTCGAGAGATTGCCGATGAGCGCGTCATCCATGTACCACCAACCGGTTGAGAGGAAGACCGCGGCGGCGGCGTACGAAGTCTTGGTGCCGCTCTCGAAGTCTTCCGTTGAGGTTTGACGGCGCGCGCGCGAGGCGGGCGCGAGGGGCAGCAGCATTGCGAGCAGGACGAGTGCCGCCGCGCACACGAGCGCGGTACGCCTGTGAACTGTTCTCATCAAGGATTCTCCTTCGGTTGGGGTTCGGGCAAAAGGCGGCGCACGCGCGCGCGGGCACGCACGCGTTGCCGGCGAAGAGATGAGGTGGGGCGCGCACTCTGCCGCGCCGTCAGAATCGGGGCAAGAAGAAGAAGTTAAGACTGTTGCAACGAGAGCGGCCGAAAAGGGCATGCCGCCCGTGTGACTACGCCGTGGGAGGCACAGTGTAGCCCGCGCCGCTCTCTTCATCAAGCCTTTTCACCGGAGCACGCCTTTGGCTTGCGCCCCTTTTGACGGTCGCGCTGTGGTGCTGCATTATTCTCTCCTCCAACGAAAGAACGCCTCACGGCTTGAGAAAGAGAGGAGACGGGATTGGACGGCGCTGAAGGTAGGCACACGCGCGTGGCGATCATCGGCAGCGGCTTCGCGGGGCTGGGCACAGCGATACGGCTCAGGCAGCGCGGCGAAGAAGATTTCATCATCTTCGAGCGCGCGTCGGACGTGGGTGGGACGTGGCGCGACAACAGCTACCCGGGCTGCGCCTGCGATGTGCAGTCGCACCTCTACTCCTTCTCCTTCGCGCCGAACCCCGACTGGACGCGCAGCTACTCGCCGCAGCCCGAAATCTGGGACTACCTCCGCCGCTGCGCGCGCGACTTCGGCGTGCTGCCCCACGTCCGCTTCAACCACGAGGTGCGCGACGCCGCTTGGGACGAGCGCGCGCTGGCTTGGCGCGTCGAGACTTCGCAAGGCACCTACACCGCCAACGTCCTCGTCATGGCCTCGGGCGCTTTGAGCGAGCCGCGCGTGCCCGAGCTTCCCGGCTTCGAGAACTTCAAAGGCAACTCGTTCCACTCGGCGCGCTGGGATCACGCGTACGACTTGAACAACAAGCGCGTCGCCGTCATCGGCACGGGCGCGTCGGCCATCCAGTTCATCCCCGAGATTCAACCGCAGGTCGAACGGCTCCACGTCTTCCAGCGCACGCCGCCGTGGATTATGCCGCGCCCCGACCGCCCCTTTGCGGAGCGCGAGCGTCGCAGGTTCCGTCGCTTCCCACTCGTTCAGCGCGCCGCGCGCGCAGGCATCTACGCGTTCCGCGAGCTGTTCTTCCTCGGCTTTCGACACCTGCGTCTCTCGCGCCTCATCCGTCGCATCGCCCTGCGCCACCTTGAGCGCGCCGTGGCCGACCCGACCCTGCGCGCGCGCCTCACGCCCGCGTACGAGATCGGCTGCAAGCGCATCCTCGTCTCGAACGACTACCTGCCCGCGCTCACGCGCCCCAACGTCGAGCTGGTCACCGGCTCCATCGAGGAGATACGCGAGCACTCAATCGTGACCGGCGACGGAGTGGAGCGCCCCGTCGATGCCATCATCTTCGGCACCGGCTTCCACGTAACCGACCAGCCGATGGCCGGGCGCATCCGCGGGCGCGACCGTTTGACGCTCGAAGAGACTTGGGCCGGCAGCCCGCGCGCCTACGTGGGCACGACCGTCACGGGCTTCCCGAATCTCTTCATCCTGCTCGGCCCGAACACGGGGCTCGGTCACACCTCGGTCGTCTACATGATCGAAGCGCAGATTGAGCACGTCATGAAGGCGCTCGAATACATGAAGCGGCACGGCGTCTCGACGCTTGAGCCGCGCGCAGAGGCGCAGGCCGCGTACGTGGAAGAGATTGACCGGCGGATGGGCGGCACCGTCTGGGTCGCGGGGCGCTGCGCCAGTTGGTATCTCGACCGCACGGGTCGCAACTCGACCATCTGGCCCGACTTCACCTGGCGCTTTCGCCGCCGCGTCGCGCGCCTCGACCCGTCCGAGTACTTGATGACGAGTCCGCACTCACATCAGAGTTGACGACGTAGACGTGCAATGACCCACACAGAGATCACACGCGCCGAACGCATGCAGGGCGTCACGGCACGCACGCTCGGCCGCTGCCGCCGCGCTGTTGGACATCGCGCGCGAGTGGCGCATGTTGCTCGAACGCGCAGCCCTTTAAACTCTTCAGGAGGAACCCGACCATGCGTTACGAAATCAAAGGCAAGGTCGTACTTATCACCGGCCCCGCGCGCGGCATCGGCGCGGAGACCGCACGACAGCTCGCCGTGCGCGGCGCGCGCCTGTCTTTGGTTGGGTTGGAGCCGGAGCGCTTGGCCGCGCTCGCCGCGGAGTTGGGTGAGGGGCACGTTTGGTTCGAGTGCGACGTAACCGATCAGTCTGCGTTAGAGCGCGCCGTCGCGGGCACGGTCGAGACGTTGGGCGGCATTGATGTCGTCATCGCCAACGCGGGCGTCGCGAGCAACGGCACCGTCGCCGTCAGCCCAATCGAAGCGCTCGTCCGCACCATCGACGTGAACCTCACGGGCGTCGTCCGCACGGTCAGCGCCACGCTCGCGCACGTCACAAAGAGGCGCGGCTATTATCTGCTCGTCTCTTCGGCCGCGGCGCTCGCGCCCTTCCCCGGCATCTCGACCTATGCGGCGGCAAAGAGCGGCGTCGAGCAGTTCGGCAACGTGCTGCGTCTTGAGCTCGCGCACAAAGGCGTCGCGGTCGGCGTCGTGCATCCTTCGTGGATTGACACGGACATGGTGCGCGACGCGCAGAGCGACCTCACGGGCTTCAAGGAGATGGTGGCGAAGCTGCCCGGCCCCTTCGGCCGCGTCACGCCCCTGAGCGACTGCGCGGCTGCTTTCGTCGAAGCCGTCGAGCGGCGACGGCGCAAGGTCTACATCCCGCGCACGCTCGCCGCGGCGGCGGCCGTCCGGCAGTTCTTCATGAGCGCCTTCGCGGGCTTTCTCATGGGTCGCCAGACGCGCAAGTCTCTCCCGCAGGTCGAGCAGGAAGTCCGCGCCCTCGGCCGCTCCTTCGGCTCACACAGCATGGGGCTCGGGGTGAAATCCGAAGAGAAACATTAACCCGCGGTCGCTTGGCCGTGTGTGCCGTAGCCTTCGGGGTGTGCCTCGTGCCACTCCCAAGCGGTGCGGACGATTGCTTCCAACTCGGGGTACTGCGTCTTCCAACCCAACACCTCGCGCGCCTTCGTGGCGTCGGCGACGAGCCGCGCGGGGTCGCCGGGGCGAGACGGCTCGACCCGCACCTCTATGTCGCGCCCCGTCACGCGCCGCGCCGTCTCGATCACTTCCATCACCGAGTAGCCGTGACCGTTGCCGAGGTTGATGAACTCCGAACCGCCCCCGCGCCGCAGGTGTTCGAGCGCGAGCGTGTGCGCCGTGCAGAGGTCTGTGACGTGGATGTAGTCGCGTATGCAGGTGCCGTCCGGCGTCGGGTAACTGTCGCCGAAGACCGAAACGAAGGGGCGACGGCCGGCCGCAGCTGCGAGCACGTTCGGGATGAGGTGCGTCTCCGGCTCATGGTGCTCGCCCTTGCGCTTCGTCGCACCCGCCGCGTTGAAGTAACGCAGCGCGACGAAGCGCAGGCCGTAGGCGT
>JBJMGQ010000380.1:0-5829 GCA_045807845.1 Pyrinomonadaceae bacterium | reverse complement strand
GGCGGGCTGCGACGGGTAGCCTTTCGTCGACGAAGAGGCAACGGCGGCGCCCACACCGCTCTGCTCCGACTGCGCGTGCGCGACGAGGGGCGCGACGCCGGAGAGCATCGTCAGAGAGGCCAGCAGACAAGCTAGAATTCTGTTTCTCAACTTCACATTCAACTCCACAGTCAGCGAGGGGCGTTCGGGGGAAACGCCAACCGTCAGTAGCCGGCAGAGCACGCTCTGAGAGGCGTGCCGGGTAAGATTTTGCGAAATGAATGAAGGGTCTCGGGACGCGCGGACGGGACGACGCGGCCCCGGGCGATGAAAGACTCAAAGCCTTACTTTAAAGCTCAAAACGCCCGCATTTAGACGCTTGGCGCCCCTGAGTAGTTGCTTCGCAGGGGCACGTCAGAGGGCTCAATAAGAGGACGCGCCCCGGGCTCTGAAAAGGCCCGGGGCGCGTCCGTTCAGGGGTCGCGTGCGGCGGCCGTTTACAGCCTGCTGCCGAAGCGATCCATGTACTCGGTCGAGTTGATGAAGGCTTTGACCATCTCGGCCGCGATGTAGTCGCCGCCAAACTGGTTGAGCTTCGTCAACCAGAAGTTGAAGCCGGCGTCGTCCGGGTCGCGTTGCAGGTAACCGAAGTACTGCATGACGACGAAAGCCTCGTTGAAGGTCTTCGTAGATACCGAACGGCTCTCGGCGACCGAGCGCAGCGCCGCGGCCTGTCCCGAGGTGCCGCCCGCGCCGAAGGCCGTGACGGCCGCCTGCCGCTCTGCGGCGGAAGGCTGTACGCCCGCGTTGGCGAAGAGCGAATCGACGTAGGCGGCGGCTGCCTGCCCGCCGTGCGCCGACTGGAAGGCTGCGCGCTGGACGAAGGCGAGCGCGAACGCCTGCTTGTTCGTTTCGAGCTGCTGCTCCCAGTTGGTCTGCCCGACGATGACCTGCGCTGGTGTGCTCCCGATGGCGCGCGTGTCGGTGTTGAAGTCGGCGCGGCTGACGGCCACGGGCTTGCCCGCGAGGTTGCCGAAGCCCGCCTTGTGCATCTTGTAGACGAGACTGCCCGTCTGCTGAAACTCGATGGAGAGGAAGAAGGCGGCCGAGACGTTGATGCGCTTGACCTCGACGCACGCCTTGTCCGTTCCGCAGCCGAACACGTCGTCGCGCCAGAACGCCAACCCGTTCGTATCGGGCTCGCGGTTGAGGAAGTCGAGGTAGTGTTGGCGGACGAAGAAATTCACGTCGCCGATGGGGTTGAACGCCCAGCCCACGTCGCGCATCTCGGAGCCCGTCAGGTCGGCCGGGATGGCGACGCTGTGGATGAGGTCGCCGCTGATGTTCGGCTCCATCAACTGATTCGCGAAGAGGCTCGTGTCCCAGTGCGAGACCGACGAGCCGCTCGACACGGGGTTCGGCGCGTACATGAGCGCGCGCCCCTGCGCGTCCACGCCCGAAGGCGTCGCGTTGTCGAGCAGCAGCGTTGCGTTCTCACCCGCCGACAGTTGGCTCTTGAGCGTCGCGCCGTCCGTCAGCGCGACCATCAACGAAGGGATGTTGATAGTCGCGTCGCCGCCGCCCATCTGTATCACGCCGGGGGTCACGTTGTTCACCATGACGACGCCGACCGCGCCCGCGTTCTGCGCGTTCTTGACCTTGACGACGAAGGTACATCCACCGCGGTCGATGAGTGCGATTTTGCCCGACACCGCCGCCGGGTTCGTGAGCGCCGAGCAGCCGTCGGCGGGCGCGGCCTGTACGATGTTCGCGGTTGTGCCGCCGGGCGAGACGGCGGGGCCGAACTCGGCCGTGCCGACCGCGTAGTTGCCCGCGATGGTCGAGGGCGCGTTAACATGCGTGCGCGGAGTCCCGAGCACGCCGCGCAGATCGGCCGCGGTCTGCGCGCCCGTCCAGACGAGGTTGCCCGTGTTGATGGCCGACACCTGACGCTCCGTGTTCGTCATCTGCGTCCACGTCTTGCCCGTCGTGTTGTCGGCGAGGAAGCGGTCGTAGGCGGACGGGAAGCCGCTGCTCTGCGCGCCCGTGCCGGAGTTGGTGAAGGTCTGGAAGCCGAGGCCGTGCGCGAACTCGTGAATGAGCACGGAGACGAGGTCAACGTCGGCGCCGTGCTTGTTGTCGAGGCCGAGGTAGAAGTGTGTGCCGTCGAGGCAGCCCACGTTGCCGAGGTTCGAGTTGAACTGCGCGGTAATCTCGGGCGCGCCGGGGTTGAGGTCGGTGCCGGCGAGCGCGTTGGCGAGCGCCGCCGAGTACCAGGTGTCCCTTGCGGGCGCGTTGGGGAAGTTGCGGAAGATGCCGACGGCGCCGGCCGCGCCGAGCGTGGCGGTCGTCGAGGTGCACGTCATCGGCCCCCAGTTGGCGGTAATGGTGATGGTCGTGTCGCTCTTGATGGTCGCGCCCCAGACGTTGGCCGCGAACTGGAAGGCGTTGAGACGCTGCTGGCCGACGGTCGTGCCGGTGTTGCCGCCGACGGGCGCGGCGGGCGTCGGGTCGTTGAAGCCCGCATTCGCCGAGTCAATGTTCTGGATGACGATGGTCGCCGCGGCTCGCGCATCGCCGGCAGCCGCGACCGCCAGAGCGAACGCGAACGCGAAGAGGATCAACTTCGAGAGGTAGGATTTCTTCATCACTGTCTCGACGCCGCCTTTCTGTTAACGCCCGTGCCCGTGATGGTCGGCGTCTTCTCCTGACTGTTGAGGAACGCCCCGGCCGCCTCGGGCGTGTCCACGCACGCCGACGAGACGCTGCCGTCGTCGTTTCGCTTCGCCAGTGTCACGTTCTGGAAACGGCCCTGCAAGTCCATCGAGACCGTGCCGTCTGCGTGCTTCTCCTCCACGAGGCCGTCGGTCGTCTTGTTGCCTTCGAGCTGGTCGGCAAGCTGCTGCGACTGCGCCTGCGTCAGAGGCCCCTGCTGTAACGCCTGCGCGTTGACACGCATCTTCCGGCCCCCCACCTCGACCGTGATGAAAGGGTTGCCGGTCTTTTCCGGAGCGACGGCGCCGCGCTCGGCCCGTGGCTGCGTGACGCTGCGCGAGGCGTAGGTCGCGACGGCCGTTGCGACGCCGACGAACAGCAGCGCGCACGCGAAGACCCCCGCGCGGAAGGCGCGCGCACGCTTCGCGGCGGGCCGCCGGTTAGAGACTCTCTGCGACTTCTTCATGGGTTACGATTCCTTTGCTTCAAGACAGACGAGTGCCGGAGAAAATGAGCGACTGGCCGTTTAAATGGATTGCGGGCGGATGTATACGCAGGGCGCGGGCGCCCCGGGGAAGCTTCGGACACAGACTGCAACTCCCGCCTTTAGACGTTTCACCCCGCTTCGCAGTTGCATCCGGCAGCGCGCCGAAACCGGCACAAAAAAAAGGCCGCGCCCCGAGTCTTCTTAAGAGCCCGGGACGCGGCGTTGCTCTGCCCGTCGGCGGCGGCCGTTGACTGCTAGTTGCCGAAGCGGTTGATGTACTCGTCAGCGGTCAGGAAGGCTTTGACCATCTCGGCTGCGACGAAGTTGCCGTTGTTGTCGTTGAGCTTGTCGAGCCAGAACTTCCAGCCGCGAAAGTCCGTGTCCTGCGGGTCATTCGGATTGCGCCGGAGGTAGCCGTAGTACTGCATCAGCACGAAGGCGCGGTTCGACTCGTTCTGCCGAAGCTGCGCGTTCTCGGCCACCGCACGGAGCACGGCCGCGCGGGCGGCCGACACGTCGGCGGTCGAGTTGAGCTGCGCGATGAGCGCGTCGCGCTCGGGGGTCGTCAGCGTGATACCCGCGTTCTGGACGAGCTTGTCCACGAACTGCGCAGGGGTCATCGAGAGCGGGAAGGCCGTCAGGAAGCGCTGGCGCAGGACGAACTCAAGCGCGTACGCCTGCTTGTTGGCTTCGAGCTGCGCCTGCCAGTTGCCGACGTTGACGACGACGCCCTGCCCGATGCGCTGCGTGTCGGGCAGGAACTCGTTGAGACGAATGACGGGCACCGTCCCCGCCACGTTCGGCGAGGTCGTGTCGCCGTAGGCCGTCTTGTATGTGCGCTCGACGAGATAGCCCGTCTCCTGAAACTCTATCGACAGGAAGAAGGCTGCCGAGACGTTGATGCGCTTGACCTCCTTGCAGACCTCGTCCGTGCCGCAGTTGTTGATCTCGCCCTGCCAGAAGTTGAAGCCCGAGGCGTCGGGCTCGCGCCCGAGGAAGTCTAGATACTGCTGGCGGACGAAGAAGGCCGTGTTGAAGCTCTGCGCGCGGACGGGGCTCTGGCCCGTGGTCGCGTCGTTCGAGTTGATGGTCAGCGTCGCCGTCTGGGTCGCGCCGAGCGTCGTCCCCACCGGGTTCGAGAGCGAGAGCGTGACCGTCTCGGGCCCTTCGGCGAAAGCGTCGTCGGGGACGAAGACGGTGAAGGTCTTGCTCGTCTCAGCGGGCGCGAAGACGAGCGTGCCGAGCGCCTGCTCGTAGTCCTTCGCCTTGCTGGCCGTGCCGTCGGCGGTCGCGTAATCGACCGTGGCCGTCCCCGTCGTGTCGCCCGTGCGCGTGACGGTGACGACGCGGAAGCCCGTGCCGTCGGTGCCGAGGCCGTCGCCGCCCGTGCCCTCGTTGACGCTGTAGGCCGCCGAGGAGAGCAAGACCGTGTTGGCCGAGGCGTTGTCAGAGAGCTTCAGCGTGTAGCTGCCCGTGGTGGCATTGTCGAAGGTGGTGGCGGCGATGGTGTAGACGCCCGTCTGGGGCAGAGTCTTAAAGGTGCCGTCGGCGGGGATGCGCGAGTTGGTGTTCGAGCCGAGCACGATGTCGTCGTTCTCGTCAACGAGCGTGCCGTCCGGGCCGAAGAGGTAGAGGTAAGTGTCGATGCCGGGAGTGCCGGCCGTGGACAGGTCGATGCGGACGCGCTGGCCGGCGCGCGCGTTGAAGGTGTAGATGTCCTCAAACGCGGTCAGGCGGTTGGGCTGCGCCGCGATGCAATCGGAGGTGGCGAGCGTCCCGTTGAGCGTCTGCCCGATGGCAATCTGCGTTGCGCTGGCCGCGCAGGTCGCCCCCGCCTGCTGCGCGATGGCGAACTGCTTGCCGCCGATGTCCACGAAGGCGCGACGCGGGCCGACATTCCCGTCGTTGGGCGCGACGGTGTAGCTGGTCGAGCCGCTGCCCGTGCCCGCTTCGCTGTTGAAGGTGACCCACGACGAGCCCTCGGCCACGCCCCAGTTGCAGCCCGCGTTGGCCGTAACGTTGATCGTGCCCGTCCCGCCAGCCGCGGTGAAGAACTTCGAAGTGGGCGTGACGGCGTAGGAGCTGACGGGGCAGCCCGTCTGCGTCACACGCGCGAGGCACGCGCCGCCGGTGCCCGTCAGGTGGCTGAGAATCTGGTCGCGCGAGAACTGGCAGAAGGTCTGCGTGTCCTGCACGAACGAATTCATGATCGAGGGGTCGCAACTGGCCGGGACGGGGCTCTCCTGATTCGGGTGAGTCGCGCCGAAGTTGTGTCCAATCTCGTGAGCGGTGACGCCGACGCGCAGCGAGTTGGTGTTCGAGAAGAGGCTCTGCGACATGCCGTAAGAGGCGTCGGGGATGTCGCAGATGACGCCGCGGAAGGCAATGCCGATGGTCGAGCCGTCGAAGTCCTTGCCCGTGAACATATGCGTCAGGTCGCGCGACGGCGGGTTGCTCGTGCCGAAGGTCGCGTCGTAGTTGTCGGCGAACTCGTTGAGCGCGGCGCTGGCGTCGGTCAGCGTGTAGGGGTCGGTGTTGGTCGTCCAGACGCGCTGGAAGACGACGCGAATCTTGACGCCGAGCTGCGCGTCGTAGATGCCGTCCACCTGCGTCATGATGTTGAGGATGTCGTTATTGGTGGCGGCCTC
>JBJMGQ010000379.1:0-5809 GCA_045807845.1 Pyrinomonadaceae bacterium | reverse complement strand
CTTCGGTTGCGCGAAGAAGGCCATCTCACCCTCATCCTCTCCGTGACGGCTGCCAAGTTCACCGAAGCAATCAAAAGGACGGCTAAAGCGAGAGGCTAGGCGGCCGGGGCATAGCTGTAATTCTCTGTAGCCGCTACGGCCTGAGAAGGAAGACTTACATGACGCTTTAACCGTTGAGGCTAAGGGTTCACGAAGGAGACGAAAGTGAGCCTTCAGCGTCTCGCCGAGGTGCGTGCAGTGACATTACGGAGCAACTGCCTCTGCATTGATGTAGAAGTTACGGTTGACTTCAAATGTTTTGATCTCTTCGGGGGAGACAAAGGTCTGTACCGCCTCGGTCGGCGTGATTGCGACTTCCTTGCCGTTAATGGATACGCGAATCGGCATCGCAAATCCTTTAACTACTCTCTCGTAGCTGTACGACAGCGTCTTGCCATCGACCTTGTATCTTAAGAGCGGGATCTCCGTCGTCCGCAGGTATTGGTCAAACACCTTGCCGAGGTCGATGCCGGCCTTCTGACTAATGTAGGTTTCGATCTGTTGCGTCGAAACGGTCTGGTGCCAGAAATCGGCGTTGAGTCCGCGCAGGATGGAGAGCCATTTGGCGTCGTCGTTGATGACGTGACGGATGGTGTGCAGCATGTTCCCGCCCTTGGGGTACATGTCGCCCGACCCCTCTCTGTTCGCGCCGTAAGTACCGATAATCGGCCTGTCGTTATGGATGAGGCGACGGTTGCCGATCATATAATCTTCCGCCTCTTTCTTGCCGAAGTGGTACTCGACGAAAAGGCTCTCCGAATAGTTCGCAAAGCCCTCATGAATCCACATGTCCGCCGCGTCTTTCATCGAGATGTTATTGCCGAACCATTCGTGCGCGGATTCGTGGACGATAATGAAGTCGAATTTAAAACCGATTCCGGTGCCGCTCCCGTCCCGCTGAAGATAGCCGTTCCGGAACCAGTTGCCGTAAGTGACCGAGCTTTGATGCTCCATCCCGGGGTACGAGACCGCGACGAGTTTGTAGCTGTCTTCGTAGAAAGGGTATTTCCCGAACCAATATTCAAAGGCTTCCATCATGCGTGGGACTTCTTTGAACTGCTTGAGCGCGGCCTCCTTCTGGTGAGCCAAGACCCAGTAGTCCATATCCAGCACCCCGCCTTTCCCGCGATATTTTTCGGAGAAGTTGACGTAGTTGCCGATGTTGACGTTGACCCCGTAGTTATTGATTGGATTCAGGACTTCCCAGTGAAAGGTTTTTGTCTTAGCGGCGATGTCGTGGTCTGTTTTTTTCAAGCGGCCGTTCGAGACGGCCGTTAGATTTTCCGGCACGGTCACGCTGATTCTCATTCCGCGGTCAGGCTCATCAGCCCCGTGGTCTTTATTCGGCCACCAGATACTCGCTCCGATTCCCTCGCAGGTGGTGACGATGAAATGCTCTCCGAGGTCGTCTCTGCCCCACGTGATCCCGCCGACCCAAGGGGGATTCTTACTCGCGACGGGGACGCCTTCGTAAAATATTTCGACCTGATCTTCTACGCCTTTCGGAATCTCCTTCTCGAAAGTTACCCAGTAGACATTTCCTTCGCGCTCGAATTTGAGCTGAGACTCGCCGTGAGTGACTTTTGTGATTGCAAGCGGGGGCTGCAAATCGATCTGCATTCTGTGGCCCGCTTTCAGAGTTTTGAAAGTTATGACGTTCGACCCTTTCAGCCGCTTGGTCTCAGGCAAAAACTCGACCTTCAGGTGATAATGCAGCACGTCCCACCACTCGCGCTCAGGTGTGACTGTGCCGCGAAGCATCTCCTGTCGGGTAATGTTCTCTGTCTGGGCAAAGAGGTAACCAGAGCCGCCTTGCACCTGTAGGAGGAGTCCGATGGTCAAGGCTATTAGTTTACGCATGATCATTCACCGCCTCACAAGTTGTAGAAGTGATCCGCCTTGAGCCGAACGCCCGACACCGCCTTCAGCCCTTCAGCCGCCGATTGAGCTTATGGCTTGAAGCCGACGCTCTGCCAGAGCTGCGCGCAGTCGTACGGCTTGCCCTCCGTCGGCCTGAACGGCGTCGCTAAGAGCGTCGCGGGCGGGGGCGGCCCCGCGGCGGCCGAGCCCGTGCCGAATAGGATGAAGACGCTGAGGAGCACGATCCAACGCAGCGCCGCCCCACTCCGTGTCTTAACAGATGCTTCCTTCTTGTTCATGAGAGCTCACAACCGGCGACGCTAACGCGGGATGCGCAGGACGTTGAGCGAGTTCGGCGCGAGCTTGTAGACAAGCTCGTTGGAAGAGACTTCGAGCCGCGCCTCGGCGGGTGAGAGTTTCGTCGGCTCGGCGAGACTGTTCTCCGCCTTCAGGTCTGCGCTCGCGAGCACGAGCGCACGCACGCTCCTGCGTCCCGGTCTCAGTCCGTTCAGACGGATGCGCGCCTGACTCTCCTCGGGCGCGGCGTTGACCAGTTTGAGAATCACCTCGCCGGTGCGCGCATCGAGCGACGCGCTGGCGTAGAGGCTCGACTGGCCGTTCTGCTCGGAGCCGTCGAGCGTGACCGGCAGCACCGCCGTCCCGCGGTTCGTGCCGAACAGTTTCTGCACGTAGTAGCTCGGCGTGCCGAAGGAGCGCAGGTTGTCGAACCAGATGAGGTTCGGCGTCCACTGCCACGCATCGACGTGCGCGAAGAGCGGCGCGTAGGAGGTCATCCGCACGACCTCCGCGTTGCGTTCGAGCCCGGTCATGAAGGCGCCCTCGGCGAGCGCGCACTCCCAATCGTTGCGGTTGTTGGGACGCGCGATGCCGACCGACTGCGCGGCATACTCCCCCGCGAAGACCTTCGGCCCCGCGCGGTCGTAAGCGTCGTAGCGGGCGACGTGCTTCTCGAACCAGTCGGGCTTCTGGTAGTAGTGCTCGTCGAGTATCTCTGCGCCCAGCGGCGGCAACTCCTTCCAGGCGAGCCGGAACCACTGGCCGTCGGGCGCAGGCCCCGCCGCCGAGACGAGCGTGACCTCCGGGTGCTTCTCTTTCAGAACTTTCGCGAACAGCTTGTAGCGCTCGAAGTACTGCGGCCCCCACTGCTCGTTGCCGACGCCGAGCAGCTTCAGGCCGAACGGTCGAGGGTGTCCCATCGCGGCACGCCTGCGTCCCCACGTACTGGTCACGGGGCCGTTGGCGAACTCAATCAGGTCGAGCGCGTCCTTTATGTACGGGTCGATTTCTTCAAGTGGTGCCAGCTCGCCGGTGTTGTATTGACAGGCCATGCCGCAGTTGAGGATGGGCAGAGGCTCGGCGCCGATGTCTTCGGAGAGCTGGAAGTATTCGTAGAAGCCGAGGCCGAACGACTGGAAGTAGTCGGGCGTGGGGCGGTGTTTGAACTCGACGTTCCAGCGATTCATTATCAACCGGCGTTCAGCCGGGTCGCCGATGGTCGTCTTCCACTGGTAGCGGTTGTTCAGGTCGCGCCCCTCGACGATGCAGCCGCCGGGGAAGCGCAGGAAGCCCGGGTTTAAGTCTTTGAGAAGCTTGACGAGGTCGGCGCGCAAGCCCCCGGGTCGCCCACGCCAAGTGTCGCGCGGGAAGAGCGAGACCATGTCGAGGTCGAGCGCGCCGCGCCCTTCGAGCGAGACGTTCAGATGCGCCTTCGCATCCGTCGCCGTTGCGCGCAGAGTCGCGGCGCGCTTCTTCCATTCTTGGTTGAAGCCGCGCAGCGCAGCGCGCCCGAGCGTCTGCCCGTTGGCCCCGACCAGTTCGATTCGGAGCGTCGCGGGCGCTGTGCCGGCCGCGCGCGCGTAGACCGTAAAGTCGTAGAGCGCGCCCTGCCGCACGCCGATGCCGCGGAAGCCTTCGTTCGACACGCCGAAGCCCGCCGGGCTGTCGCTCGTCAGGCGCAGAAAATGGAGATTGGCTGCGCCCTGTGTGTCGCGCTCCAAAACCTCCGTCTTTCCATGTGCGCCGCTCGAAGGGAAAGTGCTCCAGCCCATCAGCGGCTCGGGGAACTCGAACGAACGGTTCTTCACCAGCTCGGCGTAGATGCCGCCGTCGGCGGCGAAGTTGATGTCCTCGAAAAAGATGCCGAACATCGTGGAGCTTATCTGCGCGCCCGGCTTGTCCGCCTGCACCGCGACCGTATGACTCGCCGCCAACGCGGCGGGCGCGACGGCGAGCCAGAGGGCGACCCACGCCGCGAACACGCCCGACGACATCCTGTTCATGACTGAACTCTTAAACGCGCGCATCTCCTCGGTGCCTCCTCCGCGGTGTTGCATCCCCTACAATCAATCTGGCCGGTGGCGGAGCATTCTATCAACCGCCGTTCGCGCCCGCACCCGGCGTGCGACGAATCAGCGGGCTGTGATATGCTCAGCGAGTTGCGTGGTTGTGGCTTTTACACACTGCTCACTACAAGGAGAGGTGCAGGAGTGGTTGAACTGGCAGCACTGGAAATGCTGTGTACGGGGAACCGTACCGTGGGTTCGAATCCCACCCTCTCCGCCAGATAATGTTCGCGGCAAGGCGGCCGTTGAGAGCGATTCTCAACGGCCGTCGAACTTTAAGGAGACGTATCCCCTGTGCGTAAAGCCGTACCCTTCTGTCTCGTCATCTCCGCGCTGCTCGTGTGCGGCGCGGGCGCTGCGGCGCAACGTCGCCGCGGTGTCGCCCCGCGCCCCGCAGCCGTCTGCGGAGACCCGACCGTGCGCTGCCCGACGAGCGTCGAGTTCCGTCCCTACCAATTGCCGTTCCGCCTCCCGGCCAACGCCGTCATCTGGGAGACGGAGAAGTTCTACGCCGTCATCCTCAAGAGCGTGCGCGACCAGTCGAAGGACTTCGACTGCAACGTCTTCGTCCCTGAAGCGGAGCGCGAGGCTGCACAGGCGCTCTTCCCGCGCAACAAGGTCTTCGCCTCGCGCTGCTTCGATGCGGGCGACCTCTTCTACACGGGCATGGCCCAAGACTCGCAGTTCATGGCCGTCTACGCCGGACATACGCGCGCCGAAGGGCTGGCGATGTTGGAGAAGGTGAAGGCGACGGGCCGGTACACGGGCGCCAACCTTCGCCGCATGAGCAGCGGCTTCAACGGCACATGAAGAGAGGACTCGGAGGCCGCCGTCCTCAAGGCCCTGTGCGTTTGCCAACCCACGCGCGCCGGGTTAAAGTCTCAAGGCAGAGAGCTACAGGCCAACAGCCGACAGCTTCTTGACAACTTATCAGGCTTCGGGCTCCGCACAACGCTTGCCCCGCGAACCCCGCCAGGCCGGGAACGGAGCAACGGTAGTGGCGGCGGCGTGTGTTGCGGGTCGGTCCGGAGCCTGGCCATATCCCAGAGAGTTGCCGCAGGTGTTGGGCTTGCCGAACCGCGCCGCGTTGGAGCACAATCCGACGACGCCGCGAGGTTCACTTTAAAGCCCCCGCGGCAACTCTTTCTGTTTTGCCATGAAGATAAAATTTAACCGGCTCGACCACGTACAGGTCTGCATCCCCGTCGGGACTGAAGAACGTGCGCGCGAGTTCTACGGCGGCCTGCTCGGCCTCGAAGAGCTTGAGAAGCCAGAGGTGCTCAAGCAGAACGGCGGCCTATGGTTCAGCGTCGCCGACGTGCAGCTCCACGTCGGGGCCGAAGACGTGGTCGCGCCGTCGAAACGTCACCCGGCGTTCGAGGTGGAAGACGTAAGCGACGTGCGCGCCTACCTCGAACAGCACGGCGTCCGCACCAAGGACGAGGAGGAGATTCCCGGCCAGCGCCGCTTCTCCCTCTTCGACCCCTTCGGCAACCGCATCGAGCTTTTAGAGAAGACGAAAGCTAACGGCTAACCGCTTCCCAATG
>JBJMGQ010000378.1:0-17354 GCA_045807845.1 Pyrinomonadaceae bacterium | reverse complement strand
TGCCTTAACTGCCTGCTGCCATCTGCCTACTGCTTACTGCTCTTAGATGTCGAAGTAGAGCGAGTACTCCAGCGGGTGCGGGCGCATCCGCATGGGGTTGATCTCCTTCTCGCGCTTGTAGCTGATCCAGCGGTCGATGAGCTGCGGCGTGAAGACTTCGCCCTTGAGCAGGAACTCGTGATCGTTCTCCAAAGCCTTGAGCGACTCGTCGAGCGAGCCGGGCAGGCTGGGCACGTTCTTCAGCTCCTCGGGCGCGAGGTCGTAGATGTCCTTATCGAGCGGCTCGCCCGGGTCGATGCGGTTCTGCACGCCGTCAAGACCGGCCAGCAGCATCGCCGAGAAGGCGAGGTACGGATTGCACGAAGGGTCAGGCGGACGAAACTCCAAACGCTTGAGCTTCGGGTTGGTCGAGAACATCGGGATGCGAATCGCGGCCGAGCGGTTGCGCGCCGAGTAGGCGAGATTGACCGGCGCCTCGAAGCCGGGGACGAGACGTTTGTAGCTGTTCGTCGTCGGCGCGGCGAAGGCCACCACGGCCGCGGCGTGCTTCAGGAGCCCGCCGATGTACCAGCGCGCCGTGTCGGAGAGTCCGGCGTAGCCGTCGCCGGCGAAGAGCGGCTTCTCGCCCTTCCAGAGCGACTGGTGGCAGTGCATCCCCGAGCCGTTGTCGCCGTACATCGGCTTCGGCATAAAGGTCGCCGCCTTGCCGTACTGGTGGGCGACGTTGCGCACGACGTACTTGAAGATTTGCAGGTTGTCGGCCGTGCCCAGCATCGTCGAGTAACGGAAGTCGATCTCGCACTGGCCCGCGGTGGCGACCTCGTGGTGGTGGCACTCGACCGTGATGCCGCACTCTTCGAGCGTCAGCGAAATCTCGGAGCGCAGATCGGAAAGCGAGTCCGCGGGAGGCACCGGCACATAGCCCTCCTTGTTGCGGATGCGGTAGCCGAGGTTGGGGCCGCGGAAGTCGTCTTCGCCGCGACCCGACGACCAGATGCCCTCGTCGGAATGAATGCGGTAGCCCGAGTGGTGCGGCTCGTTGTTGACCTCGACGCCGTCGAAGATGAAGAACTCGGCCTCGGGGCCGAAGTTGACCGTGTCGGCGATGCCCGTGAAGCGCAGGTAGCTCTCGGCGCGCTGCGCGACCGAGCGCGGGTCGAGGCCGTAGCCCTCCTTCGTGATGGGGTCAACCGCGTTGGCGATGACGACGAGCGTCGGCTCCTCGGCGAACGGATCCATGAAGACGCGCGAGGGGTCGGGAATGAGCAGCATGTCCGACTCGTGAATCGAGGCCCAGCCGCGCAAAGACGAGGCGTCGAAGCCGAAGCCGTCCTCGAACGAGCCTTCGTCCAGCTCGTGGAGCGGAAAAGTCAGGTGGTGCCAGGCCCCGACGAGGTCTGTGAAACGTACGGAGACGAACTTCGCCTCGTGGTCTTCGGAATACTTCAAGACCGCTTTTGCGTCCATAATCTCTCCTGAAAATGCAAATTAAGGGGGTGGAAGGTGTCGGCCGCCTTCCGGCGGCGGCCTCTGTGCGGCGGAAAAGAGAGCTGGCGGTTGTTCATCAGGCAGGTCAAGCCGCCCCAAAAAACAGGCATTATAGCCGCGCCCCCGCGCCCGCCGTCAAGCTCCCCGCGCGCGCCGTCTCACGCGCGCCAAAAGAGCCTGCGCGCGTCCCGCGTGCTAAGCCTTTGCCGTACGTCGTTTAGCCGCAAAGTGTAAGCCTACAGCCCAAAAAAAATAGTTTTTGACCCACCCCCCGCTTTTCTGTTAAATTGCGCCATTAAGCAAGTCCAATCCAGTTGCTTCAAACCGCACGAGAGCCCACGAGGAGGCTGACCCCCGCTTAGTTTGTCTACAGCACGCGAACCCACAGGGAGGCAGGAGAGCTAGAAGTTGACCACGGCCATCGAACAGACGCTTGAGACCTACGGCATAGAGAACTGGGGCGCCGGGTACTTCGGCATCAATCGCAAGGGCAATCTCGTCGTACACCCTTCAGAGTCGGATCAGAACCGCGCGGCCGACGTGCGCGAGATTATCGACGACCTCCGGCGCCGCGGCATCTCGACGCCGGTGCTGCTGCGTTTCCCGCAGCTCATCGCGGGTCAAGTCCGAAAACTGCAACGCGCCTTCCGCAACTCCATCCGCGAGTACGAGTATCAGGGCTCGCACATGTGCGTCTACCCGATGAAGGTCAACCAGAACCGGGCGGTCGTCGAGGAGTATCTGCGCGAGGGCGTGCGCTACGACTTCGGGCTCGAAGCGGGCTCGAAGGCCGAGCTGTACGGCGCGCTCGCGATGGAGCAGTCGGGCGACAGCCTGTTGGTCTTAAACGGCTTCAAGGACGAGGAGTTCATCGAGCTGGCCTTCCTCGGCGCGCGCGCGGGCAAGCGCGTCGTCATCGTCATCGAGAAGCTGAACGAGCTCGACCACGTGCTCGCGATGGCCGACCGCTTCGAGGGCAGCGACCTGCCGATGATCGGCCTGCGCGTCAAGCTCTACTCGAAGGGCTCCGGGCGCTGGGAGAAGTCGGGCGGCGAGGCGGCGAAGTTCGGGCTCACCAGCACGGAAATCTTAGAGACCATTCGCCGCGTGCAGGAGGCGGGGCGCGTGGACATGCTCAAGCTCCTGCACTTCCACATCGGCTCGCAGCTCACGGACATCAAGCGCATCAAGAACGCGATGAAGGAGGCCGCGCGCGTCTACGCCAAGATCGTCCAGATGAAGGTGCCCGTTGACCTCTTGGACGTGGGCGGCGGGATGGCCGTCGATTACGACGGCTCGAAGACGGCCTTCGACTCCTCGGCCAACTACACGGCGCAGGAGTTCGCCAACGATGTCGTCTACACCATCATGCAGGTCTGCGACGACGAGCACGTCCCGCACCCGACCATCATTCAGGAGTCGGGCCGCTACCTCTCGGCCTACCACGCCATCCTCGTCACGAATGTCTTAAGCGAGATCGAGACGGTCGTCGAAGACATCACGCCCATCGCGGTTGACGACGACGACCCGCAGGTCGTCATCGAGCTGGCCGACCTGCGCGAGCACGTCACGGTCAAGAACTACCGCGAGTTCTACCACGACGCTCTGGAGCACCGCGACGAGCTGTTCACGCTCTTCAACCTCGGGCTCATCTCTCTGGAAGACCGCGCGAAGGGCGAGGTGCTCTTCTGGGACGTGTGCGAGCGCGCCGACAAGCACGCGCAGTTGGCGAAGTACGTCTCCGAAGAGTTCACGGAGCTGCGGAGGCTTCTGCGCGCGAAGTACCTGACAAATTTCTCCGTCTTCCGAAGTGTGCCCGACCACTGGGCCTTAGACCAGCTCTTCCCTATCATCCCCATCCATCGCTTGAACAAGCCGCCGACGGAGTACGCCACGCTCTGCGACATCACTTGCGACTCGGACGGCGTCGTCGATAAGTTCGTAGACCTCCACGACGTGAAGCAGGTCTTGGAGCTGCACACCCTCGTCGATGACGAACCCTACTACATCGCGCTGATGCTCGTCGGCGCCTATCAGGAGGTGATGGGCAACAACCATAACCTCTTCGGCGCGCCGAACGAGGCGCACATCCACATCGACGAAGACGGCTACCTGATTAAGAAGGTCGTCAAGGGCACGACCGTGGGCGAGGCGCTCTACCGCGCGCGCTACGAGCGCGGCCAGCTCCACGAGGGGTTTCGCCGCATCGTCGCGCAGCGCGTCAAGCGCGGCGAGCTGTCAGAGGCCGCCGCCGCCGAGATGGTCGAGCTTTACGAGTCGCGCATCAACGCCTACACCTACCTCGCCTTCAACGGCGAGCCCGAAGAGAAGCGGCGCAGGCGGTGAAGCGTGAATGGTGAATGGTGAATAGTAAGCGGCTGACGCCCAACGCCCGACACCATTTACCATTTACCATTTACCATTTACCAAAGGATTGAAGATGGTCACCCAACGTAAACCGCGAGCCACGAAGTATCTCACCGCCCCGATTCGGCCCGTCCAAGTTGACCGCGACCGCTCGGTCGCGGGGCTGCTGGAGAAGATGGAGGGCGCGGGCCTCGGCGCGCGCCAACTCGCGGAGGCGCACCGCATCTGGCTCGACATGCTCGGCGACAACACGACGGTCGTCGTCGCCGCCAACGGCGCGCTCATCCCGGCCGGGATGCGCCGCCTGCTTGCCTACGTCATCAAGAACCGCTTCGTGGACGTGATGGTCTGCTCGGGCGCGATGCTCTTTCAGGACTTGCACGAGACGCTCGGCCGTCAGCACTTTCAGGCGCACCCTTCGATGACCGACGCCGAGCTTGAGGCTTCGCAGATCACGCGCATGTGGGATGTGCTGGCGAGTGAGGAGGAGTACAGCGAGGCCAACGAGTGGGTCGGCGGCTTCACCAATCAGCTCGATCAGGCGCGCGCCTACTCGACGCGCGAGTTCCTGCACCTTTTGGGTCGCGAGCTGGCCGAGATCGCCACCGACGACGGGATTTTGACTTCCGCTTACAAGGCGCGCATCCCCGTCTTCTGCCCGACCATCTCCGACAGCTCGATCACGGTCGGCATCGCCGGGGCGCGCTTCGAGAAGAAGAACACCTTCTGCTTCGACATCGCGCAGGACACCTTAGACCTGATGCAGATCGGCGCGCGCTCGCGCGTGACCGGCGTCATCAACCTCGGCGGCGGCACCAGTCGCAGCTACGTCCAGCAGATGGAATCGGCCTCCGAGATCATCAAGACGCCCGCGCGCGGCCACAAGTACGCCATCCAGATTTCGACCGAGCAGTCGGCGCACGGCGGGCGCACCAGCCCCAACACCGACGACGAGTCGCTCATCTTCGGCAAGCTCGCGCGCGGCGCCGCCACGGCCTACGTCTCCTGCGACCCGACCATCGCGCTGCCCATCCTCGTCACCGCGCTCTCGCAGACGGCCGCCAAATACATGAAAGGCCGCAAGCGCCCCAACTTCACCTTCATGGGCAAAGACCTAACGGTCGAAGTTCCTTAAGAGACAAAGGTCTCTCAGGGTAGCTTGAAGTAACGAAGTACAACCCGCCACCCAGTTCAGCCTAGCAATTTTGGGCTGCTGACAGTGGCGGGTTTCGTTTCTTCTCTCCGGTGAAGGTGGGTTGCAAAATGGAGAATTAAATTGAAGTGACTCCGTAGCCATTTTCGACTGCGGTGGCGTTACAATTCTGGCATGACACGAAGATTGCCTGCGCTAAAACCCAAGAAGGTCATTAGGGCACTTGAGCGATATGGCTTTTCTGTCCACCACACGTCAGGGAGTCATTACATTTTAAAGAAGGAGAAGCTACGCGTGACCGTGCCTTACCACAACAAAGACTTGAAGCCGCGTACCCTCGCGTCGATTATCGAGCAAGCGGGGCTAACGGTTGAGGAGTTTCTGGATTTGCTGTGAGGGAGGGAGTGATTAAGCAACCTCGACGGTCACTTCTTCGATGATAGGGTTATCGGTGGGAACATGCTCGCCGTCTTTCTGAAGACTTTCGATATATCCCCGGATGGCGTCGGCGGCCATCTCGCGCGCCTCTTCGAGCGTGTCGCCTTCCGTGACTAAGCCCGGTAGGGCGGGACAGGTCACGACGTAGCCGCCGGTCTCATCGGGCGTCATGAGAACTGTGTAGTTCAGGATTTTCATAGCCGCATTATATCACCGGTATCCCGAACCTCCTCAGCTTGTCTCTCGCCCTCTGTAACCTTAAAATTTCCGCATGTCTGAATCAGCACATCTGCCGATGAACTTCGGCGGCATCGAGGACGAAGAGTTATCGAGCTTCGAGAACTCGCGTGTGGTCGTGTGGCCTGTGTCGTACGAGGGGACGGTCTCTTACGGCGGGGGCACGGGTGCGGGCGCGGAGGCCATCGTGGACGCGTCGCGCAACATGGAGTTGTATGACGAGGAGACCGACGCGGAGGTCTACCGGCTCGGGATTCATACGACCGGCGTGACGCCGCCGGTTGAGCCGCCCGAGGCGATGATGAAGTCGCTGCTCGAAAGAGCGCGTGAGCTTGTCGGCGCGGGCAAGTTCGTCTGCATGATCGGCGGCGAGCACTCCATCAGCGCGCCCGTCATACAGGCGCACGCCGAGAAGTACGAGAACCTCTCCGTCCTACAGATCGACGCGCACGCAGACCTGCGCGACACGTACGACGGCACGCCGCATTCACACGCGTCGATTATGGCGAGGGTGGTGCGGGACTTGAAACTGCCGGCCGTGCAGGTCGGCATCCGTTCCATCTCGTCCGAAGAGGCGCGCTCGCTCGGAGAGTTCCCGACGCGCATCTTCTGGGCGAAGGATATCGCCGGTCGCACCGACTGGTGGGAGGAGGCCGTCAGCCATCTCACCGAGAACGTCTACCTGACGATTGACATCGACGGGCTCGACCCCTCGCTCGTCGCGCAGACGGGGACGCCGGAGCCGGGGGGCTTGGGCTGGTACGAGACGCTCGGCCTCATTCGCACGCTCGCCGCCCAGCGCCGCGTCATCGGGATGGACTTGACCGAGTACTCATACGTCGAGGGCTTCAGCGCCTCGGCCTTCCTCTGCGCGAAGCTCATCTACAAGTCGCTCTCCTACATCTTCGAGTCCGAGACCGAGCGCGTCCGCGGCGGCCGAGCCTCGGGCGCCGGTGCGCAGGCTTGAAAAAAATCTTGACTTCCGTCTCACGCACGTGTGCAATGCGCGGCATGCTTAAAGGCAAGAGCACACGCTTCCCTCCCTGCTAAGCCCTTCCCGTAGAGGCGAGCTCGACCGCGGCGACGAGGCGCGGCGCACGTAGTGGTGCGCGCGTTTCGAACAGACTGCGGCGCGCGCTCGCGCGCTCGTTGATTCCTCCTCCGCGACCGTGACGTTTTCAGGCGCCACTGAAAGAGAACGTCTCGGCTTCCGTGGAAAGGAGAATCATCGTTCATGTCTTCCGCACAAAAGTCGGCCCACGCGTCGCGTCACAATGCAGGCGCGCGCCGCGGCCTGTCGCTGTTCATCCTCACGCTGCTCGTCGCGGAGTTTCTGGACGAGGTCGTCTTCGGCCTCCGAGAGGCCGCTTGGCCTTTGATACGCGACGACCTGCGGCTGTCGTATACGCAGGTCGGCGTCGTCCTGAGCGTGCCGCCAATCGTCGGCCACATCGTCGAGCCTCTGCTCGGCATCCTCGGCGACGTGTGGCGCAGGCGCGTGCTCGTGCTCGCGGGCGGCGTCGCCTTCGCAGCCGGGACGTTGCTCGTGGGCTTCAGCCCGAGCTTCGCGTTGTTGCTCGCGGCGTCGATTCTTTCGAACCCGGCATCGGGCGCGTTCATCGGTCTCTCGCAGGCGACGCTGATGGACGCTGCGCCTGAGCGGCGCGAGCAGAACATGGCGCGCTGGGCGCTGGCGGGCTCCGTGGGCAATTCGGTGGGGCCGGCGGCCATCGGCGCGTGCGTGTGGGCGGGCGTGAGCTGGCGTTGGAGCTTCGTCGCGGCGGGCGCGTTGATGCTTCTGGCGGTCGCCGCGGCGTCGCGTCAACCGTTCGAGACGCCTTCGGCCACGGGCGACAACCGCACACGCGCGGCGTTCTTGGAAGGCTTACGCGGGGTCTTGAGGGCGCTACGCAGGCGCGCGGTGCTGCGTTGGCTCGTGCTCTTGCAGTTGGGCGACTTCACGTACGACATTCTGCGCGGCTTCCTCGCGCTCTACTTCGTGGACGTGGTGGGTGCGGGGAGCGCGGGCGCGGCGCTCGCCGTCGCGGTGTGGACGTGGGTCGGACTCGCGGGCGACTTCGCGGTCGTGCCCCTGCTCGAACGCGTGCGCGGCCTGAAGTACCTGCGCGTGAGCACGTCGGTTGTGCTCTTGCTCTTTCCCTTGATGCTGCTCGCCGAAGGGTTCTCGTTGAAGCTGGTGCTGCTCGGGCTCCTCGGGCTCGCGAACGCGGGATGGTACGCGATCATCAAGTCGAAGCTTTACGACGAGATGCCGGGGCAGAGCGGGACGGTAGCGATGACTCTGGGGAACGTCTTCGGGCTCGCGGGCAGCCTCTTCCCGCTCGCGCTCGGCGCGTACGCGGAGAGGTACGGGCTCGGCTCGATGATGTGGCTGCTCACGCTCGGGCCGGCGGCGCTGCTCGCGGGGCTCTTGACGATAAAGGAATGATGAAGGAGGAACGCTGAACGATGAACTGAAAGCCTCATGTCTTCACTTCAGCGTTCAGCGTTCCTCCTTCATCGTTTCGTCGAGCATGGCGCGGATTCGGTCGTCGGAGGGGCGCGCGAAGTCTTTGTACCAGAGGCCGACGTGGCCGAAGGGGTCGGGCGTGTCGAGGTAGACGAACTCGTCCGCGGCCGACTGAACGGCGGCGAGCGCTTCGCGGGCGGCGACAGGCACAGCGGCGACGACGCGCGCGGGCGCGACAGAGCGTAGGGCGCGCAGCGCCGCGAGCAAGGTCGAGCCGGTACGGACGCCGTTGTCTACGAGGAGAACGGTGCGGCCTTCGAGTTCCGCGGGCGGGCGCGGGCCGCGGCAGGCGCGTGCGCGCGACTCTAACTCGGCGAGCGCGTCGGCGACGAACGGGCCGAGCGCGGGCTCGGTTTCGATGCGTGGTGTGAGTTCGGCGTCGAGGAAGGGTGCGCCCGCAACGTTGGCGGCGCAGACGGGCTCCAGCGGCCCGCGCGAGACGAGGAGGCGGCGCAGCAGCAGCAGGTCGAGCGGCAGACCCAGACGCTTCGAGACTTCAAGCGCCACGGCGACGCCGCCGCGCGCGACGGCGACGACGGTCATCAACTCGTGCGCCTCGTGCGCCGCGAGTTTCTCGGCGAGGGCGCGCCCTGCGGCGCGCGCGTCTGCAAATCGCATAGCCTCGGTCTTCGGCGCACAGTGCCCGCACGGGCGCGCACGTGTTATCTTGCCACGGTTCTGCCCAGCCGCGCGTGTGGCCCTTGCGCGCGCGGCGCCTTCAGCGAAAGTGATCCCTAAGATGCCCGAGACACTCTCGAAAGAGTCCTTCGCCGAGCAACTGAACACGAAGTTCCGCGTCCTTCTGGAGAACGCGACCGTGGTCGAAATCGAACTCGCCGAGCTGGTCGAATTCCCCACGCTGACCCACTCGCGCAGCGATGTCGAGCGCTTCTCGCTCTTCTTCTACGGCCCCGGCAACCACTTCCTGCCGCAACAAATCTACAGGCTGGCGCACGAGCAGATGGGCGAGCTCGATATCTTCCTCGTCCCCGTCGCGCAGGAGCCGCGCGGCTACCGCTACGAAGCCGTCTTCAGCTACTTCAAAGAGGAAGGATGAAGTATGAACGCGGAACGATGAACTGAAGGCATCAGGCTTTCACTTCATCGCTCATCGTTCATCCTTCATCGTTCTCCGGCGTCCACTCCATGTGGAGGTAGCCGCCGAGGTCTTCGAAGACGTGGAAGCCGAGGCGCTCGTAGAAGCGTCGGGCGTCGGTGTTGAGCATGAAGACCATGTGGCGGAGGCGCTTGCCGGAGGCGCGCGCCTCTTCGATGAGCGCGCCGATGATGGCGGCGCCGAGGCCGTGGCGTTGCGCCTCCGGAAGCAGCGCGATGTCGAGCAGCCGTATCTCCTCTTCGGCGCGGCCGACCCAGATGCGCCCGATTGTGCGCCCTTCCAGCTCGATTACGTCGTACTCGGCCTCGGGGAAACGCGCGTCGTACTCCTCCTTCTGCGCGTCGTACTGCGCGCGGCAGAAGGCGAGCTTCTGTTCATCGTCCCACCAAGTGACCTGCGCCAGCTCGGCCGCGCGCGTGCTGGCGTAGATGCGCACCAGCTCCTCGTAGTCGGCCTCAGTCGCCGGGCGCAGTACAACTCTTAAGCCGCCCGCCTCGATCAAGCCTCCGCCACTTAACATCGGTCAACCGCCCTCCACCCAGAGCTTTCGTCTGGCGCGCACACCCCGAGCGGGCCGCGCGCGCCCGCCGGGGCCGCCGGGGATAGTAACGCTTGTGAGTGAAAATTTTAAGCCGGTGGGAAACTTAGAGCGCGTGGTTGAAGACGGCTTCGTAGAGGTGCGTGTGCCCCGGGCCGTCGCGGCGCGTCAGAAAGAGTGCGAGCTTACCGAGCGCGCCGTGCTCCACGTCGTAGATGGCCGTCAGGTCGGTCAGCTTCCCGTCCGCGCGGAATTCGAGCGCGAAGCAGTCGGACGGGCGCGACTTCTTCGTCACCTTGGCGCTCTTCGCGCTCGGCGTGCAGTCGCGGACGGCGACGAGGGTCGCGTTGACCGAGTTCGCGGCTGCGCTCAGTTTAAAGACGCCGCCGATGTAGGGCTCGAACGTCTCGCGTTTGAAGGAGAAGGCGGGCGCCTGCGTCGCCTCGATAGGAGTTTGAAAGTCGCGCGCGGGGTCGGACTTCTGTAACTGCTGCGCGAAGAGGGGCATTGAGTCGAGGGCGATAGTCGTCAGAAGGACGCTCATGGCCCCCGACCTCAGGAAGGTACGTCGGGACACTGTCATGCTTTTTGCTGCTCCTAGACCGTTAGGGGTGGGCGGCGGGATTAAACCCTTCTCCCCGCCGCCGCGGCAGTGTATGTCATGGGGCGGGTCGGTGACAACCAATTTAAAAATTTCTTTTAAATCCCGTTCTTGCCAAACCTTACGCATTAGGTTTAAAATTCGTGCCGCTTCGCTTAACGGCCAGGCGTAAGGTACACACACTGGCAAGCATTCCGAACAGCTTTTACCGCCAAGCACCCAAGGGCGCACCCAGATCTGTTCTTCCCGTTCTAAACATCGCTCCAAAGCCCTGCGACCACGCCGGGCTGCACTGACCTCGTCAAGCCTTTAACTACGCTCTCGAAGCCAATCCGCCAAGGAGAGAGAAATGTCCGAACCGTTCCTCAGTGAGATCAAGATCGTCAGTTTCAACTTCCCCCCGAAAGGCTGGGCACTTTGCAACGGCCAGCTCTTGCCCATCAACCAGAACCAAGCGCTCTTCTCGCTGCTCGGCACCACCTACGGTGGCAACGGGCAGACCAACTTCGCGCTGCCGAACCTGCGCGGGCGCACGCCCACACACGTCGGCAACGGCCACACGCTCGGCGAAGCGGCCGGCTCGACCAGCGTCACCATCAATCTCCAGACGATGCCGACGCACTTGCACACCTTCAACGCCACGAACAACGACGCGTCGGCCACCGCGCCCGACAACACTACCGTCATCTCGAAGGCCCCGAGCAGCGTCTACGGGCCGGCGGGGAACTTAGTCCCGATGGCTCCGACAGTCTCCAGCGTCGGCGGGTCGCAGCCGCACAACAACATGATGCCCTATCTCGTGTTGAATTTTATCATCGCCCTACAGGGCATCTTCCCGTCGCAGAGCTGAAGGAGGAACATCGATGCCAGAACCCTATGTCGGAGAGATCAGAATGTTCGCGGGCAACTTCCCCCCCAGTGGCTGGATGTTCTGCGAAGGGGCTCCGCTCCCCATCTCGGAGAACGAGGTTCTCTTCCAACTCATCGGCACTATGTACGGCGGCGACGGGGAAGAGACGTTCAACCTGCCGAACCTCGCCAGCCGCATCCCCATCCACATGGGCACCGGCCCGGACGGGACGACCTACCAAATAGCCGAGATGGCCGGCACTGAGCAGGAGACGCTGACGGTGCAGCAGATTCCCAGCCACACGCACCCACCGATAGGCTCGAACACGGCGGCCATCCAGAACACGCCGGTCGGGGCGATGTTCTCGCAGGGCGTGTCGAACCCCTACGCCGTCGTCTCGCCGATCAACATGTCGCCGCAGGTGATCGGCCCGGCCGGCGGGAATCAGCCGCACGAGAACACGCAGCCGTTTCTCTGCATCAACTTTATCATCTCGCTCTTCGGGGTGTTCCCCAGCCAGACCTAAGGAGGAGAGAATGTCAGACCCATTCGTAGCCGAAATCCGCATGTTCCCTTTTAACTTCCCCCCCAAAGGCTGGGCCTTCTGCGACGGACAACTGATGCCCATCTCGCAGAACACGGCGCTCTTCGCGCTGCTGGGCACCGTCTACGGCGGTGACGGAAAATCCACCTTCGCGCTCCCCGACCTTCAGGGCAGCGCCCCCATGCAGCCCGGGCAGGGGCAGGGGCTCTCTTTGCGCGACCTCGGCGAGATGTCCGGCGTCGAGTCGGTCACGCTGCTCGGCACGGAGATACCGATTCACACGCACACCTATCAGGCAACGGAAGAGGCGGCCAACGAAAACAACCCGCAAGATAACGCCCCGGCCGCAGGCATCGGCATGTACGCCCAGCCCGCCGCCCTGAACCCGATGGCCTTCCAGACGCTGTCGCTGGCCGGCGGCGGACTGCCGCATAACAACATGCAGCCCTACCTGACGCTCAACTTCTGCATCGCCCTTCAGGGCGTCTTCCCGCAGAGGCCGTGAGCTTGAAGCCCGACCGGCGGGGCGGCCGTTAAAAGCGAGCCGCCCCGCCCTATTTTTAACACGACAGGTGCCGCCCCGAGCCGCCAAGCGCGCGCACCCAAGGTTTCATTGAGGTTTCTCACCTCCGCGCCCGTCGCGGTCAAGTAAGTCAAGCCAAGGAGATTTATGAACCACGGAACGTCGATTCTTTGCCGCCGCAGCCTCAGGGCCTACGCCGCCGCCTTTATCTCTTATGTATTGCTCGTCGGGCAGTGCGCGCCGCTGGCGCTCGCCGCCGCGCCCAAGTCCGCCACCCCTTCGGCCCCGACTTCGACCGCCGCGCCGCTCAGCGCCGCGCCGGCAGCAGCGCCGATGCCCCTCTTCGCGCCGGGCATCACGGCAACTAAGGTTGACTCATTCCCCGACCCGAACTCGAACGGCAAGGCGGAGCCCGGCGACACCGTCACCTACACGGTGACGATCACCAACACCGGCTCGACGGACGCGACCGGCGTCACGTTCACGGACTCGGTGGACACGAACACCACGCTCGTCCCCGGCTCCGTCCAGACGCAGCCCATCGCGACGACCGACACCTTCACCGCCTTCGGTAACGTCCGCATCTCGACCACCAACGGCGCGGCCAACCTCCTCGCTAACGACTGCGACCCGGACGACACGACGCCGCCCTGCAACGACAACCTGACGGCCTCCGGCCCGACGACCGGCCCGGCGAACGGGCAGGCCACCGTCAACTCCGACGGAAGTTTCAGCTACAACCCCAACCCGGGCTTCACCGGCACCGACAGCTTCACCTACACGATCAGGGACAAGGGGCCGGACGGCATCGCCGGCAACGCCGACGACAAGACCGACATTGGCACCGCAAACATCACGGTCGGCCCGACGCTCGTCTGGTTCATCAACAACACGGCGGCGGGCGGCGGCGACGGGCGCATCACGTCGCCCTTCAACTCCATCGCCGCCTACAACGCCTCGGCGCCCACGAAAGACCCCGGCGACATCATCTTCATCTACAACGGCACGGGCACCTACACGGGCGGCTTCACGCTGGCTAACACCCAGAAGGTCATCGGTCAGGGCTTCTCGCTCGCGACCGAGACGGGCGCGGCGCCGACGGGGAGCGACCCGCTGCCGGCTGCCGGCTCGACGCCGACGATTGACAACCCCGGGTTGAACGTCATCACGCTCGCGCAGAACAACACGCTGCGCGGCTTCAACACCGGCAACACCGGCGCGGCCGGCACAGACATCTCCGGCACCTCTTTCGGCACGCTGACCGTCAGCAATCTCTCCGTCAACGGCGACGGCCGCGCCTTGAACCTGACGACCGGCACGCTCGCCGCCACCGTCGGCGGCATCACGGCGTCGAACACGGGCGCGAACACCGGCCTTACCCTGAACGGCGTCGGCGGCTCGCTCACCGTCTCGGGCACGACCACCGTCACGAACCCCGGCGGCAACGGCATCGACATCACCAACGCGCCCGCCGGCGCGAGCTTCAGCTTCGGCACGGCGACCGTCAGCAAGAACGCGGCCGGCACCGCCGTCAACCTCGCGACCAACAACGCCGGTGCGACGACCGGCTTCACCTCGCTGGCTGTCACGAACTCAAGCGGCGCCGGCATCGTCACCAGCGCTGGCGGCACGCTCAACGTCACGACCGGCAGCATCACGACCACGGGTACGGGCGTGGCGGCGTCATTCACTAACACCGCCATCGGCCTGACCTTCACCAGCATCTCGTCGAACGGTGGCGCCAACGGCATCATCATCAGCGGCGGCAGCGGCTCTCTGACTTCCGCCACGACGAACCTTCAGAACAACGCGGGCATCGGCCTGCTGATGTCCTCCTCGGCGGTCGTTGCCGGCTTTGGCAACACGACCGTCAACAGCTCGGCCGGCGACGCGGTTGACCTGTCGAGCAACACCGGCAACATCACCTTCGCCGACCTCGACATGACGCCCGACGCGGGCTTGCGCGGCCTCGACGCGCAGAACAACACGGGCGCGCTGACCGTCACTTCGGGCGACATCACGACCTCGGGCGGCGCAACCGCGAGCGCCGTCTTCATCGACGGCCCGGCGGGACGCACCCCCATCAACATCACCTTCAACAGCGTCACGACGAGCGGGGTGGGCGACAGCATCCACATCGTTGACGCCTCGGGCACGAAGTTCCAGGTGACGGGCACGACGCAGATCAACACGCGCTCGACCACGAACGGCGGCGGCGGCGTCTTCGTTGACAACTCGACGATGACCAACCTCCAGTTCAGCACGACCAACGTTCCGAACCCGAGCAACGCGGGCGGTCAGGCCATCCACATCGAGGACACGTCCTCGGCCATCACCATCTCCACGGTCGCCATCTCGGGCGCGAACCAGACCGTGGCGCAGACCGACAGCGACAACAACGGCGTCCCCGACAGCGACGGCGACGGCGACGGCATTTTCCTGCGGGGTAATAGCGGCTCGTTCACCCTGGGCGGCGGCACGATCACGAACAGCGGCGGCGACGGCATCGACATCCGCACCTCGGCGAACATCTCCGTCTCAAGCGTCACCATTGACACCGTCGGCCTCGACGTTTCAGGTGCGAGCGTGGGCGGCGTGGGCGGCCACGGCGTTGCCGCCTTCGACGTGACGGGCACGAACAGCCTGACCGGCGTCACCATTACCAACTGGGAGACGGCGGCGACCAACGGCTTCCGCTGGTGGAATACCGCGGCCGGGACGGGGACGTTCACCCTCCACGGCTGTAACTTCACGAACTCCGAGACGGGCTCGACCGCCATCATCTACCGCGCCGACGGCACATCCGTCATGACGCTCAACGTCGGCGGCGCGGCTGGCGGCGACCCCTGCAACTTTACGAACATCGTCGCCGACGCCATCGGGCACGCGGCGGGCAACACCGCCGGCTCGACCGCGACGGGCAACCTTAACGTCGTGAACAACAACTTCACGAACAACCTCGCGACCAAGGGTCAGAACAGCATCTCGGCGCGCAACGTCGAGGGCGGCAAGGCTACCGTCGTCATCTCCGGCAACACGTTCGACGGCGGCGGCCGCACGGCCGCCGACACCTCGGGCATGATCGACCTCGGCGCCGACGCCCTGCTCGCCGGCAACCAGATCTCGTTCAGCATCACCGGCAACACCATCAAGAACATCGGCGACAACATCACCAACTCCTGCGGCTCGCTGCCCTGCACGGGCAAGCGCGGCATCGACGTGTTCATTGACGACAACGGCAACGTCAACGGCACCATCGTGATTGACAACAACATCATCACGAACGTCCAGCGCAACGGCATCATCTTCGACACGGGCTCCGCCTTCAACGGCGCGAACTACGCGGCGAAGATCACCAATAACCGCGTCGGCATCCGCGCCGACAACACGATTGACCGCGTCGGCATCGGCACAGCCCTGAGCGGCGGCGGCGAGTCGGGCATCCGCATCGAGAACCGCAACTCGAACGCCAAGAACCTGAACATCCTCGTCTCGAACAACCTCGTCTATAACGGCAACGGCGCGGCGGGCAGCTCGCTCAACGGCTCCGGCATCTTCATCCGCGCGGAGAACTCGGCGACGCTCAGCGCGACCGTGTCGAGCAACACCGTCAACACCAACAACTCGTCCACCTCGAACGCGCTACGCGCCGACGTGAACTTCAGCCCGAGCGCCAACGCGACGCTCTGCCTCGACGCCAGCGGCAACTCGCTCAACGCGCTCTCGGGCGCCGACGAGATCGTCCTCAGCGAAATTCAGGGCATCCTGAACGTCGAGCAGGCGAGCCTCGCGGCCCTCGCCTCGGCCAACCCCGGCTCGACCGCCAGCATTCTCAGCGGCTCGCCCTCCTTCGGCGTCACCTGCGCCACTCCGCCGGCCGCGCCCGAAAGCTTCGACAGCGACCTCGTGCAAGGCCCCGGCGGCATCGCGACGAGCGCGCCCGAAGCGGCGCCCGCCGTCTCCGGTAACACTAGCGACAGCGGCGTCACCTCGCGCCCGTTCGTCAGCCCGACGCGCGGCACCGTCGCGCCGAAGGCCGTCGCTCCGAAGGCGGTCGCGCCCGCGGCGAAGCGCGATGGCGGCACGACCTTCCACTACGCGGCGGCCGACACGTCGGCGCCGCTCAACCCCGTGCAGCAGCCCGAGCCCGCGGCGCAGCGCCGGAAGGTCGCGGCGCCTGTGATGACAGACGACCCGGGCATCCCGCACGGCGCGGGCGGCACGGTCTCGGTCAACATCGGCACGCTGGTTCCGAACGACTCGGTCACGATCACCTTCCAGGTGGTCATCGACAACCCGTACTCGGGCGGCCCGAACATCTCGAATCAGGGCACCGTCTCCGGCTCGAACTTCTCGAACGTGTTGACGGACGACCCGGCCGTGGGCGGCGGCTCTGACCCGACGCTGACGCCGGTCAACTCCACCGACATCCGCGTCAACGACGCCTCGGTGGCCGAGCCTGCGACGGGCACGGCGCAGATGCTCTTTACCCTGACGCTGTCGCAGCCCGCTCCGGGCGGCGGCCTCTCCGTCAACTACGCCACGGCCAACGGCGGCGCGACCCCGGCCACGGGCGGCGCCGCGTGCGGCGGCACCGTTGACTACGTGACGACCGCCGGCACGGCGACCGTCACGGCCGGCTCGCAGACCGCGACCATCCCCATCCCGGTCTGCGCCGACACGGCCTCGCCGGAGAGCTCGGAGACGTTCCTCCTGAACCTCTCCAGCCCCAGCTCGGGCACCATCGTGGATGGCCAAGCCACGGGCACCATCACGCAGGGCACGACGGCCGGCACGTTCCTCATCTCCGAGTTGAGGACATCAGGGCCCGGTGGCTTAGGCGACGACTTCGTCGAGTTCTACAACAACACGAACTCGCCTTTGACGGTCGCGTCCTCCGACGCCTCCGCGGGCTACGGCCTCTACAAGATGGGTGCGAGCTGCAACGACACGCCGGTGCTGATCGCC
>JBJMGQ010000377.1:0-3637 GCA_045807845.1 Pyrinomonadaceae bacterium | reverse complement strand
TCGCGCGCCGCAAAGCGCGTCCCCACCACCAGCCGCAGATAGCTGATGACGAGGAAGATCGAGACGACCGACGACGCGGCGAACGCTGTGTGAATCGAGACGTGGTCAACGAGGTACGCGAGCAGCAGGTGGAACGCGAAGAAGGCCGTAGCGAGAAAGAAGTAGTTCATCGGGTGCAGCTCTATCCCTCGCATCGTCGTGATGATGAACATCAGAAAGAAGAAGAAGAAGAGCGAGACCGGCGCGAAGAAACTGATGCGACCCGCGAGCGGCCCCGGCTGCAACTTCTCGGGCATCGCCATCCCTATCTGGAAACCCGAGACGAGGTTCTTATAGTTCCACTCCAACTCCCAACCCTCGTTCGTCTCGCGCTTGTCCGACGGCGACAGAGTGTTCCCGGGGAAGTCGATCTCCTTGAAGTTGGTCGTCATCCGCATCCGGAAGTCGCGCACCTGCGCCACGTCGCCGCCGAAGTTGTAGCGCCAATCGTTCAAGCCCTGCGAACGGTAAGCGACGTGCAGCGTCGCCATCTCCCCCGGCTTGACCGTGGCCGTGCCCGTCGCCGCGTTCTTCTCGTTCGTCAGCGCGACGGGCGCGCCGTTGACCGTGAAGACCAAGTCGTCGTAGATGGCGCGCTCGGCCGGGAACTTCAAATTGAACATCACGCGCTCCTGCCCGGTCGCGTTGCGGAAGACGTAGGTGCCGTCGAAGCCGACCTTGTAGGTGCTGTACCAGAGCAGACCCTTCTGCCTGTGCTCAAGCCCGAGCGACACGTCCACGCGGCTCGACTCAAGCGGCAGCGTCTCCGTCACGGGAATCATCTCCGTCACGACCTTCAGCTTCCCGTTCTCTATCGTCTCGGTCGTCTTCGGCACCGCGTGCTCGGCCGAGGCCGCGGGCGGCGACTGCGACTGCGGCGCGCCCCACAGCGATGTGACTTGACCCTCAAGCGCCTGATCCGAATCGTACGTGCGCGAGAAGACGGTCGCGCCCAAGACTATCCACGCCGCGGACGCACACACGAAGATGAACGCGATGGCTACGATGCGCTTCAACATATCTGTCAACACTCCTCCGGTCAGACGTTCGTGCCCGACTGCGAATTAAACTCCGACTGCTCCTCGCGCGGCAGCAGACCCACCCACGCCGCGCGCCTGTGGCTCCCCACGTCGGGGAAAGAGCCGCGGCCGAAGAAGACGTGCCGCGCCAGACGCTTGAAGGGCGCGCGCCTCATTAACGCGCACGCCGCCTCGACAAGCAAAGGGCTGCCGACGGCAGACAGCGTCCTTCTCATCCACAGACGCGAGGCGAAGCGCGCACGAAAACTCGCCCCCGAGTAGCGCGCGAGCGCCGCCGCATCTCCGCTCGCGAGACAGTCCGCGATGACTTCGGCCGCGAGCCCCGACAGGCGCATACAAGGGTCGAGCCCGCCCGCCGTCAGAGGCGAGACGGCGCCCGCCGCGTCGCCGACGAGCAGGCCCCGACGACATGCGATACGCTTCAGCACGCCGCCCACGGGGATGCGCCCGCCCCTGCGCTCGACGCGCCGCGCGCGCGTGAAGTCGAACGTGCGCGACATCTCAGCTCGAAACTCTTCGAGCGCGCGCGCCGGGTCGAAGCGCTCGGCGTAGCCGCCCACGCCGACGTGCGTCTCTTCACCATCGCACACGACCCACGCGAGATATCCGGGCGCAAGCCTTGGGTCGAGGAAGCAGTGGAAGCAAGGCTCGCTCATCGTGGCGACGCCGCGGAACACGTCCTCGACGCCGACGATCCACTCTTGGTTCTCGTCCAGCCCGAGGTCTTGCGCCACGCGCGAGCGCGCCCCGTCGGCCCCGACCACGAAACGTGCAGCGATCCTCCGCGTCACGCCCGCGCGTTCGAGCAGCACCACCGAAGCGCCGGGAGCGTCGCCGTCAACTTCCAGCCCCGCGTACCGCGTCGCAGGCGACCACGCGGCGCGCGCGTCGATGCACTCTTCGAGCATGCGCGCGTAGAGTCGCCCCATGCGGCCGACGCGAAACTCCTCGTGCTCGCTCTCAAGCTCCTGCGTGCGGCGCGCGGGCGAGTAGAGCTTCACCTTCCTGACCGGCGGCCCCAGACAGTCGCGCGGCAGGTCGAAATCTTCGAGCGTGCGACGGACGAAGATGCCCGTCGTGTGCACAGCGTCTTCGAGCGAGTTCTTCCTGTCGGCCAACATCACGCGCGCGCCGCCACGCGCGAGTTGCTTCGTCACCTGAAGCCCCGCCAGCCCCGCCCCCACGACCACCACGTCGAAACTCTCCACGCCTGTTCACCTCAATTTTCGAGAAGCCCCGCCGGCTCAGTCCAAAAGAAACGTCAGTCGCCCCTCGATGTCGCCGCCCGACGTTATCTCCGCGTACGCCTCCGCCAGTCGCGCGCGCCGCGCTGGGTCGCGCTCGCTGTGGTACTCCCAGACGAGGTCGTCGCAAGCGGCCAAGCCCGAGGCCGCCGCCGTCACGCGCAACGCGCGGAGCCTCGCGGGCGACAGCTTCCTCCCCTCGCGCACGTCGGCCAGCGCCGCCGAGACTTCTCTCTCGACCGACATCTGCGCGACGGCCGGCGCCCCCAGCGCGAAGAAGAATCCGCACGCGAGCGCCGCAGCCGCAAGCCCGGGCGAGCCCTTGCCTGCGCGCCCCACCGCCCCCGCCGCACGCCAACCGTTGCGCAAATAGACGAGCGCCGTCAGGAACGGAACGAAGCCGAGAATGCCTATCACGAAGAAGAGCCCGAGGATGCTGTAAGGCAGTATCGAAAAGCCGACGAAGAACGAGAACAACGCGCCCGCGAGCAGCATCCCTGCCAGCGCGGCCGGGCGTCTGCCCGCGCGCCCCGCCGAGCAGAGCCACGCGCAGAGCGCCACCATCTCCAGAGCGCACAGCGTGTAGGCGTAGAACTGATATTTGGAATAGAGCCCCCGGCCGCCCATCACCCCGGCCCTGAACACGAAGGGGTCAAAGGCGAAACACAGGATGGGCATGATGATCCCGAACACCATGTCGAACTTCCGCTGCGCGGGCGTCGGCGCGTCGTCGAACTGCCTCCGCCAGAACCCCTGCGTCCGGCGCGGGCGAACGCAACGCGCGCCCGTGATGCTCAACTCGTCCATAACCCTTCCTCCCCGCAACCGTTTTGCCGAACTGATGCCTTAAGCTCAAAGCCCGAACTCGGTCTTGCCGTGGAGCGGGCTGTTCTCGTGGCCGATGATGAAGCGCGTCTCCGGCGACGACTCTTTGACGAAGAGCACGGGGTCGCGCGCGCCCTCGGGCAGATCGAAGACCAGCTCCGTCGTGTAAGACTCGCCGGGACGCAGCGGCGTGTCGAGCGGCATACCCACACCGCCCTCTGTGGCGAGCACGAGGCACGCGCCGAGCAGGCCCGGCACGCCGACCGCCGCCGGAAAGTTAACGTTTGTGTTCACGACTCGCCGCCTCCTTCGTTCCCGCGAATTGCAAACGCCGCGCCCGCCCGTTCAAAGCAAAGCGCTTTGCTTAACAAAGCAGCAAGGCAAAAAAATATCGGGCGATGGCGGCCCGACCTGCTCTCTCCCTTGTCTGTCTCACCCGCCGCGCGCGGCGCGGATGACGCTCTCCATATGACCGAGATACCTTTCGAG
>JBJMGQ010000376.1:0-23758 GCA_045807845.1 Pyrinomonadaceae bacterium | reverse complement strand
GAAGTACTCCATCTCCATCTGCTCGAACTCGCGCGTGCGGAAGATGAAGTTGCCGGGCGTGACCTCGTTGCGGAACGACTTGCCTATCTGCGCGATGCCGAAGGGAATCTTGCGCCGCATCGTCGTCTGCACGTTCAGGAAGTTGATGAAGATGCCCTGCGCCGTCTCGGGCCGCAGATAAGCTAAGGCAGTCGGGTCGTCATCCTCGGCGACCGCGCCGATGGTCGTGCGGAACATGAGGTTGAAGGGGCGCGGTTTGGTCAGGTTCGTTGAGCCGCAGTTGGGGCACTTAACAACTTTTGCTTCGATTGCTTCCTCGGGCGTGGCGAGATGACCCAAGTCACTGATTTCCGGAATTTCGAGCTTGTCTGCGCGCAGGCGTGTCTTGCACTCGCGGCAGTCTACGAGCGGGTCGCTGAACGTCTCCTCGTGGCCCGAGTACTTCCAGACGAGGCGGTTGAGGATGATGCTGGAATCAATGCCCTCCATGTCGTCGCGCTCGTGAACCATCCAGCGCCACCAAGCCTGCTTGACGTTGTTCGAGATTTCCACGCCGAGCGGGCCGTAGTCCCAAGCGCTGCCCAGTCCGCCGTAAATATCCGAGGAGGGAAAGACGAACCCGCGCCGCTTCGAGAGCGACACGACCGTGTCGATGTTCGGTGCTGCCAATGTGCTTCTCCGGTAGATGTTGAATGGTAAATAGTGAAGGGTGGGTAGACGTGCGCGTCCTTCCATACACCATTCACCATCTACTATTTATCAGCATGTTAGCAGCCGCGCGGCGCAGTTGAAAAGAAGAGGAGGAGCGACGCCGCAGGGCGCCTCCCCTCCCCTTCGGTTTTTAACTGTGGTCTGCGCTACTTCGTTGACGGCGCCTGGACGTTGACATCGATCTGGGTCTTCTTCGTCCCGCCGCCGAACATGCCGCCGCGGTACGCGAAGAACGCGGCGACGACCACAATCAGAAAGATCACCACGATGGCGACCACGCCGGTGTTGCTTGAGCCTTCTCCATCAGCCATTCTCTGAATCCTCCTCGAAATCCGTATCTTTTTAACGACGCCCCATAAGGGCTCAAAGCGAGGTTAAAAGTTCTAAAACTACACAACCCATTAGAACAGACCGCCCGCCCACGTTTCGTAACCGTACGCCGGCGAGCGCCCGCACGCTGGTTAAAGAAAAGGGCGTGCCACGAAGGCACGCCCCTTCCGCGACCGCAGAGCAACGCGCACGTCAGCGCCCGTCTCGCCTCCGCCTGAGCAGCCAGAGGCCGCCGCCCCCTAAGCTGAATAGAACGAGCGTGGCCGGCTCGGGCACCGGCGGATTGTTGTCGAAGCGGTATGTGACCGACTCCGTTGGAAACCGCCGGGGAAGCAGAAGGAGCAGCCGGGCGTGCAGAGGACGGTCGTGATGTCGCTCGCGCTCGCGTGGAAGCCGGGGCCGGATACGTCCATCGAGCGCAGCGCCTGTTCGGGGCTGACCCTGACGGACTGAAGGAACCCATCTATGACGAGGACGGGGTCGGCGTGCGCTGCGGTGGCTAAGAACAGGATAAGTAGGAACGCGGGTGTGAGTAAGCGGGGCAGCATGACTTATCTTCCATCTTGTAATGTGCGAAAGCGCCGAACTCCTCGGCCAGAGGGGTTCGGCGCTCGCGGCAGGTCGGAGTGTTCTTACCTTCAGTCCTGACTCGGGGTCGGGCGCGGCGGCTCGGCGCCCTGCGGCACGATCCACAACTCGAAGCTGTTCGACTCGCGACGGCCGCCGTTGATGACGACGAGGCGGTCGCGGCTGATGCCGCGCGTGGTCGTCAGGTAGTCGGCCGCGCGCTTCGTCATGCGGTCGGCCTCGCCCGCGCGGCTGTTGCGACCCGCGTAGGCGATGACGTAGGCGGTCGCGCCCGGGCTGTTCTGCAACTCGATGGCGAGATTGTCGAAGCGCGCCTTGTCGTCGTCGTGCGCCACGGACGGGAACTCGTCGAAGCGCTTGGGCGGCGTGATGGTCGGGAGCCCCGAGACGCCCGTCGCGGCCTGCGCCGTCTGCCGGCACGAGCGGTCGCCCGAGCCGTCGTCCACGACGAGGATGGCCGTCACGCGCTTGTTACCCAGACCCGAAGAGTCAACGGTAATCGTCGGCGTGCCCACGCCCGAAAGGATGCGCGCCGCGGGCGGGCTCACCGTCCAAGTGTAGTTGAGCGCCGAAGGCCCTTGATAGCCCACGTCGGCCGTGAACGTCACGATGTCGCCGTCAGAGACTTGCGCCGGAGCGGTGACGTTGACGGGGTACGGGCAGGGCGAGACGGCGATGGCCGGAATCTCGATGGTGCGCGGGCGGTAGTTGAGCGCGACGCAGTTCTTGCGTCCGGCGACGATGTTGAAGACCTGCGACCAGCGCGTGTTGTTCGGGAAGACGATCTCGACGGTGTGCGGGCCCGGGTCTAACTCGATGGCGCGGACGTAGTCGGTCGTCTCGCCCGCGGAGTTGCCGTCGATGGTGATGGGGTAGCCGCCGGGCTGCGTCGAGACTTCGATGCGCCCCGTAGTCGGCTGCTGGTTCTTCTTGTTCTTCTGCTTGGCCCCGGCGCCCGTCGTCAGGAGAAGCGCGGCGCAGGCGGCGAGCGCCACGAAGGCGGTCAGCAGCAGGCGCGGGGCGCGGAAGGAGTCTTTCGCGGCTCTCGGTCGCAGCATGGTTTAGATCTCCTCCGTCGTCGCGCTCAGGGTGTCGGTTTCGAACTGCTTGCGGCCGTAGCGACGGCGCGCGCTGGCGCCGACGGCGAGCAGGCCCGTGCCGAAGAGGAAGAGCGAGATGGGCTCCGGCGTCGGGGTCGTGGGCGGCGTGGGCGTCGGGTTCGGGGTCGTGGGCGGCGTCTCCTCGCCACCGGCGCAGATGCCGCTCACGCAGATGAGCGGGATGCCGGCGAGCGTCCACCAAGGGAAGCCGCCCTTCGGGAGCGGGGGCTTCGGAATCTCGCCACAGTCGCAGACCGTGCCGGTCACGTCGCCGAGGTCAACGGTCTCGACCTTGCCGCCGCTCTGCGAGAGCGTCGGGTCGGACGAGGCGGGGGCGGAGATGTTCGTCGTGCCGTTGGGGGTCGCCGGCTGCTGGCCGGACGCCTGCTGCTCCTGAGAGGAGGTCGTGCCACTCTGCGTCGAACCGACTTGCGCCGTGGGCTGTCCCTGCGCGGCGAGGCGCAGATGCACATCGCTGGCCGGACGCAACTGACCGCCCGTGCCGGCCGTGCGCACCAACTCACCGTAGGTGATGGTGCCGGCCAGTGTCGCGGGCGCGGCTGCGAGCATGACGCCGAGCATCAGAGCGATTGTGCGGAATGCTTGATGCTTCATCGCGTGGTCGTCCTCCTGCTTGAAACCCATTCCCCTTCGGCCTGTCTCTAACAATCGAATGACTTCGGGGCAATTCGGGCGAATCTACTGAGCGGGCGCGGCCGTAAAATCGGCGGCGGAGACGGCAAAACGGCCCTCGGCGGCGTCGCCTCCGGCCTCGCCTCTGCCTGTATCTGCCCGTTGTTTGAAAGACTTGCGGCGAAACCTCTCCCGGTTACCGCATTGAGAAGAGACTCCGAATAGCCTTTGAGTTCCAGTTTCGGCTGCTCATTAAACCCGCCGTGGGCGCACCCTGTCAAGATAAAAAAAGGGCTCGCCCCGCAGAGCGAACCCTTGCCCTCTCAAAAATTAAACACGGAGGCGGTTACGCCTAATCTCCATCGCCCTGACCGGCGGCCTCGGCTCGCCCGCCGTTGCCCGTCTTCTGCTTCTCGTCGCGGAGCACGGCCTTGCGGGAGAGCTTGATTTTGTTGCCCTCCTTGCCGATGCACTTGACGAGAATCTGCTGCCCCTCCTTCAACTCGTCGCGCACGTCGCGGACGCGGTGCTCGGCGATCTCAGAGATGTGGAGCAGGCCGTCGGTGCCGGGGAAGATTTCGACGAAGGCGCCGAAATCGACGATGCGCGAGACCGTGCCGAGGTACTGCTCGCCGATTTCGGCCTCGGCGGTCAGCCCCCGGATGCGCGCGATGGCGGCCTGCGCGGCGTCGCCGTCGGCCGTGGCGATGAAGATGGTGCCGTCGTCCTCAACGTCAATCTTCGCGCCCGTCTCCTCGACGATGGAGCGAATCATCTTGCCGCCCGGCCCGATCACGTCGCGGATGCGGTCGGGGTTAATCTTGATGGTGATGATGCGCGGAGCATACGGCGAAAGCTCCTCGCGCGCGGCCGGGATGGCCTGCTCCATGATGCTGAGGATGTGGAAGCGACCCTTCTTCGCCTGCTCCAAAGCCTCGGCCATGATCTGGGCGTTGATGCCGCCGATCTTGATGTCCATCTGGAGCGCGGTGATGCCTTCGCGCGTGCCCGCGACCTTGAAGTCCATGTCGCCGTAGTGGTCTTCGGCGCCCGCGATGTCGGAGAGGATGGCGTAACGGTTGCCCTCCATCACCAGACCCATCGCGACGCCCGCGACCGCCGACTTGATGGGGACGCCCGCGTCCATCATCGAGAGCGAGCCGCCGCAGACCGTCGCCATCGAAGAGGAGCCGTTCGACTCCGTGATGTCCGAGACGATGCGGAGCGAGTACGGGAACTCTTGTTCACTCGGGAGCACGGGCTCCAAAGCGCGACGCGCGAGTGCGCCGTGGCCGATCTCGCGGCGCGAAGTGGAGCCGAAGCGACCGACCTCGCCGACCGAGTAGTGCGGGAAGTTGTAGTGGAGCAGGAAGCGGCGCTTAATCTCGCCCGACTCAAGGTCGTCGATGAACTGCTCGTCCTCCTTCGTGCCCAAGGTCGAGGTGACGATGGCCTGCGTCTCGCCGCGCGTAAAGAGCGCCGAGCCGAGGACGCGCGGGAGCCAGATGACCTCTACGTCGATGGGACGAATCTCGCTGAACTTGCGATTATCGGGTCGGCGACGTTTGCCGAGGATGTCCTCGCGGAAAATCTTCTCCTTGAGGTGGTCGAAGACCTTCTTCGCCTGCTGGCGCTGCTCGGGCTGGTCTTCGGGGTAGGACTCGACGACCTCCTTCTTGAGGGCATCGACGGCCGCGTAGGACTCGATCTTGCCCAGCGCCTCGGTGTTGAGCGATTGGCGCAGGCGCTCGGCGTAGTTGCTCTCGACCGCGGCGAGCATCTCCTCGTTCAAGACCGGAGCTTCGACGGGCCGCTTCTGCACGTCGAGCGCCTTGTAGAGCTCCTTCTGCCAGCGGCACAGGCGGTTAATCTCCTTGTGCGCGAGCATGAGCGCCTCGACCATGATCTCCTCCGACACCTCTTTGGCGCCGGCCTCGACCATGACGATGGCCTCTTCGGTGCCGGCGACGACGAGGTTCAGGCGCGACTCGCGTACCTCGTCGTAGGTCGGGTTGATGACGTAGCGGCCGTCAATCAGCCCGACGCGCACGCCCGCGATGGGCTGCGGGAACGGGATGTCCGAGAGGTAGAGCGCGAGCGAGGCGCCCGTGATGGCGAGCACGTCCGGGTCGTTCTCGTCGTCGGCCGAGATGACCGAGGCGATGACCTGCGTCTCGTTGCGGTAGCCTTCCGTAAAGAGCGGGCGGCAGGGGCGGTCGATCATACGCGCGGTCAGGACTTCCTTCTCGCCGGGGCGCCCTTCGCGGCGGAAGTAGTTGCCGGGGATGCGACCGGCCGCGTAGTTGTGCTCGCGGTACTCGACCGTGAGCGGGAAGAAGTCGATGCCTTCGCGGGGGCTGCCCGCGCCGATGGCCGCGACCAGAACCATCGTGTCGCCGTAGCGAACGATGACGGAGCCGTGCGCCTGCTTGGCGACGCGCCCCGTCTCGACGGAGAGTTCGCGGTCGCCCAGTTTGATCTTCTCTCTCAGTAATTTCTTAGCTGCCATTTTTATCTCGTCTCCTTCGGGCTCGGCCACCCGCTTGGCCGGGGCGGCTGCTGTGGATTTACGCGGCGTCTCATCCGCCGCGCGCGTGCCCGGAAATGTTTCGTGTGTCGGGCTCGTCCCCCGCTACGTGAGGCGGAGGGCGCGCCCGTGCTCCTGAAAAGAGAAAGCGGCACCTGCTCCAACCGTGAAGCAGGTGCCGCCTTCTGCATGTCCGCCAAAGGCCGCCGAGCCCTTGCGTCCGCGCGCGGAAGCTACGGCCGTCACGTTCGGCCACTCCCGCCCGCTTGTCACTGGACGTGGGGCGTTGTTAAAGAGGCTGTCGTCCTCGTACACTGACTGGCTGCGAACCCAAAAGGGGCCCGGCCCTGCCTTCGCTACCGGTTAGCGGCGCAGGCCGAGCTTGCTGATGAGTTCGTGATACCCCTCGATGTCTCTACGCTTGAGGTAGTCGAGCAGGCTCCTGCGCTGCGAGACCATCTTGAGCAGCCCACGTCGCGAGTGGTTGTCCTTCTTGTGAGTCTTGAAGTGCTCGGTCAGCTCGTTGATGCGCTGCGTGAGCAAGGCGACCTGCACCTGCGGCGAGCCGGTGTCGCCCTCGTGCGTCTTGTACGTGTCGATAATCCCTACCTTGACCTCTGTTGCTAATGCCATGACTGTCCTAGATGATCCTCCCAGACCGCAGTAAGCCTGTCTCTATCCTCAGGCAACCGCTAGAGTTAATTTACTGACCCGGAAAATCTAACACGCGCTCTGCTGGGGTGTCCAGCCGACCGGCCGCGCAGGGGTGTGTCAAAACGGACTTGTCTGTTACCATGCGGCACGATTTTTGAGCACACGGGGACGGGGGACTTTATGGACGCCAGCGAGGAGAAGGTGGAGGAGAGGGCACGCATTCTGGTCGTGGGCGGAGGCTTCGGGGGGCTGTTCACGGCGCTCAGCCTTGCGAGGGCGGGCGAGGTGACGCTCGTCGCCAGCGAAGACCACTTCCTGCACACGCCGCTCCTCTACGAGTACCTGAGCGGCGAGGTCGAGGCGTGGCACATCGCGCCGCGCTACACGGAGCTGATCGGCAACGACAAGGTCAACTTCGTGCAGGGCGCCGTGACCGACATCGACTTCGACCGCAAAGAGGTCTCGGTGGCGGGGCGCGTCCGCCGGCTCGGATACGACTATCTCGTGCTCGGCGTCGGCGGCGTCACGAACTTCTGGGGCATCGAGGGGGCCGAAGCCTTTGCGCTCCCCTTCCGCAAACTCCGCCACGCCGACGACCTGCGCGCGCGGATGATTGAAGTGCTCGACCGCATCCAGCCCGACGCCGCGCCGCAGGACGCGCGCCGCGCCGCGACCTTCGTCGTCGTGGGCGGCGGCGCTTCGGGCGTCGAGCTGGCGACGAAGATGTCCGACCTCCTGCGCGACGCCTTCCAACGGCGCGGCCTGCGCGGCGAGCCGCGCGTCGTCGTCGTCGAGATGGCGAGCCAGCTTGTCCCCGGCATGGACGAGGGTATCCGCTCGGTCGTCGAGGGCGTCCTTCAAGAGAAGCGCATCGAGGTCTTCTCGGAGACGCGCGTCGTGCGTGTGCTGCGACAGGGCGTAGAGCTTGAGCACGCGGGCGAGCGCGAGACGATTCAGGCCGCGGGCGTCGTCTGGACGGCGGGCGTGCGCGTCAACCCGCTCGTCGAAAAACTTGAGCTGGAGAAGACGCAGAAGGGACTCGTCGTCGTCGAGCGCACGCTTCAGGTGCGCGGTCGCCCCGAGGTCTTCGCGCTCGGCGACATCGCCTACTACCCGAACGTCGTCCCGAGCCTCGCGGGGACGGCGCAGATCGCCTTCCAGCAGGCGAAGCTCGTCGCGCGCAACGTGCAGGAGCTCATCGACGGTGGCGTCCCGGCCGCCGGCCACTTCGAGGAGCTGGGCGAGGCCGTCAGCCTCGGCACAGACACGGCCGCGGTCTTGACGGCCGGCCACGTCGTCACCGGCGAGATCGCACGACAAGCGCGCTTCGCCCTCTACACGACGCGGCTGCCGACGTGGCACCATCGCCTCCGCGTCGGCGCCGCATGGTTCTTCGGCGGCAAGTCGCCGCGCCCGCTCGGGCTTTAGAGGGAGATACTCAAGAGGTGAGCGTGGGCAGTCAAGAGGTCAAGGCGGGAGGGTTCGTCGGCGTCATCTCCGACACGCACGGGCTGTTGAGGCCGGAGGCGTTCGGGGCGCTGATGGGGTCGGAGTTGATTATTCACGCGGGCGACGTGGGCGGGCCGGAGGTGTTGGAAGAGTTGGGGCGCTTGGCGCCGTTGGTGGCGGTACGCGGGAACAACGACCGCGGCGCGTGGGCCGAGTCGCTGCCCGAGTACGAGGCAATCGAAGTTAACGGGACTTTCATCTACGTCCTGCACGACCTCAAAGAGTTGGACATTGCGCCCGCGGGCTTCCGCGTCGTCGTCAGCGGACACTCGCACAAGCCCCTCGTCGAAGAACGCCGCGGCGTCCTCTACCTCAACCCCGGCAGCGCCGGCCCGCGCCGCTTCAAACTCCCCGTCATCGTCGCGCGGCTCAAGGTGAACGGCGATGACGTGAGCGCGGAGATAATCAACCTCGACGTATAAGGAGCGGAGGCGGCGGGCTCACGCTCGACGGCGTTGGACTCTCACCCCGTCAGAAGGTCGCGGCCTCGCAGGAGTCGAGGACGGGTGCTTCCTCTTCGGGCTCGTCGGGGCCGCCTTCGCCGAGGTAGGTGCGCCCCGACGCGACCGTCTCGAAGTATTCACCGATGCGTTCGAGGACTTCCGTCACGGTATGCGAGTGGTAGATGACCTGACGGAAACGCGAGCCGCCGTGCAAGCCTTTGGTGAACTGGCCGGCGAGCTGCTTCATGCGGCCGATGGCGGCGAACTCGGGCATGTCCGCGCGCAGCAGGTCGAAGTATTCGATGAGCACTTCGCGCTTGTCGTCGAGGGTGGGCTGGAAGGGCTCGCGCCCTTCGAGCGTCTCCTCAATCTGGCGGAATATCCACGGGTTCGCCATCGCGCCGCGACCGATGAGGATGCCGTCGCAATTCGTCTCGCGCCAGCGCTTGAACGCGCCCTCGATTGTGACCACGTCGCCGCTCCCCGAGACAGGCACAGAGACCGCCTCCTTCACCTGCCGCACCAAGTCCCAGTCGGCGAAGCCCTTGTACGCCTGCTCCTTCGTCCGGCCGTGGAGCGCGATGTGCTCGGCGCCGCAGCCTTCGGCCAACTTCGCGACCTCGACCGCGTTGCGCGTGTGGTCGTAGAAGCCCGCGCGAATCTTGACGGTGAGCGGAATCGTGATGGCCTTCTTAATCTCTTTGAGAATCGTCTCCAGCCGCGGCAGGTCTTTAAGCAGGCCGGAGCCTCCGCCGTGCTTGACGACCTTCGGCGCGGGGCAGCCGCAGTTCACGTCGAGGATATCTGCGCCGACCTCCTCGGCCATCTCGGCGGCCATGCGCATGCGCTCGGGCTGCCCGCCGAAAATCTGCACGGCGAACGGGCGCTCGTATTCGTGAAAGCGCATCTGCCTTCGAGACTTCGGATTGTTGCGCGTCAGCCCCTCGACCGAGATGAACTCCGACACCGTCAGCCCGATACCGCCGCGCCGCTTCAACAGCGCACGGAACGGCACGTCCGTCACCCCTGCCATCGGCGAGAGCACGAGCGGCGGACTTATCTCGATATCCCTAATCTTGAAAGGCTTCATAATAACTAACGATGAAGTATGAACGATGAGCGATGAATTGAAGGCAGCTTGTCTTTCAGTTCATCGTTCCTATTTCCAAAGCTCAACGCCCGTGGCAAGGAAGGTGACCTCGTCGGCGGTGCCGTCGGGGTTGGTCTTGATGGTGGCGCCGTCCTCTTTGACGAGGTGCTCGACCGCTTCCTTACTCAACGTCTTGACCTTGAGCGTGCCCTCGGCGCGGAAGTTCATCGGCGCGGCGTCCTTCGGGATGGTGAACTTGTGATCGAAGGTGACGCGGACGCCGCCCTCGCCTTCGGCCTGCGGGCCGATCTCCATCCAGCAGCCTTCGGCCTGACAGACGCGGCGGACGACGCCCTCGATGACGACCGTCTTGTCGGCGTACTTCTGCGGCTCCTTCAGAGCGTCGGCGAAGGCCACGCGCCGCGTGTCGTGGCCGATGCGGTCGCCGCGGAGGATGCGGCCGGAGTCGGCGGACGCCTGCTCCTGCTTCTGTTGTTGGCCGTGGTGGTGCGCGCCCTGCGCAGAGGCGCCCGTGGCGCAGGCGCAGAGGAGCAGGACGGCGAAGAATGTTTTCATCACGGAAATGCGCTATCCTTTCGCGGCAAACTTACGAACAGATCAAACGGGGATTTTCCGAACGCAAAAGATTATAGCAATGCGGCACAGGCTCATCCAGTGGGTCGGCATCGTGTGGACGCTTCTGTATGCGGCGCTCGTCGTCTGGCTCTACGCAGCGGCGCCGCGCAGCGTCGGCGAAGTGGCGACTCAAGCGAGCGTCGCCGCCGGCACTTATGAAGTAGACCGCGCGCGTTTCGATGCGGGCCGCGAGCTGTTCCTGCGCGAGCAGTATCGCGCCGCGCGCGTCGAATGGGAGAGGGCCGACCCCGCGCGACGCGACCCGCGCACGCAGTTCTACGTTGCATACTCTTTCTACAGAGAGGGCTGGGGGCGCGTCTACAACGACGACACGCTCTTCCGGCAGGGACTCGAAGCCGTCAACCTCGTCAACAGCCTTTCACCCGGCGCGCCGCTCACAGTCGAAGACCCCGAGCTGAAGATTCATTCGGTCGCCGAGTTGAAGGCAGAGCTTGAGCGCGGCCTTGAACGAACGCCAGACGACTTCAACCCGCTGAAGGTCTTTCGCGAGCGTAAATGAGCCGAGCGACGAACCGCGCGCTGTTGCGACACGTGCTGCTGCCGACGATTTTCCTGACGGTGGCGCTGCTCGGGGGCGTGCGCGTCGAGGCGAGCGGCGGGGCGCTGGTGTTCGTGCCGCCGCCGCTGGTGACTCTGATTCTGGCGACGATGCTGCTCGTGCTCTTCGCGCGCGGGGGCGCGTTGATGCTCGGGCGTTGGCTCTCGGCTGACCGAAGCGCGGCGGAGAACGTGTCGCACGCGCTCACACTCGGCGCGCTCTTCTTCGCGTCGGCGCAGGCGTTCAACTCTGTGCTGCCCGACGCGGGGCTGCCGCGATTCGTGCTCGCCTTCTTCTTTCTTTGGACGCTCTGGCAGAACCAGTTCTCTGCGTTCGACGCGCGGCGTCTGCTGCGCAGTCTCGCGGCGCTCTTCGGCACGGCCTTCGTCGTCAAGCACCTGCTGCTCGCGTCGCTCACCGAACCGACGGGCGGCTGGCTCCGGCGCCTGACGGCGGCCATGCTCGAAGGCGTCGCGCTCGGCGGCCCCGCTTACGCCGCCTCGACCGGCTACGTCTCCTTCTTCACACTCGCCCTCTACGTCGGCGGCCTCTTCCTCCTCCCGCCCTCACCCACGGACGAGACTGACGTTGAAGCGAACCGCGCCGCCTTACTCGTCAGCGACCTCAAACAACTCCCCGCGCGCGAGCGCGCGCTCGCCATCGAGGAGCTGAGTCGAGAGACAGAGAAAGAGGGCGTGGACTGAAAAGCCCGCGCCCTCTTTCCCTTCCTCCCCTTCGCAAAAAGAGACTTACCAGTTGACGACGAGCGCCTGTTCGGCCTCCCAGACGGGCACGTCCTCGCGGATGGCGACGCGTTGGAGCCGCGCCTTGTCCGACAGCAGACGCCCCGCGCCGTGCGCGACCGCCGCGAGCGGGTCGTCGGCCACGGCGACGTGCAGGCGCAAGTCCTGCTGCAAACGCTCGGCCAGCCCGCCGAGGAGCGCGCCGCCGCCCGTCAGGATAAGACCCGTCTGATAGATGTCGGCCGTCACCTCCGGCTTCGACTCTTCGATGGCGCGGCGCGCGCCCGTGATGATCTCCGCGACCACCGGCTCTAAAGCCTCGCGCGCCTCCGCGGCCTGTATCTCGACAACCTTCGCCAGCCCGTCCGTTACCTGCTTGCCGACAATCTCCAACGTGCCTTCACAGTCGGGGGCGACGTTGCCCAACTGCTTCTTGATGTTCTCGGCCGTGCGCTCGCCGAGCTGCATCTCGTACTTGGCGCGCGCGTAGTCGATGATGGCCTGATCCATCGCGTTGCCCGCGGCGGGCAGACTGTGCGAGGAGACGACCGCGCCCGAAGCGATGATGGCGACGTTCGTCGTGCCGCCGCCGATGTCAACGACCAAGTGCGCTCGCTCGTCGTCCTGACGAAGCCCCGCGCCGAAGGCGGCGCACAGGCCCTCGTCAACCAAGTCAACGCGTGTGGCCTTGGCGTCTTTCGCGGCGTCGCGCACAGAGCGCTGTTCCAGAGAGGTCGAGGAGCCGGGGACGCCGATGACGACGTGGCTGCGCCGGCCGCCGCCGAGCACGCGGCCGATGAATGCCTTGAGCATCTTCTCGACCGCGTCGAAGTTTTCGATGGTGCCGCCGCGGACGGGGCGAAAGACCTCAACGTCCTTCGGCTCGCGGCCGAGCATCTTGTAGGCTTCGGCCCCGACCTCAAGGACTTCGCCCGTGTACCTGTGAATCGCGACGGCCGACGGCTCGTTGAGGACGACGCCGCGGTCGGGCGCAAAGATAAGTGTGTTGACAGTACCGAGGTCGATCGCCAAATCGTCTGTAAAAATACTGCTCAGGATGTTCATAGCTCCCCCACTTGTTCCTTACTGCTTTGCTTGTGGACGTTATTCACCGAGGTCAACTTGAGGCTGGGCAAGTGGCGTTCCACTAAGACACACGCGCATATCCGCCGCTTTTCCAAAAACGGTCGGCCGCCCCGCGTTTGGTTTCCAGACGAACACGCGCGCGGAATCCGCCGCGGGCGCGCGGAAGGCGAACGCAAATGGAACGATGAAGTATGAACGCTGAAGGATGAACTGTAAGACACCTGACGGACAGTTCATTCAGTTCATCGTTCAGCGTTCATACTTCATCGTTCACATTGATGTCGCTGATGACTTCGTAGAGGGAGGTGGCGTCGCCGCGGGAGACCTGTTTGGCCTGCGGGAGCGTGAGGACGCGCACGGTGAGGGCGCGGCTGCGGCGGCGGACAATTATCTCGTCGCCCTCGCGCACCGCGCGCGAAGCGCGAGCCGCCGCGCCGTTCACCAAGACCGCACCCGCCTCGCACAACTCCTGCGCGACCGTGCGTCGCAGGACGAGGCGGCTCGCGCGTAGGAAGAGGTCGAGACGCATAAGAGGAGTGAACCGTAAACCGTAAACCGTGACAAGAGAAGACACGCTCTTCTTCTTGTCACGGTTTACGGTTTACGGTTCACGAGTTTTACTGCTTCTTAGCCTTGTCCTTCTTCTCGGGGGTGGCGACGGGGGCATCGCCAGCGTCGGCCGAGGGGCGCTTGTCCTTTTCGAGGAGCGGCTCGATGGCGTCCTTGAAGGCGTCGGCCGGCTTGATGTAAGCCTCGATGCGGAGCGTGCGGAGGTACTTGTCGCGCTCCTTGTCGGCGCACTCCTGCGTCAGCATCCCGCGGACGAAGTTCTCCTTGAAGGAGTCGTCGCGCTCGTTGACGCGCAGAATCATGTAGCCCTCGTCGGCCTTGACGGGTTCGCTGATGCCGCCCGCCTTCATGTCCTTGACGGCCGCCGCGATCTCCTTCGAGAGATCGGAGACGAAGAACCAGCGCGCCTTGCCGTCGGGGTCGGCCAGCAGGCCCTTGGTCTTCTTCGTCTGCTCGTGCTCGGAGTTCTTCTCCACCAACTCCTCGAAGCTGACGCCGGTGCGCGCGCGCTTGGCGAGGTCGGCGGCCTTGGCCCGGACATCTTCTTCGGTGCGGCCGGCGAGGCTCAGGTACAACTCGGAGAGCGTGACGCTGACGAAGCGGTCGCGGTGCGCGTCGTAGTACTCGCGCAGCTCCTTGTCGGTCAGGCCGTAGTAGACCTTCGAGTCCACCTCGTTGCGCAGCACGGCCTGCCGCATGAACTGGCGGCGCAGCGTCTCCTTCACGTCGGCGAGAATCATCCCCTCCTTACGCATCTCCTCTTCGAGCTGCTCGATGGACGGGATGTTCGAGCCCTTGGCGACGCGCATGACTTCGCGGTTGACCTCGGCCTCGACCTCCTCGCTCATGCGCGGCATGTCCTTGCCCTTCTGGACGAGGAGCGCCTCGTTGATGAGATTGAGAATAATCTCGGGCTGCTTCTTCTGAATCTCGACCTCGGCCTGCTCGGGCGTCATCCCGCGCTGCTTGGTCAGCACCTCGCGAAACTCGTTGTTCTCGCGCTTGAGCTGCGAGAGCATGATGACGTAGTTATCCACCTGCGCGACGGGCTCGTCGAGCACGACGGGCGTCGCCTCCTCCTGCGCGCGCGCGGGCAGGGCGGCAAAGGTCGCCAGCAGGAGCGCCGCGAAGACGAGGCGCGCGGGGATGTTTTTCAAAAGCACTATTCTCATTCCTCTATCCTTTTACAGTTAAGCGCGGGTCATGGTCGGGCGCTACGGTCGGGAAGCCTGAGCCCCGGGCGAAGTCGCGTATTCTAACCCCCGGCGCGGATGTTGAGCAACACGCCGCGCGCCCTTTCGATGAGGCCGGAGCCTTTGGCCTCGACCTTGAGTACGCCGCTCGGGCTGAACGTCGCGCCCTCACCTTTGCCGACCAGCGCCAGAAGTTTCTCCGGCGAGACGCGCGCCGACTCCTTCAGCTTGAAGGCGAGCCCCGTGGGCGTGCGGTCGATGGAGACGACGCCCGCCTCCTCGGCCGTGCGACGCAGGCGCGCGTAGGCAAACAGGCGCTCGACCGACTCGGGCGGCCGTCCGTAGCGGTCTTCCGTCTCGCGCCGGATGACATCCAAAGCCTCGTCGTCGCGCGCCGACGCGATGCGCTTGTAAGTCCGGAGCCGCTGCCCCATGTCGTTGATATAGTCGTCGGGGATGGAGAGATCGACGCCGAGGTTGATGGAGACCGAAGTCTCGTCCTCGACCTGCTCGCCGCGCAGCTCCGCGACCGTCCGCTCAAGCATCTGCGTGTAAAGATCGAAGCCGAGCGCATCCATGTGCCCCGACTGCTCGCCGCCCAAGAGGTTCCCGGCCCCGCGCAGCTCAAGGTCTAAAGCCGCGACGCGGAAGCCCGCGCCCAAGTCCGAGAACTCGCGGATGGCGGCGAGGCGCCGGCGGGCGATGGCGGTCAACTCCGCCTCGGACGGGATCAAAAGGTACGCATATGCGCGGCGGTTCGAGCGCCCGACGCGCCCCCTCAGTTGATATAGCTGAGAAAGGCCGTAGTTGTCGGCACGGTTTATGATGATTGTGTTGGCGCGCGGGATGTCTATGCCGTTCTCGATAATCGTCGTGGCAACGAGCACATCTGCTTTGAACGCAACGAAATCGAGCATTACCTGCTCCATCTCTTTCTCGTTCATCTGCCCGTGCGCCACCGTCACGCGCGCCTGCGGAACCAGCCGTTTGACTAAGGCCGCCACCGTCTCAATCGTCTCGACGCGGTTGTGGATGAAGAAGACCTGACCGCCGCGCCCGAGCTCCAGCTCAATCGCCGACTTGATGACCGACTCGGAGAACTGCACGACCTGCGTCTGGATGGCGAGGCGGTCGCGCGGCGGCGTCTCGATGACGGACATATCGCGCAGGCCCATCAGGCTCATGTTGAGCGTGCGCGGGATGGGCGTCGCCGAGAGGGTGAGCACGTCCACGCACTTCTTCAACTGCTTGAGCCGCTCCTTGTGCGCGACGCCGAAGCGCTGCTCCTCGTCCACGACGACGAGGCCGAGGTCGCGAAAGGCGATGTCTTTGGAGAGGATGCGGTGCGTGCCGATGATGATGTCGATGTCGCCCGCCTCGACGCGCTTGACGATCTCCTTCTGCTCCTTCGCCGAGCGGAAGCGCGAAATCAACTCAATCGTGACGGGGAACGCGGCGAAGCGCGCGCGGAACGTCTCGAAGTGCTGGTAGGCGAGCACCGTCGTCGGCGCGAGCACGGCCGTCTGCTTCGAGTCCATCACGGACTTGAAGGCGGCGCGCATGGCGACCTCGGTCTTGCCGTAGCCCACGTCGCCGCAGAGCAGCCTGTCCATCGGCGTCTGGGCTTCCATATCGTGCTTCACGTCCTCGATGGCCGTGTCCTGATCGGCCGTCGGCACGTACTCGAAGGCGTCCTCAAACTCGCGCTGCCAAGGGCTGTCGGCCGAGAAGGAGTAGCCCGCCACCAGTTTTCTTTCGGCGTAGAGCTTCAAAAGCTCGTCGGCCATGTCGCGCATCGCGCGCTTGGCCTTGGCCTTCGTCTTCTGCCAGCCGAGGCCACCCAAACGGTCGAGCGTCGGCTCGTGCCCTTCGGCGCTCGAATACCTTTGCACCAAGTCGAGCCGCTCGACCGGCGCGTAGAGCTTCGCGTCGTCGGCGTAGAAGAGCAGCATGAACTCGCCCTTGCTCCCGCCCAACTCCAAAGTCTGCAAGCCGCCGAAGCGCGCGATGCCGTGGTCGATGTGGACGACGTAGTCGCCCGTCTTCAGATCGCGGAAGTCGGAGAGGAACGCGGCCGTCTTCGACTTCTTTCGTTTGGCTGAGCCGGTCGTTGCGCCGCCTGTCCCCGGCGCGCGCTGCTCGACCGTGCTGCCGCTCGCCTCGTCGAAGAGGTCTGTCTCGACGTGGACTTTCAGGCGCGAGCCCGGCAGCTCGAAGCCGCCGGAGAGGCGCCCCGTCGTGACGATGGCGGCATAGTCTTCGACGTTCGCGCCGCCCTCGCCCGCGAGCGCGACGCGCGCCGCGACGTTGTAGTCGGAGAGCATCTCGCCCACGCGCTCGGCCACACCCGCCGAAGGCATGGCGAAGAGTGTGAGCGCCCCGGATTCGGCGCGCGCGTGGCGCACGTCCGCGGCGAGGTCTGGGATGCGCCCGTGATAACGCTTCGAGGGGAGCGAGCGCCATTCGACTTCGGGCGCCTGCTCGACGGCTGGGAAGAGGAAGAGCGGCTGCGCGGTCTTGCGCGCGCGTCCTATCTGCGCGGCGGGTTGTTCGGACTCGCCCAAGAAGCGCTCGTCGGTCGCGGCTGCCGCACGACCCAGCGCGCGAAACTCGACGCGCGCCACTTCGCTTAAACCGCGGCGCAACTCTTCGGGCGTCAGGTAAATCTCCTCGGGGCTCAACCCGATCTCGCCCGCCGCGTCGTTCTCTGCGTGGCGCGTGGCGACCGTTTCAAGGCTGTTGCCTAAGTGCTGCTCGACGCCCGCGGGCTCGTCCACGACGAGCACCGTGTCGCGCAGGTAGTCGAAGACAGTGGCGTCGGACTTGACGACCAGCGAGATGAGCCACTCCCAGCCGGGGAACGTCTCGCCCTCGTCGGCATAGACCGTGCGGTCTTTGAGCGCGCGCGTGTGCGCTTCGTCGCCCCAGCGGTCGCGCGCGAACTCGGCCCACAGGCGAAAGTCGTCGCGGCCGACGGCCACTTCGCGCATCGGGACGATCTCGGTTGACTGTAGCTGCTCGATGGAGAGCTGCGTCTCCGGGTTGAAGCGCCTGATCGAATCGACCGTGTCGCCGAAGAACTCGACGCGCACGGGGAAGGGCTCACCCGGCGACCACACGTCGAGAATGCCGCCGCGCATCGAGAACTCGCCGACCGCGCCCACGGGGTCTTCGCGCACGTACCCAGACGCGAGCAGTACCTCGACCAAATCCTCGGGCGGGTAGTCTCCGTCCCGCTTCAACGCCGCGCCCGCCTCAAGCAGACGCGCGGGCTGCACCGTCCTGCGCGCCAACGCGCGCGACGACAGCAGCACGAAGCGCCCACGCCCACGCGCAAGATTCCACAGCGTCAGCGCGCGCCGCTCCAAAGTCTCCGCGTGCGGCGAAGCGCCCGCGTACGGGTCGCCTTCGGAGGCGGGCAGACTCAACACGGCCTCGCAGTCTCCGGCTTCGGCCCCGAGCGCCGCGCACCAGAATGAAAGGTCGCGCTCCCAAGCCTCCATGTCGCGGTTGGCCGCGACCAGCACCGCGAAGCGCCGCCCCGTCTCGCGCTGCAAAGCGGCCAGCGCCAGCGCTCGCGCCGGAGCCGAAGTCAGCCCCGCCACAGACACCACGCGCGCCCCCGACGACACGGCCGCCGCCAGCCGCCGATACTCCTCCCCCTCCACCACGCGCCGCAACGCGTCCTGCAAGACCGAAGATGATTCGACTGAACTACTCATCACTTATCACTGCTTTAACTCTTTCAATGATGCCGGTCGTCGATGCGCCCTCGACGAAGGGGAGAGCGAGGACACGGCCGCCCGCGGCTTCGACCTCCTCGCGGCCGTGTATCTCGTCCAGTTGATAGTCGCCGCCCTTGACGAGCACGTCGGGCAGCAGTTCCGAGATGAGACGGCGCGGCGAGTCCTCTTCAAAGACCGTCACGAAGTCCACGGCGGCCAGCGCCGCGAGCATCTCTGCGCGCTCCGCTTCATTCATCAAGGGGCGCCCTGCACCTTTCAGCGCGCGCACCGAGCGGTCGCTGTTGATGGCGACGAGCAGCGCGTCGCCCAACGCCCTAGCCGCCGCGAGGTAGCGGACGTGCCCGACGTGCAGGATGTCGAAACAGCCGTTGGTAAAGACGAGCGTGCGCCGCGCCGCGCGCAAGTCGGCGCGGACGCGCAATAGCTCCCCCCTGTCGAGAATCACCTTGCCGCCCATCGGTTTTGGTTAATAGTAAATGGTTAACGGTGAATAGACAAAACTGGGCCGCGGCGATTTACCATTTAGCGTTTACCATTTACTCTTGACGAATCATGAGCACACGGCTTTACGGGGATGTCCTCCCCGACAACGACCAGACGCGCGCGCGCCGCGAGCATTTTACGGAAATCCTGCAACTCGTCGGCAACCCCTACCCTAACAGGTTCGACCGCTCCGGCCTGACCGAGAGCGTCGAAGGCGAAGACACCATCACCTCCATCGTCGCCGAGTTCAGGGAGCACGAGCCCGCGACGGAGCCGGGTGCGAAGCCCGCGCCCGAGCAGTTGGAGTCGGCGAACGCGACGCTGAATAAGGTCGGCAAGGTGCAAATCTCGGGTCGCCTTGCGACGCCGCCGCGCGTGATGGGCAAGGCCGCGTTCGTCCATCTCTCCGACGGTAAAGAGCGCCTGCAAATCTACGTGCGCAGGCAGGAGGCGCGGGCGATAAGCAACGACTCTCTGCAACCCGTCGAGCAGGAGGAGAGCGGTTGGAAGCTCTTTCAACTGCTCGACCACGGCGACTTCATCGGCGTCGAGGGCAAGCTCTTCGTGACGAAGACGGGCGAGCTGTCCGTCCACGTCGAGACGATTCAATTCCTCTCGAAGGCGCTGCTCCCGATGCCCGACAAGCTGCACGGCATCAGCGACCCGGAGATACGCCAGCGCCAGCGCTACGCCGATTTGATTGCTTCGAGCCTCAAGATCATGACCGACGAGGAGCCCGGGGGTCATCGACCGGAATTCTCGACGCGCGAAGTCTTCGAGCGCCGCTCGAAGCTCATCTCTGCGATGCGCCGACACTTGGATGAGCACGGCTACATCGAAGTCGAGACGCCGATGCTCTCGCCCATCGCCTCCGGCGCCGCCGCGCGCCCCTTCACGACGCACCACAACGCGCTCGACATCGACCTCTATCTACGCATCGCGCCCGAACTCTATCTCAAGCGCCTGCTCGTCGGCGGCTTCGAGCGCGTCTATGAGCTGAACCGCAACTTCCGCAACGAAGGCATCTCCACCCGACACAATCCCGAGTTCACCATGCTCGAATTCTACACGGCCTACAAGGACGTGAACTGGATGATGGACTTCTGCGAGGGGATGCTGAAGGAGACAATCCGCGCGGTGAACGGGAGTCTGCGGCTTCCGTTCGATTTTATGGAGATTGATTTCAGCTACTTCGAACGGCTGAGCATGAAGGAGGCGATCATGCGCCATCCTTCGCCGGCCTGGGGCATGTTGGACGCAAAAGATTTCGAAGGTGATTGGATCGAAGACCCGCGATTCGTGCGCCGGCTTCTTCTGCTCGGAGACATCATCAAGTCGAACCTCGCAACCGCCACCGGCGACGAGACGGAACAGGCCATACCACTTCAAACGAGTCTTGCCGAGTTGTGGGAGCAAGCCCGCGCCGAAGACGAGGCGCTCGACGAGCCCGACGAGGCCGGGGCGGCCCGGCAGATTGCCGAGCTGTTCGAGTTGACGGCCGAAAAACTTTTGAACCAGCCGACGTTCATCACCGACTTCCCGAAGGTCATCTCCCCGCTCTCCAAAGGCTCGCCGGACGACCCGGCCGTCGCGGAGCGGTTCGAGTTGTACGTGGCGGGGATGGAGGTGGCGAACGGGTTCTCGGAGTTGAACGACCCGGCGGAGCAGTTGGAGCGTTTCGAGGAGCAGGCGCGGCAGCGCGAGGGCGGCGACGAGGAGGCGATGCAGACCGATCTCGATTACGTCCGCGCGCTCTCCTACGGCATGCCGCCCGCCGCTGGCATCGGCATCGGCATCGACCGCATGACGATGTTTTTGACCAACCGCCACTCCATCCGCGACGTGATTCTCTTCCCGCACATGCGCCCGCGCCAGACCGCCGAAGGGCCGACTCACGAAGATGAAGGGCAGGCTTCCGAGTCTTAGTCATCTCCTCCGAATTTCGCGGATTTACCGAAAAAACCCGCGAAATATGAGGCCAACTTCGGAAGATTAGCCTTTAAACGTGCGCGCGCAGGCTTTAATTGTGCGGAAGTAAAGCCTGCGCGCGCACGTTTAAAGCTTAGTGCTTCGGGTGACAGCTTTAATTTCCACACAATTAAAGCCTAAATCTGCGCGCGCAAGCCTTACACGCGCAGATTTAAGGCTTTCACGCGCGCGTGAAAGCCTTTTCTCCGCACGTTAGAAGCCTGCGCGCGCAGCTTTGAAGCCTTCTTCCTTACGTGCAAAGCCCGACGCCGCGCGTTTCGGGTTCGTGCGCGAGGGGTGTTAACATTCGTGCGCGTCAAGGGACGCGAATACAGCCACGGCTCGGTCGAGGCCCGCAACCTTACAGTCAAACTTTCTAACAGTCGAAGGAGATACCCCGAAATGATTCGCAAAGTTTCCCTCGTCGCGGTCGCGGTCGCGCTGGCCGCCGTCTTCGCCTACGCGCAGGGCGAGCAGAAGACTTTGAAGGTGACCGGCTACGTCATCGACAATATGTGCGCGGAGATGCACGGCACCGAGGAGGAGGCGCAGAAGCACCCGAACGCGTGCGCGCTGATGGAGAGCTGCGAGAAGAGCGGCTTCGCCGTCGTCTCTGGCGAGAAGACCTACAAGCTCGACGCCGAAGGTAACAAGCTCGCCGCCGAGGCGCTCAAAGCCGCCAAGACGAAGAAGGGCTTGAAGGTCGATGTCGAGGGCACGCTCGACGGCGACACGCTCCACGTCGCCAAGCTCGACGTGTCGAAGTAAGACAGGGCGTTACATCAACGCAGACAGAAGAGGCACAGCTAGATGCATCTAGCTGTGCCTCTTCTGTCTGCGTTGGTTAACTCGACGAACGCGAACCGCGCGCCGCACTGACCAAGCGCAAATTTTCTCCCGCCCGCGTGTGGGAGTTTCGCGCGGGTTTACGCGTTTAGAGTTAAGAGGGAACGTGCGGCGGCGTGTTCGCGCTGGGCATTGCCGGCGGCGCCCCTCCCGGCGGCCTTCAAGGCTGTCAGCAGGTTGCGGTTGCGGGCACGGTGCGCGTCAAACGAACACGGGGAGATTCGTCGCGCGCGCCCGCCCGCTCCGCGCAAAGTTTAGACCTTCCGGATGGGAACGGAGCGAGACGATGAACGCCAGCAACTTCGGCCCGACCATCTTCGGCCTTTAAATCTCGACGTGCATCAGAGCCGCCTGAGCGCCTGCGCGGCGAGCGCGGCGGCCTTCTTCAGTTTGACGGAGCGCTCCTCGGCCCCGCCGACGCTCAAGCGCAGAACGGCGTCGCCCTTCAGCACGAAGAGCGTGGCGTTGAGACTGTTCCCCGTCAAGTAAGCCTCCTCGCCCAGCCCCGGCACCCGCTGCGGGCGCGAGTCCTCCTCCTCGTCGCCCTCCTTCTCTTCCTCTGCGTGGCCGCCCTCCCTCACCTGCCCGGCGGCGCGCGCGCGCTTCAACTCCTCATCGCGCTCACGCTCACGCTCCTCCTTCAGCTCGCGCGCACGCTCACGCGCCTCGACGGCCTCCGGGTGGAAGTGCTTGCGCCAGTACTCCTTCAAAGCCCCCGCCTCCGCGCCCTCGGCCGCGCGCACCACTTCGAGATTGATTGACTTGCTGAAGGTCGGCAGGCGAAAGAAGCACTGCGACATCGAGAGCGACCCCGTAGCGTGCTCGCTCCCCTGCGCGTCCGTGGGCGCCTCGCCCTGCACCTCCTTCAACTCCTCGCCTGAGAGAAGCGCGCACGTCTTGCTCTGCGGAACCTGCGCGACGACGGGCGCAGGCGTCGCCGCGACCGGCGTGGACACATTCGTCTTCTGCGCGTCGCTGCTCCGCGCGCCGCACGCCGCCAGCGCAGGCACGAGCACGCAGAGCACGAGTGTCAGGGTCATCAGGCGCATCCGGTATCTCTCCCTCAGCAGTAGGCAGATGGCAGATAGCAGTAAGCAGTTAAGAGCCTCAAGGTCAAAACTCTAAACCAACCTTTCAACATTCGTCACGCGGAGCCTACTGGCTACTGACTACTGCCTACTGCCTACTGCCATCTGCCTACTGCTTTATTCCGGCATGCGTTCGAGTTCACGCGTCATGCCGAGCTGCGTGAATATCTCGCGCGACTCGCGCCACATGCGTGCGCCGCGTGCGGAGTCGCCGCTCGCGAGTTCGTAGCGAGCCCAGTCGCGGAGCGTGCGTGCGCGCTCGGCGGCGGCGCCCATCTCTGTGTAGACGCGCAGGCTCTCGGCGAAGCACTCGGCCGCGGTGTAGGCTCTGTCGTCAATGCGAAGATGACTGCCGGAGCGCGAGGCGACGAGCCCGAGCGTGCGCCATGCGTTGGCGATGTAGTCCTGATTCTCGGTCTTCTGCCCCAGCTCCAAAGCGTTCAGAGCGGTCGTCAAAGCCTCTCCGTTCTTACCCTGCCCCCAGAAGCTCTCGGCGAGGTAACAGTAGATCATCGAGAGCGCGAAGTGGCCGGCCGGGCCCGCGAGCGCGATGGCCTGCCGCAGGTTCGACTCGGCCGCCGCGTAGTCTTCGAGCCCGATCTGCGCGCCCGCGAGGTTGCCCAGCGTCGGCAACTCCCAAGTGCGCTCGCCAATCTCGCGAAAGATTTCGAGCGCCTCGGTGTATCGCCGCACGGCCTCCTCGTAGTCCGCGCCGAGATGCGCGATGACGCCGAGATTGTTGAGCATGAAGCCGAAGTTGCGCCGGTCGCCCAACTCCTTCAGAAGTGCGAGCGACTGCTCGAAGCACTCCTGCGCTTCGCCGAAGCGACCCGAGACTTCGTGCGCGACGCCGAGCAGCTTCAACCCGTTGGCGCGCGCCGCCCGCGCACCTTCCGTCATCTCTTCGCTCAGCGCGAGCACCTGCGCGCCGAGCCGCTCGACCGCCGCCGCGTCACCCAGACGGTGCGAGGCGAGCCCCTGCCGGTTGAGCGCGAGCGCCAGCTCCGCACGCGCACCCGCCGCGCGACCCGCGCGTCGCGCGAGACTTTCGGCCCGCCGCGCACTTTCGAGCGCCGCGCGGTTGTCGCCCTGATACTCCTGCACCGCCGTCAGCCCGTTCCACGCGCGCGCCTGCGCCACGTCGTCGCCCGCCGCCTCGGCCGCCCCGAGCATCTGCATGTAGCCTTCGGCCGCCTCGACGTAACGCGCCTGCATCGTTAAGACCTCGCCGAGCCCCGCGTACCAGAAGATTGTT
>JBJMGQ010000375.1:0-4536 GCA_045807845.1 Pyrinomonadaceae bacterium | reverse complement strand
GATGCCATCATCAAAAAGTACAGTAATAAGTGATAGGTGATGAGTGATAAGAAAAGCGCTCACCTCATCACTTATCACTCGTCACTTATCATTACTGAAGAGGTGTTTAGTATGAAGAGATTTATTCTGATGATTTGCGGCGTCGCCTTGACGCTCGGCCTCTTGGCGGGCGGGGCGCGTGCGCAGAGCGGGACGGTGCCTTCGGGGCCCGACCCCTCGGCCATGAGGGACTTGGAGTCGGAGAAGGCCGCGAAGCACGAACTGGAGGTCGCGCGTCACTACTTCAATAACAAGAAGGCGTACTACGCGGCCTTCAAGCGCTGCGAGGAGCTGGCCGCGGGCTACCCCGAGTTCTACAAGATTGACGAGGTGCTCTACATCGCCGGGATGAGCAGCCTCTATCTCTCCGAGGGCAAGGGTAAGCAGAAGCCGCCCGTGTCCACGCCCGAGAAGAAGGACGAGTTCTCGCCCGAAAACATGCGCGCGACGGCGCGCGACTACCTGACCCGCCTCGTCAACGATTACCCCAAGAGCGACTTCCACAAGGACGCGCAGGAAGCACTCGCCCACCTCGGCGAAGCGAAGCCGAAGGCGGAGAAGCAGCAGTAGCGTTAGTTATCTCATTTCACATAGCAGGAGAACTCAACAAGGTGTCATTGCTCGTGGTTGGTTCGGTGGCGTTCGACGCGGTCGAGACGCCGTTCGGTAAGCGCGAGAGGATGTTGGGCGGGTCGGCCACGCACTTCGGCCTGTCGGCCAGTTTCTTCACGGACGTGCGCGTGGTCGGCGTCGTCGGCGGCGACTTTGGCGCCGACGAGATGCAGGTCTTCGGCGAGCGCGGCATCAACACGGACGACTTAGAGCGCGTCGAAGAGGGCCAGACCTTCTTCTGGTCGGGGCGCTACGACTTCGACCTCAACACCGCGCACACGCTCGACACGCAGCTCAACGTCTTCGCCGACTTCAAGCCGAAGCTCTCCGAAGAGTCGAAGCGCGCGCGGATGGTCTTCCTCGGCAACATCCAGCCGGAGTTGCAGAGCGAGGTGCGCGAGCAGGTGCGCGGGGCCGAGCTGGTCGCGCTCGACACGATGAACTATTGGATTACGACCGTCCCCGAGCAGGTCGAGGCCGCCATCCGTCAGGTCGATGTCGTCATCATCAACGACGCAGAGGCGCGTATGCTCTCAAAGGAGCCGAACCTCATCAAGGCGGCGCGCAAAATCCTCTCATGGGGCCCGCGCGCGCTCGTCATCAAGCGCGGCGAGTACGGCGCGGCGATGTTCACGGGCGAGTCGTATTTCGCTATCCCGGCCTATCCCCTTGAATCCGTCTTCGACCCGACGGGCGCGGGCGACACTTTCGCGGGCGGCTTCATGGGCTACCTCTCAAGCCACGAAAAGATTGACGACGAGACGCTGCGCCGCGCCATCATCTTCGGCTCCGTCATGGCCTCCTTCAACGTCGAAGAGTTCGGCACCGACCGTGTGCGCCGCCTCACGCACGAGGAGATTAATCAGCGCTTCCGCGAGTTCAAGCGCATGACCCACTTCGAGGAAATCCCCTTTGAGCGCGCCGCCCGCGCTTAACAGCCGTGAGCCATAAACCGTAAATCGTGACAAGAAGGGCTTGAATTATCTTGTCACGGTTTACGGTTTATGGTTCGCGGGCCTATAATTCCCGCGTCCTTCAGTTTTCCCAATCAAATTAATCCCGGGGGGGCTTCGGATGTTCTGTCCTGTTTGCGAGTCGGAGTATGAGAAGGGGGTGACGAGTTGTCCGGATGACGGCTCGGAGCTGGTCGAGCGGCTGACGCCCGAGAACACACTGCACGACCACAGCGAGGCGAGCTTCGTCCCGCTGCACAACATCGGCTCGCCGGCCGAGGCCGAGATGGTGGCCGACATCCTACAGCAGAACGGGATACGCGTGGCCGTCCAGTCGGGCGGCGCCGACGCTTTCTCGCCGCTGCTCTCGTCGGCCTCGCCCGGGGCGCTCGTCCTCGTAGACGAACGCGACCTCGAACGCGCACGCGAACTCTACGACTCCTTCTTCGGCGGCGACATCACACCGCTCACCGGCGCGACAGATGAAGAAGAGGAAGAAGAAGGGAACGATGAAGTATGAACGCTGAACGATGAAGTAAATACATTTGTCTTACCAGTTCATCGTTCAGCGTTCATACTTCATCGTTTAAGAGGAGGTTCATCGTGGCTGAGGCGAGTTCGGCGGCGATTGTGGTGCTGATGACGGCGGGCAGTCAGGAGGAGGCGTCGCGGCTGGCCGAGATGTTGGTCGGGGCGCACCTCGCAGCCTGCGTGCAGATCATGCCGCAGATGGAGTCAATCTATCGTTGGAAGGGCGAGGTGCATCGCGCGCCCGAGTTCCTGCTGCTGGCGAAGACGACCGCCGGCTGCTTCGACGAGTTGGAGCGCGAAGTGCGCTCGCTCCACACCTACGACACGCCCGAGATCATCGCCGTCCCCGTCGCACACGTCTCCGCGCCCTACTTCGAGTGGCTCACCTCCAACGCCTTCCCGCCCCTCGTCTCGCGCCGCACGTCCGCCGAGCGCAGCATCCCCGCGCCACCGCAGTTGGAACAGTAGACAGTAGGCAGATGGCAGTAGGCAGTTAAGACAAGAAAATGTCTAAATGAATCGGAGGCGGCGAGTGGTTAAGCTCGCCGCCTCCGATTTCATCGGGATGTCTTCTTCTTCTAACTGCCTACTGCCATCTGCCTACTGTCTACTGCTCTTCAAATATCATACGACTCGGCCGTCATCTTGCTCAGTGCGTCCATGCTGCGGTTGATGATCTCGACGATTTCGGCGGGCGAGTCGGTGAAGTGGAGGAGGTTGCGGTCTTGCGCCGCGATGTAGTTGTTTTTGAGGACAGCGTCTTCGAGCCAAGAGAGCATCCCGCCCCAGAATTCGGTGCCGAAGAGGATGACGGGGAAGTTCTTGATCTTGCGCGTCTGGATGAGCGTGAGCGCCTCGAACAGCTCGTCGAGCGTGCCGAAGCCGCCGGGGAAGATGACGAAGGCGTTGCTGTACTTGACGAACATCGTCTTGCGCACGAAGAAGTATTTGAACTTGAGCGAGCGCGTCTGGTACGGGTTCGGCGCCTGCTCGAACGGCAGCTCGATGTTGCAGCCGATGGAGGCGCCCGAAGCCTCGAACGCGCCGCGGTTGGCGGCCTCCATGATGCCGGGGCCGCCGCCCGTGATGACCGAGAAGCCCGCGCGCGCCAGCAGCCCCGCCGTCTCCTGCGCCGCCGCGTAGTACTTGTTATCCGCGAGCGTCCGCGCCGACCCGAAGATAGCAACGCCGCGCGTCACCGTCGCAAGATCGTCGAACCCCTCCACGAACTCGCCCATGATGCGGAAGACGCGCCACGTGTCCGTGTGCCTGAACTCGTCCGCCTGCGGGCTTTCGAGCAGCCGCTCGTCCTGCGTCATCCGCCGCCCCTGTGCGAGCTCCTCGTCGTTGTCTGTTTTCTCATCCATAGTTAGAACGCCATGATGTTGAAGCCGCAATCCACGTGGAGGACTTCGCCCGTGATGCCGGAGGAGAGTGGGCTGAGCAGGAAGAGGGCGGCGTTACCGACCTCGCGCGCTTCGACGTTGCGACGTAAGGGTGCGCGCTCGGCGTGGTGGCGCAGCATCACGTTCATGTTGCCGACGCCGCGCGCGGCGAGCGTATTGAGGGGGCCTGCGCTGACGGTGTTGACGCGTATGTTCTGCTTGCCGAGGTCTGCGGCCAGATAGCGCGTGCTTGCTTCGAGCGCCGCCTTCGCCACGCCCATCACGTTGTAGTTGGCGACGACCTTCTCCGCCCCGTAGTAGGTCATCGAGACGATGCTGCCGCCCTCCGTCATCAGAGGCGCCGCGGCGCGCGCCAACTCCGCGAGCGAGTAGGCCGACACGTCGAGCGCCGTCACGAACGCCTCGCGCGTGGTGGCGACGTACTCGCCTTCGAGCGCTTCGCGCGGGGCGAAGGCGAGACTGTGGACGAGGAAGTCGAGCCGGCCGAACCTCTCGCGGACGGTCGCGAACGCAGATTCGACCTCCGCCGGGTTCGACACGTCGCACTGCACCAGCGGCGAGCCCGTGCCCGAAGTCAACTCCTCGACGTTCTCACGCAGACGCTCGTTCTGGTACGAGAAGGCGAGGTTAGCGCCCGCCTCCAGACAAGCCTGCGCCGTCGCCCACGCGATGGAGCGCTTATTCGCTACGCCGAAGATAATTCCGTTCTTGTTTTCAAGTAGCATTGTTCGGAACTATGAAGTAGAAACGATGAACGATGAACGAAACTGCTTTGTCTTCCAGCTCATCGTTCATCGTTCCTACTTCATCCTTTCATTGTTGGCGGAGTTCGAACTGCTCTTTCAGCTCGGCGGTGCGCGCTTTGGTCACGCGGGCCATGCAGAAGGATTCGATCATGGGGCGCATCGTGCCGCCCGCGTACTGCGAGGACTCGAACGTGCAGTTCGTGTCGCGGTACTTGATCCAGGCGAGTTCCGCCTCCTTCAGCAGCGCCT
>JBJMGQ010000374.1:0-30668 GCA_045807845.1 Pyrinomonadaceae bacterium | reverse complement strand
TGGAGCTGCGTTACGACTTCCACATCTACAACGCGCAACTCGATGCTTCGACCGGGCGTCCGCGCTTGCAGACGCAGGTGCGCCTCTTCCGCGAAGGGCAGCTTGCATACGAGGGCAAGCTCGTGCCCTTCGACACGACGCAAGCCGACGACCTCAAGCGCCTCGTGGCCGGCGGCGCCGTCAAGCTCAACCGCGCCGCTGTGCCCGGAGACTACACGCTCCAAGTCGTCGTCACAGACCTGCTCGCCAGGGAAGACCGGCGCACGGCGATGCAGTGGCTCGACTTTCAAATCGTGCGTTGATTCAACCTTCACGGCCCCGCCACCGAGCAGAATTTTTCGACGGACGCGCCCCCGCAGAAGGGGCGTTGACGCGCCCGACGGATGCGGCGCCTTGCTTATTTTCTGAAGGCCGGTGGCAAGGCTGCGCGAAATGATTTAGAATTGAAGGCCAACAGCGGTGGGGCGAGCGGGCTTCGAGAGCGGCTCGCCCTTTTGCCCTCTAAGGTTCGGTCGAAGTACTTTTGATTTATGGAAGAATATTCTGATCGCACACCAGCAGACATCGTGCGGCTGCCGATGGTGCCCATCCGCGATGTCGTGATCTTCCCTTTCACCAAGGTCGCCTTCAAGATCGGGCGGCCCGGCTCGGTGCGCGCGCTCGAAGATGCGCTCGCCACCGACCGCACGATCTTCCTCGCTACCCAGCACGACGCCTCTATCGACGAGCCTAACCCCGACCAGATTTACACGGTCGGCACCGTGGCGCGCATCCTTCAGGCGCAGCGCCAAGAGAACGGCCAGACGAAGGTCGTCGTCGAGGGGCGCGAGCGCGCTACAACCATCCGCATCGAGAACGACAACGGCGCCTTCACGGCGACCGTGCGCCGCGCGCCCGCTGCCCCCGAAGCAGGCCCGCGCATCGACGCGCTCATGCAGAAGGTCGGCCAACTCGTCGAGCAGCACGTCCGCCTCGCGCCCGAGATGCAGACCGACGCTTTGCAGACGGCGCTCCGGAACACAGACCCTTCGCACCTCGCGGACGCGCTCGCCTCGCAGCTCAAAATCTCGGTTGAGGATAAACAGGGACTCCTCGAAATCTTCTCCACGCACGGGCGCTTGCAGCGATTGGTTGAACTGCTCGAAGTCGAAGTGGACAAGCGCCAGCTCGACCGCACCATACAGGCGCGCGTCAAGCGGCAGATGGAGAAGGCGCAGAAGGAGTACTACCTCAACGAGCAGATCAAGGCCATCCACAAGGAGCTCGGCCGCAAGGACGAGAAGGCCGAGATGGAGGACTTGCGCAAGCGCATCGAAGAGGCGGGCATGACCGAAGAGGCGAAGGAGAAGGCTCTGCAAGAGCTGCATCGCCTCGAAGCCATGCCGCCGATGTCGGCCGAAGGCACCGTCTCGCGCACCTACATCGACTGGCTTTTGAGCGTGCCTTGGAAGCAGAAGTCGAAGGAGATACGCGACATCACGAAGGCCGAAGAGGTCTTGAACGACGACCACTTCGGCTTAGAGAAGATTAAAGACCGCATCCTCGAACACCTCGCCGTCCGGCAGTTGGTGAAGAGCCCGAAGGGCTCCATCCTCTGCTTCGTCGGCCCGCCGGGGGTCGGCAAGACTTCGCTCGGTAAATCAATCGCGCGCGCCACCGGCAGAAAGTTCGTGCGTCTGTCTCTGGGCGGCGTGCGCGACGAGGCCGAGGTTCGCGGCCACCGTCGCACATACATCGGTGCGCTCCCCGGCCAGATCATCCAGATGATGAAGAAGGCCGGGACGGTCAACCCCTGCATCCTCCTCGACGAGGTGGACAAGCTCGGCGCGGACTTCCGCGGCGACCCCAGCGCGGCGCTTTTGGAAGTCTTAGACCCGGAGCAGAACTCGACGTTCCAGGATCATTATCTGGATGTCGAGTACGACCTCTCGAAGGTCTTCTTCATCGCGACGGCGAACGTGCTGCACACGATACCGCCGCCGCTGCAAGACCGTCTTGAGATACTGCGTCTGTCGGGCTACACCGAGCGCGAGAAGTTGGAGATTGCCAAGCGCCACCTAGTGAAGAAACAGGCCGAGGGCGCGGGACTCCGTCCCGAGCAGGTCGAGTTCACGGATGAAGGCATCCTCGAAATCATTCGCCACTACACGCGCGAGGCGGGCGTGCGCAACCTCGAACGCGAGATAGGCTCGTGTTGCCGCAAGGTCGCGCGCAAGCTCGTCGCCGAGGGCAAGGGCGAAGAGTTCAAGATGACCATAACGCCTGAGTCAGTCCGCGACATGCTCGGCCCTATCCGCTTCCGTCAGGCCGACATGGCCGCGACCTCCGAGATCGGTTTGGCGCTGGGCTTAGCGTGGACGGAGGTCGGCGGCGAAGTCCTTCAAATCGAGGCGACGCTGACGAACGGCCGCGGTGGCGTCCAACTCACCGGCAAGCTCGGAGAGGTGATGCAGGAGTCGGCGCAGGCCGCGCTCACCTGCATCAAGTCGCGCGCGGAGCGTCTGGGCATGAACCTCGAATTCATCCGCAAGCGCGACCTGCACGTGCACATCCCCGAAGGCGCCATCCCGAAGGACGGCCCTTCGGCCGGCGTCACCTTGGCGACGGCGATGGCGTCGGCGCTCGCGCGCGTCCCCGTCCGCCGCGACGTGGCGATGACGGGCGAGATAACCTTGCGCGGCAAGGTGCTGCCCGTCGGCGGCGTCAAGGAGAAGCTCTTGGCGGCGCACCGCGTCGGCGTCTCGACGGTGCTCATCCCGAAGGACAACGAGAAGGACTTGGAGGAGTTGCCCGAAGAGGTGCGCGCCGATATGACCATCCAGCTCGTCGAGACTATCGACGAGGTGCTCTCGCTCGCGCTCGAAGACGCGTGCCCGACCAACGCGGGCGCGGACTCGGCCGAACCGGCCCCGCCCGTCTGGACGACCGAGCAGCCCTCGACCGGCGGCGCTCAGACGCTCGCCGACTGAACGTTAACCTGTACCGCTTAGCGCCTTTGCCCCTTTGCTTGAACTCATAACTTCAAGCAAAGGGGCAAAGGCGCTAAGCGCATCAACCCGAAGCTCTCGAACTTTATTCCCAAGCGGTTGACACGCCGCGCCCCCCGCCTGTAAAGTTCGCCTTCCCGGCGTCTCAATTCAGCAGGCAGCATCGAAGGCAGTTAGGAATTACGCACCCCTCGCGCACCCCTGCCGCTCCGCGCTTAAGACTCGCCAGAAGCTTTCGACCTATACTTCCATCTCTTCTTGAGGAGACAAATTCTGATGACAGACAAAGTCAAAAGCGCCGAGCTTATACTCAAGCTCTATGAGCTACGCCGCGAGGCGGTCATGCGCGAGGCACGCAACTGGTTCTTCACCTTCAATCCCGAATCGGTCGAGCACATCCAGCGCGCCGCGATGGGCGAGCACGGCGCCTACTTCCGGATGGTCACGACCTACTGGGACATGGCCTGCTCCTTCGTCAACCACGGCGCCATCGACGCCGAGATGTTCACGGACGCGACCGGCGAGCAGGTCTTCGTCTACGCCAAGCTTCAGCCGTTCCTCGAACAGCTCCGCGCCATCGGCAACTCGACCTACATGCAGCATCTTGAGCGCGCCGTCCTCGCCATGCCGCACGCCGACGAGCTCCTCGCGCGCGTCCGCGAGATGTCGAAGCGCGTCGCCGAAGCACGCGACGCCGCCACGGCCGAACAGGCTGAAGCCGACGCAGCGAATGCCTGAAAAGCAGTGACGAGTGACAAGTGACGAGATAAATCTTGTTCTTAACTCGTCGCTTGTCATTCGTCACTCGTCACTGCTTCAGCATGAAGATTACGAGCACGAAGTTCGTCAAGAGCGCGTTCGAGGAGTCGCAGTGGCCGCGTGACCGCAGGCCGGAGGTGGCCTTCATGGGGCGCTCGAACGTGGGCAAATCCTCCATGCTGAATTCCATGCTAGGAGTGAAGGGTTTGGCGCGCACCTCTTCGACGCCGGGGCGGACACAGGCGCTCAACTTCTTCCTGCTGAATGAACGCTTCTACTTCGTCGATCTACCGGGGTACGGTTTCGCGCGCGTCCCGCGTGAGGTGCGCGAATCGTGGGGGCAGTTGGTCGCCGATTACCTTGCCAAGCGCGACTCGCTTGTGCTATCAATTCATATCGTAGACTCGCGCCACGAACCCACGACATTGGATTTGCAGTTACGCGAATGGCTACTCGCGAACGGTAAGCCGTTCCTGACCGTCGCTACCAAATCCGATAAGCTCTCGCACAACGAGTCGCAGAAAAACCTCGCGCGCGCCCGCAAAGTGCTGGACGCCGTGGGACGTGGCACCAGCGGGGAGTTGATCGCGTACTCCTCTACTACCGGGCACGGGCGCGAACGCGTCTGGCGCGCCATCGAAGAGGCATTGGCCGCCTCACAACAATCCCCCATTTGAGGCTTGAAACCGACGGAAGGATTTAGCGCAACCGCGCGGGGCGGCCGGGCATCTTAATGGCGCACGGAAATTCCCGCGAACCCATTTGGAAGGCAGAGGCCGCGCCCCTCAAGCGCGCCCCGCAGGGGCACCGATAGGCACATCCCCGACATACAATCGGCAATAATTTTGACCAGATTCTAAAGGCAACACCGCCGTCGCCGTCTTCACTGTGTTAGTCGAGCGGGCGCATGCGGCGGACTAGAGAGCGCGCCGAACCCTTAGAGGGGCACGCGCGACGAAGAGAACAAACTGAGATGTCACGAGAACGCACAACACGCACACGCACAAGCAGCAGGGTCAGCACCAACGGCGCGTCCGACCGGGACACCGGCAACAAGGCCGCCGGCGCCGCCGTCGAGCCGATGCCCGACATCGACCTGCCCGAGGTGGACGAGACCGGCGAGGAGACCATCAACTTCAGCGGCGAGGGCGGCACTTTCAATCTCGCCACGCTCAAGGAGATGTCCATCTCCAAGCTGACGCAGATCGCCAAAGACCTCGACGTGCCCGGCGCCACCGGCATGCGCAAGCAGGAGCTGATCTTTAAAGTCCTCGCGGCGCAGACCGAGAAGAGCGGCCTCATCTTCTCCGAGGGCGTTTTGGAAACCCTGCCCGACGGCTTCGGCTTCCTGCGCGCGCCCGAGTACAACTATCTGCCCGGCCCCGACGACATCTACGTCTCGCCGTCGCAGATTCGCAAGTTCGACCTGCGCACCGGCGACACCGTCTCGGGCCAGATTCGACCGCCCAAGGAGGGCGAGCGTTACTTCGCGCTCATCAAGGTCGAGGCCATCAACTTCGAGGCCCCGGGCGAGACGCGCGACAAGGTCTTCTTCGACAACCTGACGCCGCTCTACCCCGACGAGCAGTTGCGGATGGAGACGGCCTCCGAGATCATCATCGGCCGCGTCATCGACCTCGTCACGCCGTTGGGGAAGGGACAGCGCGGCCTCATCGTCGCCCCGCCCCGCACGGGTAAGACGATGATGCTTCAGGCCATCGCCAACTCCATCTCGCAGAACCACCCCGAGGTCACGCTCATCGTGCTGCTCATCGACGAGCGCCCCGAGGAGGTCACCGACATGCAGCGCTCGGTGCAGGGCGAGGTCATCTCCTCGACCTTCGACGAGCCGCCGACCCGCCACGTGCAGGTCGCCGACATGGTCATCGAGAAGGCCAAGCGCCTCGTCGAGCACAAGCGCGACGTGGTCATTCTCCTCGACTCCCTGACGCGCCTCGCGCGCGCGCACAACGCCGTCGTCCCGCCGTCGGGCAAGATTCTCTCGGGCGGTATCGACGCCAACGCCTTGCAGCGCCCGAAGCGCTTCTTCGGCGCCGCGCGCAACATCGAAGAGGGCGGAAGCTTGACCATCATCGCGACCGCGCTTATCGACACCGGCTCGCGCATGGACGATGTCATCTTCGAAGAGTTCAAGGGCACGGGTAACTCCGAGATTCACCTCGACCGTCGCCTCTCCGACAAGCGCCTCTTCCCGGCCATCGACCTTCAGCGTTCCGGCACGCGTAAGGAAGAGCTGCTCATCTCGAAGGAAGACCTCAACCGCATCTGGGTCATGCGCCGCGTCTTGAACCCCCTCTCGCCCGTCGAGCAGATGGAGGTCGTCCTTGAGCGCCTCGGCAAGACCAAGAACAACGCCGAGTTCCTCGCCTCGATGCAGACTTAGTGAATAGTACATGGCGAATGGTAAATGGTGGTTTGGGCTTCCCATTCACCATTTACCATTTTCTATTTACCAGCCGCTTTCTTGACAAACCCGGCGCGGCTTCGCGATATTATCCTCTGATTTAGCAGTTAAGTTTGTCTCAAAGGACTCGCGCCTCTCGTCGGGCGCGGTGTGGTTAAGGGGATAAGTGCGCGTTGCGTTTCTCTCGTCCGAGGCCGTGCCCTTCGCCAAGACCGGCGGGCTCGGCGACGTGGCCGGCGCACTCCCAAAGGCGCTCACGAATGAGGGCGTGGACGCGTGCCTCATCCACCCGCTCTACGACACGACCGACCGCGAGTTGCTACAGGAAAAGGTCTTTGACAATCTGGAGGTGGACTGGCTCGGCGGGCGCCGCACGGTTTCGGTCTATTTGTCTTATGCGGCGGGCGCGCCGGCCTTTCTGATAGACGCCCCCGAGTTCTTCGCGCGCGGCAAGGTCTACGGCTTCGGCGACGACCATTATCGCTTCGCCTTCTTCAGCCGCGCGGCGCTCGCGCTCCTCGGGCGACTCGGCGAAGCGCCCGACGTGCTGCACGGCAACGACTGGCCGTGCGGCTTCGCAGTCACTTGGCTCTGGGCGGGGCGGCGTTGGGGCGGGTTCCTTGCGAACACGCGGACGCTGATGTCGATTCACAACCTCGCCTATCAAGGGCTGTTCGACCCGAACGATCTATACAAGCTCGGCTTCCGCGGCGGCGACGAGTCGAACGTCTTCATGTCGAACAGCGTCGCGTCGTCTCTGAAGGCCGGTTTGATGACCTGCGACGCCATCTCGACGGTGAGCCCGCGTTACTCCTTCGAGATACAGGGTCACGAGCAGGGGCACGGGCTCGACTGGTTGATGCGGCAGCGGCGCGAACGGCTCATCGGCATCACGAACGGCGTCGATTACGACGTGTGGGATCCGGCGACCGACCCGCATCTGCCCGCGCACTACTCGGCGGAAGACCTTTCGGGGAAGCGCGAGTGCAAGGCCGAGCTGCTGCGCCGCTTCGAGCTGCCGGAGGATTTGGAGCGGCCCGTCGTCGCCTCCATCTCGCGCCTCGTCGCGCAGAAGGGTTTTGACTTAATCAAGCAGGTCGCGTGGCAGATGCTCGAAGACGGCGCCTTCTTCGTCTCGCTCGGCTCGGGCGAGCCCGAGTACGAAAGTTTTCTACAGCGGCTCAAGGACAGCGCCCCGAACCGCGTCGGCATCTACCGCGGCTTCAACGAGCCGCTGGCGCATCAGATCGAGGCCGGCGCCGACATCTTCCTGATGCCGTCGCTCTTTGAGCCGTGCGGGTTGAACCAGATGTACTCGATGCGCTACGGCACGGTGCCGGTGGTGCGTGCGACGGGGGGACTCGACGACACGGTCGAGCAGTTCGACCCCGAGACGGGCGCCGGCACTGGATTCAAGTTCGGCGCCTACAACGCGCAGGCGCTCCTCGCAAAGGTGCGCGAGGCGCTCTACTGGTACAAGCGGCCCGAGGCTTGGCGCCGGATACAGTTGAACGGGATGAGCGTGGACAACTCTTGGGGCGCGGCGGCACGCAAGTACGTCCGGCTCTACCACGCGCTGTTCGACCTGTAGGACACGAACGTTTAGTCAACAGCAATTAAAGCAGTCGAAGGAGATTTGAACTCATGAGTGAATACGTCAAGGAAGTGAGCGACGGTAATTTCGAGTCGGACGTGCTCAAGTCCGACCGGCCGGTGCTCGTGGATTTCTGGGCGCCCTGGTGCGCGCCCTGTCGCATGCTCGCGCCGACGGTCGAGGCCGTGGCCGAGAACTATCAGCAGAGCGCGGCGGTCGTCAAACTCAACGTGGACGACAACCCCGCCGTCTCGCAGCGCTACGGCATCAAGGGCATCCCGACGCTCATCCTCTTCAAGAACGGCAAGGAGGAGGAGCGGGTCGTCGGCGCAACCTCGAAGGAGGCCATCTCGCGCATGCTCGACAAGCACGTCCAGAGCGGGACGGCTGAGAAGCAGCGCAGCGAAAGCGCCTGAACTTGAGCGGCGGCGCGGGCGCGACTCGACCCTCCGGGGCCGTGGCGCCCGCGCCGGTCGCGTGTTTCGGCGCTTCGGCCGCGCTGTAAAGAGACTCAGCCGCGAGTAATGAGACCAACCACCGCCAGTCGCGTCGCACGGAAGCGTCGCCGCACCTTCGAGGAGCGGCTCGCCGCGAAGCGCACGCAGGCCGTCGCGGACGCCAAGTTCCGCGCGCGGCAGGCGCACGGCAAGCTCCGCCGCTTCGTCCGCATCCGCTTCAAGAAAGATGAGGTCATCGAGGCGCTCGCACTCCGCCGCGGCGACTGCAACCGCTGCGGCGCCTGCTGCGAGATACTCTTCAAGTGCCCCTTCCTCAAGAAGCACGGCGACGGCACGACGACCTGCGGCATCTACGAAGACCGCCCCTCGCAGTGCCGCCTCTTTCCCATCGACCAACGCGACCTCGCGGAGGTGCGCGGCACATGCAGCTTCTACTTCATCGAGAAGCCGATCAAGCTGGAACGAGCTAGCTGACAGTTTTCAGTTTTCGGTTTTCAGCAGAAGCCTCGAACGTGCGACGCGCCCGCCGAAACCCGACTACTGAAAACTGAAAACCGAAAACTGAAAACTATGGTTATCGTTGTTATCGGCGCGCAGTGGGGCGACGAGGGCAAGGGCAAGATTGTTGACCTGCTGGCCGAGCGCTTCGACGTGGTCGCGCGTTATCAGGGCGGCCACAACGCCGGCCACTCGGTGAAGGTCGGCGACAAGTCTTATGCGCTGCATCTCATCCCTTCGGGCATCATCCATCCGGGCAAGACCTGCGTGCTCGGCAACGGGATGGTGATTGACCCCATCGCCTTCTTCAACGAGGCCGACCGCCTCACGGCGCAGGGGCTCTCCGTCACGCCCGACCGCGTCAAGGTCAGCACGCGCGCGCACCTGATACTTCCATACCACCGCGCGCTCGACCACACGAGCGAGGAGCGTTTGGGCAACGAGAAGGTCGGCACCACCTTGCGCGGCATCGGCCCCGCCTATGAAGACAAGGCCGGACGGCGCGGCATCCGCGTCGCCGACGCGATGAACCCCGAAGTGCTCCGCTCGCGCATCGAGCGCAACATCGCGGACGCCAACCTCATCATCCGCGAGTATCGCGGCACGGAACTCAAACCCGACGAAGTCTTCAAAGAGATCGCCCCGCTTGCCGAGCGCATGCAGGCTTTCGTCACAGACACCACGCACTTCATCAACCGCGCCGTCCGCGAAGGACAGAGCGTGCTGGTCGAAGGCGCGCAGGCCACGCTCCTCGACGTTGACCACGGCACGTACCCTTTCGTCACCTCTTCGAGCACGACCTCGGGCGGCGTCTGCGCGGGGCTGGGACTGGCGCCGCAGAAGATCAGCGGCGTGCTCGGCATCGTCCGCACCTACTCGACGCGCGTCGGCGAAGGCCCCTTCCCCACCGAGATGCTCGCGGGCGAAGACGAGATCGGCCAGCTCATCCGCGAGCGCGGCCACGAGTACGGCGTCTCTACGGGCAGGCCGCGCCGCTGCGGCTGGTTCGACGCCTTCGCCACGCGCTACGCCGCCGAGATAAACGGCTTCGACACGGTCGCCCTCACCAAGCTCGACATCCTCGACGCGCTCGACGAGATCAAGGTCTGCGTCGGCTACAGGCGCAACGGGCAGGCGTGCGAATCCTTCCCGGCCGTCTCGCAGGAGTTGCGCGAGGTCGAGCCCGTCTACGAGACGCTGCCCGGTTGGCGCAGCTCGACCGAAGGCGTCACCGAGTTAGAGAAGCTGCCCGCGGCGGCGCGCGACTACGTCGATTTCATCTCTTCGCAGATAGGCGTCCCCGTGGGGCTCGTCTCGACGGGCCCCGAGCGGAGCCAGACGATTATCGTCCGCGACTCGGCGCTCGCGCGCTGGCTGGAACCTTGAAAGTGAGGGCGCGTCCGTTTTGAAGCAAGGGCGCAGAAAAATTTCGCGTGTAACGACCGAGCTGCCCGTCGAGTGGGGGCTGACGCCGAAGTACGAACACCACGGCAAGATCACCTCGCTCAGCCACGGCGGCTGTCTGCTTCAGACCGAGGCCATCCAGCCGCTCTTCGGCAAGACGATCTACATCCGCATCCCACTTCCCGAGCGCGACTGGTGGGAGGTGCACGGCGAAGTTCTCTACTACCTCCGCGACGTGGGCTTCGGCGTCGAGTTCGCCGATCTCACCGACCGCGACGCCGACACCCTCCACGCCCTCATGCACCACCATCAGGAACAACCGCCCGATGCTCCGGCAGAGTGAGCTTGAATAATCGAATCCCGGTCACTATAATCACCCACGCACGGGTCGGTAACTCAATGGTAGAGTATCGCCCTTTTAAGGCGAGAGTTGTGGGTTCGAGTCCCACCCGACCCATTTAATAATGAGCGCAGGTTCGAGTCCTGCTCAGCTCATTAAGTAGATCAGCGAAAACGGGAGGCGGCAAGCCTCCCGTTTTTGTTAGAGCGTTGTTGATGCGGGTGCGACACCGTAGAGGTCAATATCGCCCGCGATAGGCTTTGTCTCCGCTGTTGAGCGAGTCCGCGCACCTCACTTACGCGACAACCCAGCTCGCTTGGTTCGGCCCCGCTTTGATACTGGTCTTGACCTTCATTTGATGAACTCCTTCGTTAAGGATTCCGACTCCTTCCGCCTGCGGCCTCAACTGCCCGCGGGCGTCATCAGCCAGCCGCCTGCCTTCACGTTGGTTTTGACCTTCATGTCTGTGCTCCTTTCTTCCGGGTTCGGGCCGTCTCTGTCGGCCCTCACTCTTAAACGCGGGAACCGGCCGCGTAATCCGGCAGGGGCGGCGAATTTATTTGTGGAGTAGGATTCTCTTCCGTTGGGCAAAGGGGTTCTGTTAGGCAAAGCCTGTCGCCGGCTTTGCGCTTGGCAAATGCGGCCTCTCAAATAACTCACACGTCTGTAGAAATCACTCCTGCGGAGTCGGATTTAACTACTGCACGAAGAAATTTAACCAATACAAGTTGAAGTTTGGTTACTACGAAATGGATTTGTACTGCTCCGCATTGAAAATCTGCTACTACGCGGTGAATTTGCATTGCTGCTCTTAAGATTTGTGCCGCTACAAGGTGTTTTTGAACTTGTACAAATCATTTTTGAACTACTGCGGGGTGAAATCGAACTACTACAGAGTGAGACGGAGCCTCTACGGTATAAAATCTCATGGAAACAAAAAAAACCTTGCCGCCCTGCGTGAGTTGAATATAATAGCGGCCTCGTCGAGCAGGGTTAGGGTCGCAACCTCAGCGGGGCGGGAGGGAGTCATACCCGCCGGCCTCGAAATTTCAACTCCTCGCACCTACCTAAGAAAGGAGTTCCCTCATGGACACTCTCGAAACCAAACGACAGGAGATGTTTATACGCGTGTGTGAGTACTGCACGCAGTTCGCCGCCTCTTTCCCCGCGGGGTCTTACGGCGCGGGGCTGTTCGAGAAACTCCGAGAGGTCGTGCTGGGTCTTAACGCGCATGCACTCGACCAGTCGAAGGGGCGTAGCTCAGTGCGCGAGAGTTCCGCCAGCAAGGCGGTCGCGCGCGACGAGCTGCTGCGACTGATGGACGCCATCAGTCGCACGGCGCGCGTCATCGCATACGACATCCCCGGCCTCGGAAACAAATTCCGCATGCCGCACGGTATCGGCGACCAAGCGCTGCTTATCAGGGCGCGTAACTTTGCTTCAGAGGCCGAGCCGCTCAAAGCGGAGTTCATGAAGCGAAGTCTACCCGCCAGCTTTATCGAAGACCTCAACGAGGCGATACGCGATTTCGACGCGGCCATCAATCAGAAGGTGCAGCACAGGGGTAAGCAGGTTGCCGCCACGGCCGCCATCGACGATTTTATCGAGCGCGGCATCCGCCTCGTGCGCGAGCTGGACGCACTCGTCCGCAACCTCTTCTCGAACGACGGCTCGGCGCTCGCAGCTTGGGAGAGCGCTTCGCACGTCGAAAAACCGGCGCGCAGGGGTAAGCGCAAATCGAACGGGTCGCCGACGCCCCCACCTACACAGACCTGACGCGGGCTGCGTGTGCGTGGCAGTAGGCTACCGTTGTTAGAAACAGTTGGACACAGAGGCGCAGAGGTTTTGCATGAAGAAATCTCTGCGCCTCTGTGTCTCTGTGTCTAACTGCGCCTTCTGTTTCTACGTCACGCGGCGACGCTCAAGGAGGTTTCGGCGAGGACGGAGCGCATCGAGACGTGTTTGAGGAGGATTTCGAGGTAGCAGGTGAAGCGGTGTAGGTAGAGCCGCAGCGAACGGCGGTCGCCGAGCAGGGCGAGGCCGTCCACGAAGTTCTGGCAGGTCTCTCGATCCTTCTGCATGAGATGGCGCATGCTCTCGGCGCGGAAGAGTTCGAGCCGCTCGGAGAAGTTGACGAGCGCCTCCGCCGCGTCGTGCCACTCGGCGTGGCGCGCGCTGCGTAGAAGGGCTTCGAGGTCTTCGTAGAGCCGCAGAGAGTTGTCGCGCTTGGTGCGAATGTCCTCGAAGATGTCGGCGGCGTCCACGTCGGCGCGGAAGGTGCGCGCGAGCGAGACCGTGGACTGCTCGAAGCAGTTGCGTAAGGGGTCATGCGCTTCGGAGAGGAGCGCGCGCGACTCCTCTGCCGCTTCGGCGGCCTGCGCGCTGGGCAGCAGCCGCTCGAAGACGGCGCGCAGCTCGTGGCGCACGGCGAAGCTCGTCCGCTCCAACTCCTCCGAGAGTGCGTCGGGCGTGTCGAGGCAGGCGCAGAAGTAGTCGAGGCTGCCGGCCGTCGCCAACGCCTCACAACGCACGGCCTCGAAGATGAAGCACGCCTGTTCGGCCGTGCTGCCTGCGCCGACGGCCTCTTTGACGCCGTCGAGATAGCCGAGAAGGCGTCTCAGGTCTTCGAAGACGGTGCGGACGAACTCGCGCGTCTCTTCGCGCTCGATACTCTTCAAGATCGAAAGGAGCTGGGGCTGCATTGGGGCAAACCTCCTTCGGAAGGGGGATGTGACAGACTACTTCCAGCTTGTTTTGAAAGGGACGCTTGCGCGGCTTGGCCGGGACGGCGTGAAGAACTTGGGGTTAAGCGGCCGGGCGGCCTTTCTGACGAAGAAGCGGGCAGGTCTGGATGACCAGCCCGGCGAGAGCTACATCGAACTTAGCACCTGCGCGCCAAAGGGCACAAGAACTTTTTTCGAATCCGCCCGGCTGTTGTCTTCAGTCGAATGTAAATAAGAAGAGTTTCACCAACGCAGACACAGAGACACAGCTTGTCGAGTTACAGCCTCAAGCCGTGCTCTATGTCTGCGTTGGTGAAACTCTTTTACGACACAATCAACCGCCGAGTACCTTAAGACCTCTGCCCGAAGGGCATCATCATCGGCAGGCGCGGCGGGAGGCCGCCGTTGTGCAGGCGCGCGGGCGTGCGCCGCGGGGCCGCGTGGATGTTCTCGAAGTAGTCCATGGCCGCGACGCGCAAGCCCACGTCGCGCCCGAGCCGCTCGCCCAAGTACCACTTGTGTTCGAGCACACTCGGCCACACCTCGCGCGCCTCGGACGCAGACAGCTCGACGCCGGTCAACTGTCGCAGCGCACGCCTCAGACGATGCGCGCTCTGCTCGACGGCGACGGACGCCGCGGGCTTCTCCGGCACGAACGACACAGGCATGAACAGACCCTCGTGCGCCTTCCAACTCTGGTGTTGCAGATAGTTTGAGAGTAACTCGCTTGCGATACGACGAACCTCGATTTTGATTGACATAACTTTCTCCTTACACAAACAGTTTTCGATCACACGCGGCGAACTCGCCCCCGCCAACAGTATCGTACGAACCGCATGTGTCAAAGATGTTATGTCTCGCCGTACTTATTTCAATCGCGCGCATTAGTCATGCTAATCACGCGGGGACAAAATTGTGACGTGTCTCAGCGCAGGCCGAGCGCCTTGAGATAACCTTCGTTGACCTTGCAGTTTTTGAGCTTGACCTGCTCTAGGTACTCGTCGAGCGCGCGTTCGACCTTCTCGCGCGGCGGGCGGTTCTTCCGCACGTCCTCGAAGGTCGTGCGCGGTTGGTCTGCGAAGGCCGCGACCGCGTCCCAGTCCGACGGCCGTTTGATAGAGACGATGCACGAAGTCGCGTCGAGCTTCTTGTAAGGCCAGAAGCACCAGCCGATGCGATTGCGTTCGAGCAGCTCGCGGAAGGACGCTACCCACTCGTCCGTGTTCTCGCCCGACTCGCCCATCCAGACCGGCACGTTGTACTTCCGCGAGAAGTCAACGTACTCCTGCACCGCCTCCTGCTTCACCTCCATCCAGTACTTGTGAAAGGTGTATGCGACTTTTTCGTCGAACGGCGGGCCGAAGACTTTGAAGTTCGTGTCCCACTGCGCGCCGCCGAGAAAGATGACGTGGTTTCTGTCCACCTCACGGATGCCCTCGACGATCTTTTTGTAGAGCGGCTCCAACCGTGGGTTGAAGTGCGCCGCGTCGAAGTAGTGCGCGATGGGCTCGTTGAGCAGGTCATAGCCGACGACCGCGGGCTCCTGCGCGTAGCGCGCGGCAATCTTTCGCCAGAGACGGACGGTCAAGTCCTGCGCCTCTCCGCTCTCGAAGAGGAAAGGGTAGCCCCAACTGTCGTCGATGTTGTCGCCGGTCTGGCCGCCGGGAGCGCCGTGCATGTCGAGCACGACGTAGAGCCCCTCGCGCTTGCACCAACCGACGACGCGGTCGAGCAGTTCATAACCGGCGCCTTCGAGCCGTTGCGGCTCACCTTCGGTGACGAACAGGCGATAGCTGAAGGGCACGCGGACGGAGTTGAAGCCGGACTGCTTGATGAAGTGTATATCTTCGGCCGTGACGTAGTTGTCGCGGTACGTCTTCCAGAAGCTCCGCGCCTCCGTATCGCCGACGAGCTGGTTGACGACTGTCGAGATGAGCCGCGGCGAGCTGGCCGTCTTGAACTTGAACATATAACCCTCGGGCAGAAGCCAGTTGCCGAGGTTGATGCCCTTCAGCAAGAGCGTCCGCCCGTCGGGCGCCACAAACTCCCTGCCCCGCGTCGTCACGAACTTCCCGCGCGCCCCCGCAGTCTGAAAGTTAACGAAGAGCAGCAGGAGGGCGAGCGAAACGAGCAGCGCCTTTCTCTTCTTCACAGTTGGCATGCGTCTGCTCAAAGGTCGGTCGAGAAGAGTTTGACATCCGACTCTTCGCCCGGAAGCCTGAGCATGCGCTCGAACTTCATGCCGAGTTTTTCGAGCACGCGAATCGAGACGGCGTTGTCGGGATTCACGATGGCGTAGAGGCGCGGCAGGCCGAGCACTTCGCGCGCGTGGCTCAGCGCCGCCGAAGCCGCCTCGAACGCGTAACCCTTCCCTCGGAACGGAGGAAGTAAGGAGTAGCCGACCTCGACGCCGGGTAGCGTCCCCCTGTTCAAAAGCCCACAGATGCCTGCGGGCACCCCTTCAGCTTTCGTCTCGACCAGCCACATACCGAACCCGTGCTGCCTGTAACTCTCGACGAACCGCTCGTCGATGTAGCGCGCGGCGTCTTCGACTGTCCGCACGCCGCGGTCGCCGACGAAGCGCACGAAACCCGGGTCGTTCAGAATTTTGAGGACGAACTCCGCGTCCGCCTCCGACAGCTCGCGCAAGCTGAGCCGTTCCGTCTCGATGACGTTCAAGTGTGAAGCACCGCCTTCGTTGTTTTTAACTACGGATCGCGGGAATCATAACCCGCGCCCGCCGCAACCGAAAGATAATCTCATCGCAACGAACAACGGCCGCGCGGGGCATATGATTGTGCCTGCTCTTCCCGAACGTCTTGCCTCGTTTTGAAGCTCTCTTAAATCAGTCAGCACCCGACGCCTTTACGGCGCACGCGCGCCGCGTGGCACTTCGCCCGCGCGCAGCACGCCCGCGCCCGAGGCGCGCCGAGAATCGACCCCTTTGGATGGAGGAATAATTTCGATGTTCAGAATGGGACGTTCCCCTAAAGTCGAGTCCAACGAACCCGTGCCGGCGCAAGCTCCAACCGCACAACCGCAGCCGCAGGCCCCGCCCGCGCCGAAATTTCAAACGCAGACGCCCGCGCCTGCTTACGAGCAGCCCGCGCGACCCGCGCAGCCCGCCGCCGCCGCGGCTACGCCGTCCGCGCCGCGCGCGGTTACGGAGTCGGAGGCGCTCGCGCGCGACTTGCGCGAGGGCATCGTGAGCGGCTTTATCGGCGCGGGCACGGTCGTTGACGGCGACGCGGAGTTCAAGGGCATGCTCCGCATCGACGGCCGCTTCACAGGGCGCGTGCGCTCGGAGAAGGGCTCGCTCATCGAGAGCGCGGGCGGCGTGGTCGAGGCGAATATCGAAGTTGCCTCCGCGAAGATTAACGGCACCGTCAACGGCGACATCATCGCCACCGGCCGCATCGAGTTCGGCCGCTCCGCGCGCGTGCGCGGCAACATACAGACGCCCGCGCTCATCATCGAAGAGGGCGCCGTCTTCGAGGGCAACTGCCGCATGCAGTCTCAGCCTAAGCCCGAGATTGCGAAGACGACGAAGGTTGAAGCGCCGCGCCCCGTCGCCGCTGCCACAACTCAACCCAAGCCGCCCCCGGCCAAGCCGATTGCGCAACCGGCACCCGTGACGGCCGGCAACGGCGCCATGCGCGCCGCCGCCGTCACGAAGAGTTCCCCCGAGCCGACCGCCTGACCCGCGGACGGGCGCGGCGGGGCCCGTACACCCCGCCGCGCCCACCGGCCGAAGGAACGAAGAGGCGGCAGGCCCGACCGTGAGGCAGGGCGCCGGTCGAAAGCAGAAGGAGGGTTGATGAGAGGCAGCGTGCCTCTCATCAACCCTCCTTCTTTTGTCTTATGCGGCGACGCGACTCTTACCGCATGAAGGTTGTGTTGTCTCCGCCCACCAGCGCCGACTGTGCCTGAAGGGCCGCGTCGCCGAAGAGAAGCGAGTCGCCGAACAGAGTCGAGTCCGACAAAAGGATGCCGTCTCCGAAGATAATCGAGTCGCCCATCAAGTGTGCGTCGCCCATCAAATGCGCGTCGCCCAACAGATGACCGTCACCCATGAGGTGACCGTCGCCGAAGAGTCTGCCTGAGCCGAACAGCCTCTCGCCGCTGAAGAGGGGCGAGCCGTCGCTCAGGTTCACGCCGTCGCCGAACGCGACGTTGCTCGTCCACGTCGTGTTGTCGCTCTGCAATATCCCGTCGTTTAAAAGAATGCCGTCGCTCAGGAGGATACCCGTGCCGTAGACCTTCTGGTACTTCGTGACCAGCTCGGTGCCGGTCGCATAGCCGTAGTCGAGCACGAGCCCTTGCGCCCAGTTGAAGGTGTGGCCGGCGATGGTGGTCGAAGGCGTGGGCGCGGCGCCCGTCAACAGCGACGTACCGGGCGCAGTCGAAGGCGTCAGGTCTGTGCGGACAAGCTTCGCCAGCCGCACCGCGCCCTCGACGTTGAGTTGCCCCGCGCCCTGCTCCAGCGTGTTGAAGCCCGCGAGCGGCTGCGCCGTGTACATGAGAATCATCTTCACCATGTTCGGCGTCAACTTCGGGTTGGCCTGTAGCATCAACGCCGCCGCGCCCGCGACGAGCGGCGTCGCCATCGACGTGCCCGACAGGTACATCAGGCGCTTGTTGTCCGTATCGGTGAAGCCCGTGTCGAGCTGCGGGTTCTGCTTGACGATAAGATTCGGGTTGCCGCTGTCGTCGGCCTCCGCGTAGACCAGGCGGTTGCCGGGTGCGCACAGGTCGGGCTTGACGAGGTTGTCGTAGTGGCGCGCGCCGGCCTCGTCCACCCAAGAGCCGCGCGTCGGCCCGCGCGAGCTGTAAGAGGTGATGCCGTCGTCGCCGCGCGCGTCGGTGCCGAAGGTGTTGGTGGCGCCGACGGTGATGGCCGAAGGCTCGTCTCCCGGCGAATGGATGGCGCCGTAGAGCTTCTGTCCCGAAGTGTCTTTGCCGTTGTTGCCCGCGGCGGCGACGACGACGATGCCTGCGTCAACGAGCGCGCGCACGGCCTTGCACAGAGGGTCTACGCGATACGAGTCAACAGCGGGCGCACCGAGAGAGAGGTTGACGACACGAACGTTGTACTTCGTCGCGTTCGTCGGGTTGGCGGAGCTGAGCGGCTTGTTCGGGTCAACGGGGCTGAGAATCCAGTTGAGCGCGGCGAGCAGGTCGGAGACGCGCCCGCACCCGTTGGCGTCGAGCACGCGCAGGTTGAGAAGGTCTGCGCCCCGGGCGATTCCTTCGTAGGCGCCGCCCGCGACCGTGCTCAGGCCCGCGGCCGAGGAGGCGACGTGCGTGCCGTGCCCGTAGAAATCCTTGTCGGCCTTCCCCTCGCCGGTGAAGTCCTTCTTGAACTTGACGCGACTGCCCGACAAGTCCAGCTTCGCAGCGAAAGCCCTGTGCGACACGTCCATCCCCGAGTCGATGATGGCGATGCCTATCCCTGTGCCGTCGTAGGTGGTGCCGGTGAGCCCGGAGATGAGCCCGGAGTTGCGCACCAACTCCGTCCCCGTCGTCGTCACGACGTGACCCGTCGAGACGACGTTCACGTCAGGGGAGACGAAGTGCACCTCGTCAAAGGAGGCCAACTCCTCGACGACTCCGAGCGGGAGGTCGAGCGCGAGCGTGTCGAGGCGGTCGAGCTTCGCGCGGACGTGGACGCCCGCGCGGTTGAGCAGCGCGTTGAGTCGCCCCGAAGGTTTGCCGCTCAGTTGCAGGATGACCTCGGCCGTCTGCTCTGCCGTCTGCGCTGACCCGCCGGAGCGACGCAGGCGGTCGCGCAGCTCGTGTGAGACTTTGCTGTGATGCGCGGCGGCCGGGGCTTGGTCGGCGTGGGCTGCTGCGCCCGCCTGCGTGCCCGCGCACAGTTGCGCGAGCATGGAGAAGAGTGCCAGCAGCGTGATTACCCGCGAGGGTGTTCGGTAATTCATCGGGCTCCCCTTGGATTGAATGTTGTCAGGTGCGTCGAGCGTAAGGATAGTGGCGCCCGCACGCACAGACTTTGGCAACGGCTGTGCCCGAACATGCGGCCATTGCGACCTACGTTTTTGCGGAGAACTTGCGATTGCGCGGATATGGGCGGTCAGCCGTCCGGTCAGGATGAGACCGCACGCCCGTCAGTTTGAGATGATTTCAGTCTCAAGCACTTCGCGCTTTTGACCGCGGCCGAGGCGCGCGTTCTGTTCCAGATATTGACTTCCACCCGGCGCGGTAATACTTTTCCGGTGCTTCACCTGTGCGGCCGACTTAGCTATGAGACTCCGACCTCTCTTCGCACTTGCCTGCTTGGCCTTCGTGTTCTCGACGGGCGGCGCGGCCTACGCGCAGGCGCCGCCGGCCGGGACGGAGACGCTGCGCGCCGTCGAGCAGCGCGCGCGCAAACAGGCACAGGAGGGGAGGCCGCGCGACACTGTCGAAGACCTCAAGGCGCTCTACGAAGACAGGGCGTTGGCCGAGGGCGTCTCGCTCGAACAGGTGGACAATGCTTATCAGGTCGCCTACGAGGCCGCGCGCCCGCGGAAGTCTTTCTGGGAGGAGTACTGGCCGCAGCTCGGCTGGGTGACGGCCCTCGTGCTCTTCTTCCTCGCCCTCTTCCGCGACACGCTGCGCGACGTGCTCGGGCCGCGGCTGAAGGCGCTCGGCGATAAGCTCTACGACCGTGTGGCCGGCTACCCGGTCTTCTGGTGGAAGGCGCGCGGCAACTACCGCAAGTCGCTCGTCGGCCTCTACAAGCGTTTCAGGATTCCCTTCATGGCCGACCGCCACCTCGACATGGATCAGATATACGTCCCGCTCAAGGTCGAGGGCGCGAGCGACATCGAACAGATCGTGGACTTCGGCGAGGTGGCGCGCTACCGGCGGCTGGTGGTGACGGGGCAGCCCGGCTCCGGCAAGTCGATGCTGCTGCGACGGCTGGCGCTGCTCCACGCGACGGGCGGTTTGAAGAAGCTGCCCGACCAACCGACGCCCGTCCTCTTCGAGCTGCACCGGCTCAACAAGGACGACCGCGGCGTCTTCGAGCATCTCGTCGAAATCTTCCGCCTCCACAAGTTCCCCGAGGCGGGCAGCTTCATCAAACGTTCGCTCGCGCGCGGGAGGCTGATGCTGCTCTTCGACGGGCTCGACGAAGTGGACAGCGGCCGGCGCGCGGCCGAGGTCAAGAAGCTCAAAGATTTCATTCAGGAGCACGACCGGTGCCGCGTGATGATCACGTGCCGCACGGCCGTCTACCGCGGCGAGTTCGACGAGCTGGCCGACCGCCGGCTGGAGATCGTGGACTTCTCCGACGCGCAGATTGAGAAGTTCCTCAAGGCGTGGCCCGACATGCCGCCGAACAAGTCGGTCGGCCAGTTGCTCGCGGCGCTCGACGAGCGCCCGCTCATCAAGGCGCTCGCGCGACGCCCGCTCCTGCTCACCATCATCGCCTTCCTCTACACCGAGGTCGAAGACTTCCGCCTGCCGCACTCGCGCGCGGACTTCTACAAGCGCGCGGCCGAACTTCTCCTCGGCGGGCTCAAAGGCGAGCTGAACAAGTACGAGGCGGTCGAGAAGCAGTTCGTCCTCGAACACCTCGCGCTCTACAACCAGACGAAGCAGGCCAAGAACGAGGACGACCGCCTCACGCTCGACCGTCAGACCGTGCTCGGCGAGATACGCAAGGTGCTGCCCGAGTTGAGCCGCAAGGAAGAGGACGCTCCCTCCATGCTCGAAGAGATAGTCGAGCGCAGCAGCCTCCTGCTCCCGCTCGACAACAAGAGCCGCTACGTCTTCTCCCACCTCACCCTGCAAGAGTACTTCGCGGCCTCGGCCCTCAGAACCGACCACGCCAAGCTCCTCGCACACTTCGCCGCCGACCGTGACGCTTGGCGCGAGACCGCCAAACTCTGGTGCGGCCTCGCGCAGGACAGCACCAACTTCGTCAACGCCCTCTTCAACCTCGACCCCGTCACCGCCCTCGAATGCCTCGCCGACGCCAAGCGCCTCGCACCCGAGACAGCCGACGCCATCATCGACTACTTCAAGGCTCGGCTCGGCGCGGACGACAGCTCCACCGACGCCGTCACCAAAGCCTTCGCCGCCGCCGCCACCGGCAACAGCCCCCGCAACCGCCGCGTCTTCGACTTCCTCGTGCGGCTGCTCCACGATCCCGCTGACTCCCATCGCCGCCGCGCTGCGGTCGCCGCACTCTCCCTGACTAACAACCCGGAGGCCGCAGTTCAGTTAGCTGAGGTCATCGGTGAAGTTCCGGAGGCTGGGTCGGCACTTGTTCGCATGGGAGACTTGGCCGTTCCCCACATCAAAACCAAGGTCAGGAGCTTGATGTCCTTACCTTTCACCCTCGCGAAGAGGCCCTTAACCATCAGCGCGAAAGCTCTGGCTAGTGTCGGAACGCCGAAAGCGGTCGAGGCACTGGTGAAACTCCTCTGGCTCAGGAGCCACCCGCACGGGACACTCTTGGCACTCGTTCTCGGCTCTAAACGTCAACTCCCACAGGTGGAGGCTGCGGTAAGGGCTTTGCGATTGCCATTGGAGTATAAACAGGCGGAGTGGTACAGGTGGGTGTGGTCGCCGTTCGAGGAGGGCGAATCTACGATGGCGGTCGTGGCGGGTCGAATCGCGTACCTGATAGATAATCTTACGGACTTCGATACCGGTGGCTACACGCTCGACCCGCGCATCGTCATCCCGCTCGTCGTTCATGAGAGCCAGCGTAGCAGAATCTCGTCTGACGAATGGCAGAAGAGCTTAATAATGTTCGCACCTGCATTCTCACATAATCGGGTCAGGGAAGCGCTGATGCAGCTCCCTCTTGCGCAGCCACTTTATAAAGCGCTTGAGCTGCTGTTGCTGCTTGATGCTTCGTACCGAAGCAACTTACTCTTTCGCTTGACACGGCCCAACCAGCCGACCCTCGAACACTGGCGAAACATCTTCAGGCCCGTCGAATTCACCTTCAAGGGCAGCCGCTCATACCGCGCGATTCGTCTGGTGCTGTTTGCGCTCTTCCCCTTGTCCGTTGCGGGGTTCTTCAGGAGTTACAGCTCCGATTACCCTTATTCATCGGTGGCGGTGCTGCTGCTCATAGTCTGGGCCTACCCGACCTTGATTCTGCTGGTGAGGGATTCGGAGCCGGATTCGCCGTTTCCCGAATCCGTGCTTTTCACACCCTTGAAACTGTTGAGGGTCGGCCGCAGGCGTTTGCCCGGGCTGGATTTCGGGGACACTTATGAATTTGCATTGGCGCTGGCCGTCGGATCAATCCTTCCTCTCAATGTGTATCTCTGCTCCCTGCTCTTCAGCCGAAGCCGGTCGCTGCCGGTCACGTGGATAATCGTCCTCTGGGTCGTGCTGCTCGGGCCGCTCTATGTGCTGTACTGGCTGGGGAAGCGAAAGGAGAGGCGTGCGGGCAATCCGCTCGTCGGTCTGTTGGACGATCCCGATAGTCAGAGAGCGGGTCGCATGAATCGTAAAGGGACTAAGTCGAAGGCGGCGAACTTCGAAGGCGGTTGGTATTGATGAGGGCATGGACAAGGCGCTCTCCCTTCTCGGTGTCAGGTAGTGTACAAAAAAAACATCTCCTCAAACCCGCAACCCGTGTGCTAGGATAATTTTCGGGTGTTTTAGCGCCCGCGCGGGTTCTCCGCAGCCACTTGCCACCATCACGCCAGCCGGCCGTCTGAACAGAGCCGAAGACACAGCCGTCAGACTGCTCGCACCGCGCCCGTCACACTGACCGAAGACTGACCCGCCACACAGAGTCGCGTCAGACCTAAACGGCTTTTTGCTTAGTTATTTAAGGAGAGCGCCGCGGCCCCCTTCTGGCACCGGATTTGATTGCTGACCGAAGGCAGCCGCGCTACCCCCGCCCGGCCGCCGAACGCAAGCACCCTCTTCAAGAACAGACGGGAATCCCTCTTTATCGCCATGACCATAGAGATCAACGAAGGGCAGCGTTTCCCAAAGCAGTTCGTCAATGCGGTCGTCGCCATGGGCGGGGTCGCCCTGCTTCTGGCGGGACTGGGTCTGCCGTTCAGGCAGCTCGGCTTCCCCGTCGTGCTGCTCGCGCTGCTGGCCGTGCAGGTCTCTGCGCGCTACGCCGAGCGACCGGCCGGTGGCTGGCACTTCCCCTTCGCCGAAGGGTTCGTCTTCCTCTCGATGCTGCTCTTCGAGGGCGAGGTCGGCGTGCTGCTGGCGGGGCTCGTCGCGCTCTGCTGTGCGCTGCCGGGGGCGCGTGGGTGGTGGGCGGTCGGCTTCCGCGCGGGGTCGGCAGCGGCCACGGCCACGCTCGCCGTCTGGACGCTCAGGCTGACCGCAGGGCCGCTCTCCGGACTGGCCGAGGGATGGCCCGTGCCCGCCACGCTCAACGGCGCGTGCGCGGCGGTGCTCGTGCTCTCTTTGTGCAACGCGGGGGTCACGGCCTTCGGCGGGTCGTACCGCATGAACCTCTCTGCGTGGCAGGACGGCGCGCGTCTCTTCTTCTGGCAGGTCGTCGGGAACGCAGCGGCGCTGTCGGTCGCCTTCGTCGCGGCCTTCGGCGTGCGCTTCGCCGGGGTCGAGATATCAATCGCAGCCGCCGCGGTCACGTGTCTGGCGGCGACGGCGCTGCGCGCGAAACTGCGCGGCGACGCGCGTGAAGCATCAAGCGTCGAAGCTCCGCAGCACAAACTCTCGGAGGGCGACCGCTTCCGCTCGGCCTTCGACTACGCGGCCATCGGCATGGCGCTCGTCTCGACCGAGGGGCGTTGGCTTCAGGTCAACCGGAGCCTGTGCCAGATTCTCGGTTACACGGAAGAGGAGCTGCTGCTCACAGACTTCCTCTCCGTCACGCATCCGGACGATCTGCCGACGGCGCTCTCGAACATCGGCCAACTGCTCAAGGGCAAGGTGCAGGCGTCGCAGATGGAGAAGCGCTACATACACAAGTCCGGGCACGAAGTCTGGGTGCATTGGAGCGTCTCGCTCGTGCGCGACCAGTACTCGAAGTCGGTTCACCTCATCTTCCAGATTCAGGACATCACCGACCGCAAGCTGGCCGAGCAGCAGCTCCACCACGACGCCTTCCACGATGCGTTGACGGGACTGCCGAACCGCGCGCTCTTCATGGATCACCTCAAGCTCGCCATCGCGCGCTCGCGCCGCCACGCCACGACGAAGTTCGCCGTGCTCTACCTCGACCTCGACCGCTTCAAGGTCATCAACGACTCTCTGGGTCACACCATCGGCGACCAGCTCCTCGTCGGCATCGCCGACCGTCTGAAGCAGAACCTCCGGCCCGGCGACACGGTCGCGCGCCTCGGCGGCGACGAGTTCACCGTGCTCGTTGAAGACATCACCGACGAGACCGAGTCCATACAGGTCGCCGAGCGCATCCAGAAGGAGCTGTCAGTCCCCTTCACGCTGAGCGGGCGGGAGGTCTTCACGACCGTCAGCATGGGCATCGCGCCGTCGGCCACCGGCTATGAGAGGGCCGAGGACATCCTGCGCGACGCCGATACCGCGATGTATCGCGCCAAGTCGGCGGGCAAGGCGCGCTACGAAATCTTCGACAAGGCGATGCACGCGCGCGCCATCAACCTCCTTCAGATGGAGACAGACATGCGGCGCGCGCTCGAACGCGAGGAGTTCGTCCTTCACTACCAGCCCATCGTCGCGCTCGAAAACTTCCGCCTGCGCGGCTTCGAGGCGCTCGTGCGCTGGCAGCACCCGGAGCGCGGCTTCATCTCGCCGATGGACTTCATCCCCGTGGCCGAGGAGACGGGCATGATCGTCCCGCTCGGCGAATGGGTCATGCGCGAGGCGTGCCGGCAGATGCACGGCTGGCAGATGATGTTCCCGCTCGAACACCCGCTCTTCATCACGGTCAACCTGTCGAGCAAGCAGTTCACGCAGGAGACGCTCATCAGCACCTTCGCCATGATCTTGCAGGAGACGAAGGTCAAGCCGCAGTCGGTCAAGCTCGAAATCACCGAGTCGGTCGTCATGGAGAACGTGGACACCGCGACCGACATGCTGCGACAGCTCCGCAGCCTCGGCGTCAAGCTCGCCATCGACGACTTCGGCACGGGCTACTCTTCTCTGAGCTACCTGCACCGCTTCCCCATTGACACTTTGAAGATCGACCGCTCGTTCGTCACGCGCATGTCGGAGAACAACGAGAACGTCGAGATCGTCCGCACCATCGTCGTGCTCGCGCAGAACCTCGGCATGGACGTGGTGGCCGAAGGCGTCGAGACGAACGAGCAGTTGGTGATTCTACAGAAGCTCGGGTGCGAGAACGGGCAGGGCTACTTCTTCTCGAAGCCGGTCAACGCCGACGGCGCCGAGAAGATTATCGCCGAGACCTACGGCGCGCTCACCTCGCCCGCGCGCGCCTTGAACCCGCAGCAGAACGGCAAGCGCGTCTTCGTCGCTTAGGGCTTTTCTCTTAAAGGCTCAACGATAACGGTGTCGCCCGCGACGCCGCGCGCGCGTAAATCGGATGCGAGCCGCGCGGCCTCCTCGCGCGTCGCGTAGAGCCCGCTGCGCACCTGAAAGCGGAACCGCGTCGCATCGCCCGACTCGACCACGCGCGCCTCGAACCCCGCCGCCCTCAAGCGCGACACCAGCGCGTTCGCCTGCGAGAGTTCCGCGAACGCCCCGACCTGCACCGAGTACGAACCGGCTTCGTCGGCCGCGGCCTGCACGTCCTTCGTCGCGGTCGTCGCGGCGGGAGTCGGAGCCAACACCGGCGCCGGCCGCGAAGGCGAGACGGCCGTGTGCGCTCCCTCCGGCGTCGCGCTCGACTGGTTCGACGCCTCGTTCCTGAAAGCCTCCTCCGAAGCGCCGCCGCGCCGCCCCATCCAACTGAAGAAGAGCAGCGCGAGCACGAAGGCTCCAACAATCAACAGGAGCCACACGGGCGCGAGTTTGAGCACACGCCTCCCGACCGCGTAGCCGTCGTACTCGCGCGCTCGTCGCGTGGACTTGCGCCCGCCGATGCTCTCGCCGCACGCAGGGCACGCAGCCGCAGTCTCTTCAATGTTCTTCTCATCGCAGTGAGGACAGGTCAGTTCCATACAGCACACACGTCGGGATGCGCGGCGAAAGCCCGACCGTGAGGGAGGGCTCGGGGAAGTATGAAGTATGAACGAGGAACGATGAACTGAGGGCAAGTGGTTTTAGTTCATCGTTCCTCGTTCCTCGTTCCTTGTTCAGGATATCAGAACTATCTTGCCGAAAGAGCCGGGCTTCAAGACCTCCTCGTGCGCGCGCGCAGCTTCGCTCAGCGGTAACTCGCGCCCGACCACGGGGCGCAGCGTCCCTGCTTCGAGCCCCGCGCCGAGCGCCGCGTGGATGCTCTCAAGCTCCTGCGGCGAAATGTTGAAGAGCGTCATGCCGAGGATGACCGCGTCGCGCATCATCGCTTGGCGCGGATTGATCTCAACGGTGCCGCGCGAGCCGATGACGACCACGCGCCCGCCCTTCGCCAGCACGCTGAGGTCTTTGTCTAAGTTGACGTTCGCCAGCATCTCCAGAATCACGTCCACGCCGCGCCCGCCCGTCAGCCCGCCGAGCTGTTCGAGGTAGTCCGGCGCGCGATGGTCGAGCACCTCATGCGCGCCCTGTTCAAGCACGAGCCTGCGCCCCTCCTCCGTGCCCCCCGTGCCCACGACGCGCAACCCGGCGGCGCGCGCGAGCTGCACGGCCGCAGTCCCCACGCCGCCGCTCGCGCCGTGCACGAGCACGGTCTCACCCGGCTTAGCATGCGCGCGCTGAAAGAGCGCGCGGTAAGCGGTCGTGTAAGGCGTGAAGACGCCCGCGCCCTGCGCGAAAGAGACGCGCTCCGGCAGCAAGCGACACTGCGACTCTTCGCAGAGCGCCAGCTCGGCGTAAGTGCCGGTCAAGCTTCCCGCCGTGTAGACCCTCTGCCCAACCGTGAGCCGCGTGACGCCCTCGCCCACGGCCTCGACCTCGCCCGCCGCGTCGAGCCCCGGCGTGTAAGGCAGTGCGGGCTTAACGGCGTGCACGCCTGTCCTGATGTACGTGTCCACAGGGTTGACGCCCGCCGCACGCACGCGCACCAACACCTGCCCCGCCGCAGGCGACGGCTCCGGCACGTCCTCCAAACGCAGAACCTCCGGCCCGCCGAACTCATTAACTCTTATCGCCTTCATCGTCGTCTCCCTCACTCGCCCTTGAAAGCGGCGGCGTTGTCGCGCGCGAACTGCTCGAAGGTGTTGGGCTCTTTGCGGCCGATGCGTTGCACGTCGCCCGTCACTTCGGCGGCTTGCCCCGAGGCGAAGATGTCGTTGAGACGTTCGAGCGCAGTGACGAGCCACTCGGGCAGCCCCGCGCCGAGCGCGCCCGCGCGAAACTGTTCGGGCGAGATGGAGACGTAGTTGATGCTTCGACCCGCAGCCTCCGAGAGCTTCGCCGCCACTTCCGTGTACGACAAAGCCTCGGGGCCGGTCAGCGTGTAGGTCTGCTCGTCGTGGCCTTCTTCGGTGAGCGTGCGCGCGGCGACCGCCGCGATGTCGCGCACGTCTACGAAGCTTGCGCGCGCGTCGCCGACCGGTTGATAGATGCTGCCCGTCGCCGCGATCTGCCGCGCCTGCCCGAGCAAGTTCTGCATGAAGAAGTTCGGCCTGAGCATCGTCCACTTGAGGCCGGAGGTCTTCAACAAATTCTCCGACTGTCCGTGCCACTTGCCGAAGCCTTCGGGCGCGTCGGCGTCGGCGCCAAAGGCCGAGAGCTTGACGATGTGCCGGACGCCCGCGACGGCCGCGGCAAGGATGAACTCGCGTTGCTGGTTGACCGTGTCGGGCGTGGGCGGCGTGAGCAGCAGCGCGCGCTCGATGCCTTCGAGCGCCGCGCCCAGAGTCTCAGGTCTTTCAAAGTCGCCCGCGACCGTCTCGAAGCCCGCCGCGCGGATGAACTCCGCGCGCGCAGGGTCGCGCACGAGCGCACGCACGCCCTTCGCGCCGAGCCTGCGCAGCTCCTCCACCACCTCCCTGCCCGTCGTCCCCGTCGCTCCCGTGATGAGAATCATCGTCCCTCCCGATTCAATAGAAAAGAGAAGAGGCTAGTCAGGAGGCACACTCCTAACCAGCCTCAAGCCTTCGGGTCTCAAGCCTCTAACCAATCAGCGGCGCGCCGTCGTAGACGACCGACCAACCATTCTTGCGGCTGGTGGCGAGGCTGCGCGCGTACCACCTGCGCGCCTCCTCCTCCGACTCGTAGTGGCGCAAGCTGGGGAGGTTCTGGCGCGGGTCGTAGCGGACGAGCTGGCCGCCGTCGGGCGCGGCCTTCAAAGAGAGCAGCGCCAGCATGTCGTTCTTGTGAAGCACCGCCGTGCGGACGACCGTCGAGCCGTCCTCTTCGCCGTCCTCGTCGTCGTCATCCTCGTCCAGCTCGAACTCCTCCTCGTCGTCGAGGAACTCGGCGCCCTCGTCCTCCGGTTCGTCGTCAACGTCTATCATTTCGTCAAAAAAGTCGTTGTGGTCTTTCATGTTCTGATCCTATTTCTCCGATACTCTATTTCCCGTGACGGATGAGGTGACTGTGCAGCCCTTGTCCGAAAACGCGTGGGCGTATATTACACTCTCGCGGGCAACGGACAAAGTTCTGGCGAGGGAGAAGAATGGACGGCTTTGTGCTCTCGATTGATCAGGGAACGACGGGGACGACCGCGCTCGTCTTCGACCGCGACTGCCGCGTGCGCGGGCGCGGCTACTCGGAGTTTACGCAGCACTATCCGCGCCCCGGCTGGGTCGAGCACGACGCGGAAGAGATTTGGCGCGTGAGCCTCAAGGCGGCGGCCGACGCGCTGAAAGCGTGCGGCGCACGCGCGCAGGACTTGCGCGCCGTCGGCATCACGAACCAGCGCGAAACAATCGTCGCGTGGGAGCGCGCCACCTCGCGCCCCGTAGCGCGAGCCGTCGTCTGGCAGGACAGGCGCACGGCCGCCATGTGCGACGAGCTGAAGGCGCGCGGGCTGGAAGATTCCATCCGCGCAAAGACGGGCCTCGTGCTTGACCCCTATTTTTCCGGCACGAAGCTGCGCTGGCTGCTCGACCACACGGAGGGTTTAAGGGAGCGCGCGGCGCGCGGCGAAGTCGCCTTCGGCACCGTTGACTCATGGCTCGTCTGGAAGCTGACAGGCGGGCGCACTCATGTCACAGACCCCTCGAACGCCTCGCGCACGCTGCTCTTCGACATCAAGCGGCTCGCTTGGGACGATGAGTTGCTCGCGCTCTTCGACGTGCCGCGCGCCGCGCTCCCCGAAGTCCTTCCCTCGTCGTTCGTCTATGGTCACACCGAGCCGTCCGCCTTCTTCGGCGCGCGCGTGCCGGTCGCGGGTGTAGCGGGCGACCAGCAGGCCGCGCTCTTCGGGCAGGGCTGCTACGAGCCCGGTGCGGCGAAGAACACGTACGGCACGGGCTCCTTCCTTCTCATGAACACAGGGAGCGAGCCCGTCGCGAGCCGCGCGGGACTTCTGACGACGGTCGCGTGGCAGTTGAGCGATGAGCCCGCGGAGTACGCGCTCGAAGGCTCGATCTTCGTCACGGGCGCGGCCGTGCAGTGGCTCCGCGACGGGCTCGGCATCATCAACAGCGCGGACGAGACGGAAGCGCTCGCGCGCTCGCTCGACTCGAACGAGGGCGTCTACTTCGTCCCCGCGCTGGCGGGCTTGGGCGCGCCGCACTGGGACGCATACGCGCGCGGGGCCATCGTCGGACTCACCCGCGGCACGACCCGCGCACACCTCGCGCGCGCAGCGCTAGAGGCCATGTGCTACCAGACGCGCGACGTGGCGGCGGCGATGGAGCTTGACTCGGGCGTGCGTCTCAAAGACCTGCGCGTTGACGGCGGCGCGGTCGGCAATGGGTTCCTCATGCAGTTTCAGTCGGACATCCTCGGCGTCGCAGTCAAGGTGCCCGAAGTCACAGAGACGACGGCCGCGGGTGCGGCCTACCTCGCCGGCCTCGCCGTCGGCTTCTGGCAAGACCGCCGCGAGATCGGCGCGCGCCTCGGCGTTGCGCGCCGCTACGAGCCTCGGATGCCCGAGGCCGAACGCGAACGGCTCCAACGCCGCTGGCTCCGCGCCGTCGAACGGGCACGCGACTGGGAGCGGGAAGAAAATGATGAAGTATGAACGCTGAACTGTAAGACCCCGTTGCATTCAGTTCATCGTTCAGCGTTCAGCGTTCAGTGATGTCAAGGCAGATTCCTCAAGTCATTTCCGGCACGACCTTCGACTTGATCGTCGTCGGCGCGGGAGTGAACGGGTGCGGCGTGGCGCGCGACGCAGCGATGCGGGGCCTGCGCGTGCTGCTGCTCGACAAGGGCGACCTCGCGGCGGGGACGACGGCGGCCTCGACACGTTTGATTCACGGCGGGCTGCGCTACCTCGAACACGGCGAGTTCGGGCTCGTCCGCGAGTCGCTGCGCGAGCGCGAGACGCTGTTGCGCAAGGTCGCCCCGCACCTCGT
>JBJMGQ010000373.1:0-8717 GCA_045807845.1 Pyrinomonadaceae bacterium | reverse complement strand
CGAAGCTCACGCCTCGCTGGCGCTGGTGAAGATGTTTTATGAGCGCGGCGTGGCTCAAGGCGGCCTACCAGGAGCGTTTCAGCCTGCTCGTCCTTCTCGAACTAGACCCGCGCTTCGACAACCTCCGCTAAACTTATTGAGCCGCATCGTAGACGACGCCGCTCGACCTTCTTCCTGAAGACCGCGGTCATATTCGGACTGAAGCGTATCTTCCCGAAGAGGCGGCCTTGTAGTCGTCGAGTGAGTCGGCGGAGAAGGTCGCCGGCCGGGCGATGCGCCGCCAGCCAGCGGGGTCGAGGAATGTGCCCGGCGCGTACTCGCGCCAAGCGTTCGAGCCGTGACGGACGTAGACGAAGACGCCGGGGTTCGAGAGCCGCAGCAGGCGTTGGTGGCGGCTCGCCGCCTGTCGAATCAGCGCCGCGTCTTCGGCGAGATTGGTTTCGGGGTAGCGTATGCCCGACTCCAACAACGCGCCGCGGTAGACGAGCGTCCCGCCGTGTACGTCGCCGACGAACATGCGGCGGTGCAGTTGCGGCAGCGTCGTCCAGAAGTCTCCGCACGGCAACTCCAACACGTATTCGCTGACCAGTCCGGTCAGGTCGGCCTCGCCCGCCATGATGGGCGCGACCTGATAGCGCAGGCGGTCGGGCGCGTACCAGTCGTCGTCGTCCCAGTGGGCGATGATTTGTCCGCGCGGCTGACGGCAAGCGAGGTTGCGCTTGCCGCCGATGGAGGTGCGCATCGCGAGCCGCATGTAGCGCACGCCCGTTTGGCCGAGGGTCAAGTCGCCGATTGCGTCGTCGCCGTCGTCAACTATGACAAGCTCTTTGTTCGGGTAGTCCTGCCGCCGGAAATTTTCGAGTGCGAGCGGGATGAACGCGCGCCGGTCTGCGGTCGGCATGATGCAGGTGACGAGCGGCCACTCGTGCGAGCCTGAGAGTGAGAGCGAGGCGGTGCGGTAGAAGTGCAGGTCGTCGCCGAGCAGAGCGCGCACCTCTTCGATGCGGTGCGGGAGCCAGTAGCATCCGTCCGTCGCCTTGGGGCTGGTGTTGGCGGCGTGGACGGTCGCCACGCAGAGTGACGGGTCGGAGAGGTCGCGGACGCGCGCCGACGTAGCGCCCCAGACGAAGCGCGTGTCCTCGCCCACGCGCACGTCGGGGAAACGGTGCCGCTCCCAGAAGCCGCGCCGGTATGCGAGCGTGTTACCCGCGACCCACGGCAAGCGCCCGCCGCCGTATTCGTAGCGCCACGCGCGTCCGCTCGACGCCTCGTAGTAGAAGAGCCGACTCGTGCCGCAGATGTCCGCGCCGCTTTCGGCCAGCGCCTTGACCTGCGCGCTCACGCGCCGCGTCGGATACCAGTCGTCATCGTCCCAGTGGACGATGATGCTCCCGCCCGCGCGCTCGCACGCGAGGTTACGCTTCGCGCCGACGCTCAGCTTTTGGCCGAGACGCACGTAGCGCACGCGCTCGCTCGAAGGCACGCAGTCGTCCGAGGGCTCGACGCCGTCGTCGAGGATGAGCAGTTCCGCGTTCGGGTAGTCTTGCCGTAGGAAGCAGCGTACGGCCTGCGGCACGAACATGCGCCTGTCCGCCGTCGGCATGATGCAAGTGACGAGCGGCGCCTCGGCCGTGACGAACTCGACGCGCGTCTCAGTTGACGAGGTGTGCGTCCCGACGACCAAAGGCTCCGCGTCCGCGTGAAGCTCCTCGCGAGTGAGTGAGTGCGTCTGCTTCGAGCCCGCCGTCTCAAAAGACTTTGCCGAAAGGGGCGCACGTGAGATGCCCTGCGGGTTGAGTTGAACGAGCGCGGGCGGGGCGAAGTTGGGGCAGGCGTCGCCTCGGCAGTGTTGCCTGTAGTCGTCCTTCTGTCCGCGCAGGCGCGCGCCGCAGAACTTGTCCTGATAGCGCCGCTTGTTGGCCTCGAACAGTCGCAGCTCGTCCGCGCTTCGGCGCGCGGTGAAGGGCGCGCGCCAGACGTAAGCCGAGCACGCCCAGACGCCGCGGAAGCCCGCGCGTTCGGCCCGCACGTTGTAGTCCATCTCCCAGCAAGGGCCGGCGCCGTAGCCCTCGTCGGCCGCCCCGACGGCTTCGACGACTTCGCGCCGCACGGCGTAACAGAAGTCCGCGAGGCTGTAGAGCGGGGAGAGATGACGCACCTCGCCGCCGAAGCGCCGCGCGGCCGTGCGCGCCGCGCGCGCCACCTCCGAAGGCGACCCGCCGCCCGCCGAAGGAAACGCGCCCTGCTCGTTCCAAGAGTGATTCGTCGAAGGCCCTGCGAGCCCGTGCTGCCCGTTCGCTTCGAGCGCGGCGAGCAGGAAGTCGAGCCATCGCGGGGAGACCAGCGAGCCGCTTTCGAGCAGCACCAAAACGTCCGCGTCCAACCCTTCGGGTGATGTCGCGAGCCGGTTGAAGCACGCCGCCGCGCCCGACGGCTCGAAGGTGCCCGACTGCGGGATGGAGATTAAGGTTGAGAGCGCGGCCGAGGTCTCCGCGTCCGGCCCGTCGGGCAGCAGGAGCAGTTCGACGCCCGCCGCCGTGTTAGCGCGCAGGGATGCGAGCGTCGCGCGCAGCCGCAACGGCTCTGCGTGAACGTTGACGCCGACGCAGACCTTCGTCAACGCCCCTCCTTCCAGCCCGCGCGCCGACGGTTCTCTATCAGCGCGAGGCCGAGCCGGTCGTCTTCGTGTACGCCGCCTTCGGCAGTCCAGAGGCGCGTGACGCCGTAGCCGGCGCGCTCGATTCGACGCAGCGCCGCTTCGACCGTGCCGTATGCGAAGGTCACATCGTGAATCAGAATCAGCCCGCCGCGACAGACCAACTTCGACGCAAGCTTGAACTCGGCCCAGACGTGCTCCTCCGTGTGTAGCGTGTCGAGCAGCGCGGCCTCGTAACTCTCGCCCGCGTCGAGCGCCGCACGGAGACCCGCGAGCGAATCGTCCGCGCGGTGCTCAATCGAGGCGCGCATCCGTTCGGGGAGCGCCGCCCAAAGCTCTTCGGCGTCCGCGTGCGGCGAAGGGTCGAAGGTTACGACGCGGCCGCCCTCGCGGTGCGCCACGGCCGACGCGAGGCACGACGCCGAGACGCCGCGCGCAGTCCCGGTCTCCAACACTCGCACGCACCCCTGCGCGCGCACGACGTAATGAAGTAGCGCGAGCAGCGGCAGCGTCGAGGGGTCTGCGACGCGCGCCGTGCGCGTGTCGGTCGAGCCGTAGAACGACCACGCGAGCGCGTCCAAGCCCCGCGGCCCGAGCCACCCGCGCAGCGCTTCGAGGAAGAGCGCGTACGCGTCTTCGCCCCCGCCGCGTAGCGGCTCGCTCGCCGCACTGTAACGCCCGCGAAGCTCCGGGTACTTCCTCCGCCCCGACCCGTTGAAGTGGAGCACGCGCGCCTCACGGCCGCGCCAGACGGCGCGCGCGCGGCCCGCGCTCACACTCGCCTCCACGTCCTGCGAGTTGAGCTGCACGTTGTAGACGCCCGACAACTCGACGCCGCAATTGAGCCGCGCGAGCGCGAGGTTGAAGACGAACTGGTTGCGCCACCAAACGTCGGCGCGCTCGTCCACCCACGACCGCGCGCCCTCCCACCCGCGTATGGTTTCGTCCAACGCGAGCAGCGCCTCGCGGCCCGCCGCGAACAGCCCGTCGTTGACGACGAGCGCGTAACCGCCTTCTACGCGCGAGCGACCCGTGATGCGCGCGATGTCGGCGGGCTTGCCCGCGTAGACTTCCGAGAGCGCCTTGCCGAGCGTGGTCTCGCCTTCGCCGTTCGCCTCGCGGCAGGCGAGGACGCTCGTAGGCGGGCAGGCGTCGAGCGCGGCGAAGACCGGCCGCAGGTCGCCGAGCACGAGCATGTCCGCGTCGAGGCAGAGGAAGCTATCCGCGTTGACGACGCGCGCCGCGGAGTAGAGCACGGACTTCACCGTCGGGTTGAGGACGGCGTTGCGGCGGCACTCGACGAGGAGCGCGCCGTACTTGTGCGCCACGCGGCGGCACGCTTCGTCCGCGCCGACGGCGAAGACGACGAGCGCGGCGTCGTGGCAGTTGCCGTGCGCTTGGAGTGAGCCGAGCATGTCGTCGAGCAACTCGTCGAAGCCGGGCGAGACTACCGTAGCGACGCACCGCTTCGCGTTCGGCGCGGGCGCGGGCAGTTCTATCTCGGCGCGCGCGAGACAGTCCGGCAGGGACGCGCGACGCGCGCTCGCGGCTTCGCCTCTGAGTTCGACGGCTTCGCCTACGACGAGTTGAGGGTCGAGCCAGACCGCGTGGCTGTTGCGCCAGCGCGCGGTGCTGACGGACAGTTCGAGGCGGCTCGCGCCCGCGACGGACACGTCGAGCGGGCGCGGCGGATCGCCGGCCATGACTCGCCTCGCCTCGGCCACCGCGCGGCCGTCGGCCTCGACCACGAAGTCCGCGTGCGAGGCGCCGCGCGGCACGTCGTCGTTGATGGCGACCTGCGCGCGGAACCACTCGAAGCGGCCACCGAGGTCGAAGACTATGCGCGCGGGCGGGTGCGTGCTGAGCGCGTGCTCGTACCTGCGCCGCCCGACCGAGACCGCCTTGCCCTCGTAGCCGAGCGCGCCGCGCAGCCCTAACGCGCCGTATCCGATCCGCGCCGCGACGGGCGGGATTGAATCGAGATAGATGCGAGAGTCTTCCGGCACCATTCAGCCTGTTCGTTAGAAGGAGCCCGTCAGCCCGCGCGATCTACGAGCGCGAAGAACTCGCCGAGGTCTTCGCCGGGCCAGAGCATGCGAAGGTCTTTAGACAGTTTCGCCCTGTAGGTGGTCTGCATGTGCTCGTGCGTCGAGGCGTCGAGACCCTCGCAGAAAAGGAACTGCCAGTGCGTGTAGCCGAGCGTCGCCGCGAGGCATTGGTGATACTCCTCGAAGGAGAGTTTGAGTTTGTAGAGCTTGTACTCGCTGAGGTAATGCAGCCCCACGTCGGTGAAGTCGTCGTTCAACGCTATCACCGTCATGTTGCCGTCGCCGATGTACGGGTGCTCGTCGAGAATCCGGTACGTGTCGAGGAACGCCAGTTCAGGTTTTTCGGCATAGTTGAGGAAGGAGAAATCCTTCTCCATTAGGGAGTCGGCAAGGTTGTAGAGACTGACTTCGCCGTTGAAGATGTCGGGCTCATCCGCCGCAGGATACTCCCAGTAGAGCTTGAAATGGCGTGGGAACGAGAGGCGTCGCAGCATCTCCTTGGAGAGCGCCGGGCCGAGGTAGGCCGCGAGCCGCGCCGCCAGTTTGTCCCGCTCGGCGACAGGGACGGGGTCGAGCCCCTCTTTGTAGCGGACTTCGATTTTCGATGCCGTCTTCAGACGCCGCGCGACGGCGTCAACGAACTGTTTTCCGGTCAACATAATTCGAAAATACCACCCGTCGTTTCAGAACGTAATCTGGCCGGCCTTCGACAGCTCGATCAGCCGCGCCTTCATATCGGCACTCATCTGGTAGGGCGTCGAGAGCGCCTTGAGCTTTGTGTCGAGATTGGTCGTGCTCGTCGCGCGGTCGCCGCCCTCGCGCATCTTGTTGATAGCGACCTTCAACCCGCGCACTACCCACAGCGTGAAGGGCGAGCCCATGAGACTCGTCAGAGGCCCTTCGCCGATGGTGTGAATGTCGGCGATACCGGTGGCCGCCCCGGCGGCCGGGAAGCGCGGAGCGCCCGGCCCCTTGGAGACCTTGGGCGACTCCTCCTTCTCTGTGTAGCCGCCGCCGGGCTTGGGCGTATAAGTGCCCCAGCGCGCCGTCAGCGAGTTCATGTATTGCTGCGTCGGGCTCAGGTTGAACGCCGGCCTAAACGCCGGGGGGATGTTCACGGTGTGGCCGAGCCCGACCTTCACCTCGTACCAGACGGTCTTCCCGCCCTGTATCTCTGTGTCCACGTGCTCTTCGAGCCCGGTCATGGCCTTGTTCGTCGTCGGCCCCTCGGCCGGGACGAGGTTCGAGTCGGTGGGCTGACCGCCGAACCGGTGCGTGAAGAGGTGCATACGCACCCACTCGGAGTTGGCCGTCAGGCCGCCGAGCCTCAACTGCTCCCAGCCTTCGAGGTGCCCGCGGTGCTGGCTGGCGTTCGAGGGGCCGTTGATGCGGAAGGACTTGATGCGCCTCTCGTTGACGTAGTCGGCGCGGACGCCGCTCGGCAGGACGTTGTTGGCGTAGGTGGGTAGGCGCATCGGCGGGAACTCCTTATCGGAGAAGAGGAGTTGCGCCAGCAGCGGCTTAATCTCTTCGAGCCTCTTTTCCAGCGTGTCGTACTTGACCTGATTGGCTCCGGCGGCCTCCGCCTGACGGGCCGGCTGCGACCCGGCGTCGGCCGCCTGAAGGTCGGTCTCGGCAGACCTTATCTCGGTCAGCTTGGTCTCGGCGGCCGGGATGACGTTCGTCTGCAAGTCCATCTTCTTGGTCTTGTCGCTGAGCGAGTCAACCTCTCTCTTCTTCCTCGTGATGAAGTCGCGGATGGCCGCAGGGTCGGAGGCGACCATGAGGTGCGCGCCCTTCCCCGTCCCTTCGTAGTAGAGCGTGTGGGTCTGGCCGTCTTCCGCCTTGAACTTCTTGCGCGCCTTCCACCACTCGAAGATTTTGCCCGCCACGGCCTTGCCCGCCGCGAAGAGCTTCTTGATGCCGCCGAGAATCTTTTCGAGCACCTTGTCGATGGCCTTGTCGATGCGCGTCTGAACCTTGAGGATGAAGCCGCGTATCTTATCGGCCAGCCCGCTCAGGCCGAGCAGGCGCGCGAGGAAGCCGATGATGATGGGGACGGTGCGCGCCAGAGCCTTCTCTATCCAGTCGGCGGCCGAGCCGATTGCGCCGGTGGCGATGTTGTAGACCGACTCGATGATCGCCTCGACGAAGTCGAGTATGCGGTTGATGTTCTCGATGAAGAACATCACTGTGCGGTAGATCATCATGATGGCCTGTATGATGGCCCCCGCGGGGTTGAACATCATCGCTATCTTTGTGGCGGCCGACTTGATGATGGTCGTGATGAGCCAATCCTGAATCGCGTCGATGACCATCTCCTTGAGGTTGGAGACGTACTCCCTTATCTTCTCCCACAGCGCCGCCGGCCCGCCCTTCAGGAGCGTATCTACCACCTCCCACGCCGCCGTCAGTATCGCCATGTTGCGCTCGCCGATTATCTTCGCGACCTTGCCGCGAATCTTATCGACCGTGATGCCGAGCACGTCGAGGACGAGCTGTAGGATGGAGGGCAGCGAGAAGTCCTTCGGGATGGCGACGCCCATCTCGGCGAGCGAGCCGAAGAGCCACGTCATAAAGCCGGTCTTGAGGTGCTCCCAGATGTGATCCACGAACTGGAAGACGCCTTGCTTGACGGCCGAGAGCAGGTTCCCGAGGAAGCCGATGGGGTCGGAGATGATGAGGTCGATGGCGTTGGCCGCCTTGCGCAGCATCGACATGATGCGCCGGCGGAAGTTGCTGAGGATTTCGATTATCTCCTTCAGCTTGTCGAGGAAGGCCGTGACCAGCCCCTTGTCCTCGGCCTGCATCTCCTTGATGGCCTCGCCCGCCTTGTCGTGCGCCTCCTTGTAGCGCTGCGCGAGGCTCGACGCGAGGTCGTTCTTCTTGTCCTCGATGCTCTGCTTCAGCTCGTCGAAGCGCTCCCCGACCTCCTTCTCGGCCGCGCGCCCGACCTCCTTCAATCCTTCGGGCAAATCTTTCTCGACGTAGTCGTGAATCTTCTGACGCCCCTTCTCGACCTCGTCCTTCGCCTCCTTCAGACGCCGCTCGACGAAGGCGGCGATGACGCCGACGAGGGCCTTCATGTCCTTGGTGAACTGGTCGGCCGCCTCGACGTATATCGCCTTAACCCTCTTGTGCTTGTCTATGCCCATCAACTTGTCCTTGAGCCACAAGTCGGGCCGGGTCATGACGCCGTGCCAGTAGTAGCGGTCGCGCTTCCACGCGTTCTTCTTCCGCGTGGTCTCCTCCTTCAAGTGCTTGATGGCCCGCTCGATGCCCTCGTCGAACATCTTCGTAACGTCGGATTCGAGCGTCGCGAGCTTTGTATCGACGGCCGTCTTCGTCGCCGTGAACATCTTCTCGATGTCGGTGACGACCTTCTGGCGGGCGGCCTTGTCGTCGAGCATCGCCTGACTCTGATGCCCCTTCACGTCGCCGCCCTTCTTGCCGTGCGTGCCGAGCATCGCGCCCATGTCTCGGCGCTCGGCGGCTACGGCGCGGCCCGCGGCGTTGGCGAGGGTCTTCTGCTCGGACTCTCGGTAGTGCTGCGGCCCCGCGTCGGCGTGCGCGTCAACGTCCTCCTTGGCCTTGAGGACGGCCGTGAAGCGCGGATCGTTGGCCTTCTGAAGCTGGGCGGGAGTTATCTTGTTCTCGTCGAACTGCCGCTGCGCATCGTCCTTGCTCGACTGTAGCGAGACCTTCTCGTCGGGCACGGGAGCGGGCATCGCTTCGGCCGCGCCGACGCGCTCGGTCGCGACCTTCGGCAGCGCTTCGGGCAGGGGCTTGACGACGGGCTTCGCGTCGTCGTCGCTCTCGACGGGCTTGGCGTTGGCGGCATCCTTTACGGGGCCTGTGACCTTCTGCTTCTGCGTCTCGATGTTGCCCGTCACCGCGCCCTTGAAATCGCGCGTGGCCCCCTCGTTCATGAAGTCGTCCGCGTCCTCGACCGTCTTCGGCATGACGCGCTTTATCTCGTCTTCGAGCATTTCGAGGAAGCTCTTCTCCTGCGG
>JBJMGQ010000372.1:0-11420 GCA_045807845.1 Pyrinomonadaceae bacterium | reverse complement strand
GACCTTTGATTTGCTCATCGCGAACAGTATCCGACGCAGGAACGGATGTCTCGCTGAGCCGGAGTCAATTGGATTGACGGAAGCAGCGCGGACTTTGATCAAAACTTCATCGGCCCCAGGAGTCGGCTTGTCGATCTCTTCCAACTTGAGAACATCGGGCGAACCGTCGTTGAGATAGACAATGGCTTTCATCAGTTTCGTCTACGAGCTTGCAGAACCGCACGTTCAACCTAAGCGTCACCGTCAATCGGATTTTCCCGATAACCCTGACGATGAAATACGCTCCGTCATTTTGTGCGCGTTAAGATGAATTGGGCGACCATCGGCTTATTGCCGGGAAGCGTGTAAGTCAACGCCTCGGAGTGATGGTCGGCGTCGATCTTGGTGAACACCATATGGTTCATGAGCCCTCGTTCCGTGCTGCCGGAAACGTCGAGAAGATCGAATTCCACCGTCTTACCATCCAGCGAGGTCTTGCCGACCATGCGGGGCCGATTTCCCGCGTCGCAATAATGGGTCAGGAGCAAGCGATCTCCGTCTACGTAAAACATGGTGATCGGATTGTCGGGTCTGCCAGACCCAGTCGCTTCATGCAGGATTGCGTTCCCACTGGAAGTCACGCGAATTGTAATGTGTGTGGAGAGGCCCATAATACTGCCATCCCAGGAACCTGTCAGAGTCTTCATTATCTCGAACGCCTTTTGCGCGTCGGATTGCGTGGAGACCGCGGCGGGGTGCGACATCTGAGCAACGATTGTCCCGTGGCCCATTAGCGCGAGAAGGCTGATCAGAAGTGCCGGCAGAAGTGTTCGCATTCGCCCTCCGAACCGCCTGCAAGGCTGTGCGGTAGGGCCATGGCCGTGAGATTTTCCACGCTCGGTATGTTCTTGGGTGACGTTGCTTGTAACTTGCATTTTCTTCTCCTTTAGATTGGAATTGGACTTCATCTTTGAACGCACCACAATTTAATACGCTTAGTCTAGGCATAGCGGAAACCAATGACATGACGCCGCGTATCAAGAACGTGACCGTAGGTTACAAGGAGCTATCAACGGATGCCTAATCCGACGATTGCCGCCGGCTATCCCAAAGCCTTGCTTGATTTCGCCGTTTCGCGCGGCGCTGATCGCCGGACGCTGATCGCGCGCTCGCAGCTTCGCCCTGAAGACCTCAAGGATCAGGACAACCGCATTCCCTTAGCGAATTACCTGGCCTTGCTGAAAGCGGGGATCGACTTGTGCAACGAACCAGCTCTAGCGCTACTTTTTGGCGAAGCGGTTAGGTTGCAGGACATCTCGCTGGTTGGGCTAATCGGCGTGGCCTTTGACAACGTGGAGTCAGTGCGCCGGCAAGTGAACCGCTATGCGCCTCTGACGCTCGATGCGGACGACGGTAGAACCGCAGACGCCGCTGAGTTCGTCCATGAAAATGGTGATGTCTGGTTGAAATCAACATCCGACATCTACATAGCTAATCCGCTGCTGACGGAAGCCGCCTTCGCGCGTAGCGTCTGTGGTGCCCGGGCTCTGGCGGCTTCCATGCCTAATTTCGCGAATCTGTCGTTTCCGAAAGCCATCCGCTTCACTCACGCAGAGCCGAGCTACCGCGCCGAATATGACCGCATCTTCGGCGTGCCGCTTTTCTTCAACAGCCACATGAACGCATTGCAGGTTGATGAGGCATTGCTGAAGATGAAGTTGCCGCGCACGAATCCCTATCTTTCCGAGGTATTGAGCACTCGTGCGGAAGAATTGCTCAAGAGTCTGGAGATGTCGAAAACCATGAGGGGGCGCGTCGAGAACCTATTGATCCCCATCCTGCACACTGGCGAAGCGAGCATGGACATGATCGCCATCAGATTGGGTCTGAGCCGTCAGACTCTTTTTCGCAAGTTGAAGGCGGAGGGCATCACCTTCGAGAAGGTGTTGGATGATTTGCGTCACAAGCTGGCGCTCCACTACTTGAATGGGAAAAAAGTCCCGGTGAACCAGACAGCTTATCTAGTGGGCTTCTCCGAGCCGGCCGCGTTCTCGCGCGCCTTCAAGCGGTGGACTGGATCAAGCCCGCGCATGTTCCGGGCTTTAAAGGTCGACAATGACCAGACAGGTTTATCATAGGTCGGCGACCTTGGCTGGCTCGCTCACCTGTAGCTCGGCACGTCGAGGACGACCTGAATAGTTACGGTGCGATAAGAGTGCTTTATTGATGCTTTTCTGCACCTGCCCGTCGGAATGAGGGCCGTTGCGGGTCGGGTGCATGCGGTTGTTAGGAGGCACGCCGGGACAGACGCCCGACTCCGGTTGCGTAGTTACGCGTTCCCCTGTGTAGGTGATGGAGAAGAGCCCGCCTCCCTTTCGCAGGTGGCGGGCTCTTCCGTGCTAGTTCCCGACTGTCTCGGCCGGGGAGGTTTACGGCAGCGCCTCAACGATGATGTAGAAGTGGAAGGTGCCGGTCGTCTGAATGCCTAGCAGGAAGTTGACGGGCAGCGAAACACCGTTCGCCAGCGGCGTCGCCAGTGTAATGGTGCCGGCCGAAAGCGTCGAGTTGAAGCCACCGCCGTTGGGCTGCGCGGGCAGCTGCTCAAGCGTCAGCCCCCTGACCGTGATAGAGCACGGCGGCGTGCCGGCGCCCGCGGCCGTGCAAGTCGTTGCGTCGTTGATGGGCCCGACGCTCACCTCGTCCACGCTTGTCCGCGCGCGCAGGTCGGCCACCCCGCTGCCGAGGCTCTGGAAGGTCGTCAGGTCGATGATGCGAAACCGCAGGCGTGTGACGTTGCTACCCGTTGAATTCACCACCCGCCGACGGATGGTCAACGTGCCGAACGTAGAGTTTTGACTCGGGTTCGACGTGAAGCTGCGGGTGCGGTTCGGGTACGCCGACGTGGCCGCCGAGCCGTCCAGGAGCGGCGCGCCGATGCCCGACGTGTCGCGCCTGATCGGCGAGAACAGGTTCTCCGGCCCCGGCGCGCCGAGGCGCTGCACGACGCCGGAGATGAACGTCCCCTGCGTGTCGGCGAACATGAAATCCACGGTATTGTCGTTCGAGTCCTTCGGGTTGCCGTTCGCGGTGCAACCTATCCCGCCCACGAAGTCGCACTCCTTGCGGAAGAACGAGTGCTCAGTCGTCGAGCCTGAGACCGCCGGCAGGTTGTTGCCCTCGCGCAGGAGATCGCAGACGCCGTTCGAGCCGGCCGCGCTCAACACGTCCGCCCTGACGCCCCTCCTGAAGGGCTGGCGTACGGAGCCGCCGGCCGTAAAGGCGGCGCTCGCGCTGACGTTCGCGCCGAAGCCGACGCCGTCCAGGCGCGTGACGGTCGAGAGGTTGAAGACGTTCGCCGTCGTGAAGACCGCCACGTTCTGATCATCTCCGATGTCGGAGGCGAGCGCTTGGTCGCCCGCCGCATATGAGCCGAGGCTGTAGGCGCTGCCCTTCAGCAGGTAGTGCCCCCTCGCGGGGATGACCGTCCCGTTCGGGATGGCGGCGACAAGCACGGGAGTCGCGTTGCAGTCCGCGCCCATCCTGTAGACGCCGTAGCCGGCCGACGCGTCACTGGCCGCGACCGTCAGAGGCGAGTTCGTGTTGTTGTACAACTCGACGAAGTCGTCGTTCGAGCCGCTGGGGCCCGATGTCCGAAGTTCCGAGATGACGAAGGTGCCCGGCGGGCTGGTGGCCGCGATGGTGCCAGTGGCCTGCGCGCCGGCGATAGCGCCGGAGGACGCGCCCGAGATGTTCAGCAGCAGCGTCTCGTCGGGCTCGGCCGCGACGTTGTCAGCGCAGACCGTCACGGGCACTGTGCCAAGGCGCGAGCCGCCGGGGATGACGAGTGTCCCTGACGTTGTCACGTAGTCCGAGGTTCCGTCGCACGAGGCCCCGCCCGTCGCGGGCGTCGCTCCGCCCGAGGCCGTCGCGTAGTTGACGGAGATGCCTCCGCCCGGGGCCGGCTGCGAGAGGGCCACGGTGTAGAGCATCCGGTGGGCTCCGGAAGTGGGCTCCGATTCCCTTGCGTCGTTGACGACGATTTGCATCGGAGTCGGGGTGGGAGTTGGAGTCGGCGTCGGGAACACGACCGGCGGGCCGCCGTCGAACTCGTCCGCGCCGAGGTCGGGGGCAGTGCCGCCGCCGTTGACCGAGCCCGGAGGGCCGGGGCGCGTCTGGCCGTCTATGTCTTCGTTGACGCCGACGGCGTTGCCTCCGGATTCGAGCGGAGTGGCAATGCCGTTCGGGATGTGCAGGTCTGTGTCCGACGCGAACTGCGGCGAAATGGTCGTCGCGAGCGAGGCGTTGTCGTTCGTGCCCGCGGCCGAGAGCTTGCTCGTGTAGCTGCGAAGGTTGGCCGCGGGCGTGGTCGCGCCCGCGACGAAGTCGGCCGCGAGGAACTGGCCCGTGCCGAAATCCTCGCCGACCTTGGCGAGCAGGCTCAAAGCGCCCGCCACGGCCGGACCCTGAAGGTACGCATTGTTGTTCAGGGTCAGGTTCATCGTGCTGCTCGCGCCCGGAGGTAGGAAGATGACCGTGTGGCGCGTATTCGTGGTCGTCGGGTTGCCGCCGGTCTGCTGGTTCGAGAAGACGTTGTTTCTCACGTCTATACCGAGCTGGCTGGAGCTGACGATGATGAACGCGGCGGTCAGGTCGGTGCTCGTCGTGCCGAGCAGGGTGCCGAACAGGTGAACCGAGTTATGGTAGACCTTGTGCCCACCCCCCGTAGCGGCCCTGATGCCGTAGGCGCCGAAGCCCGTGCCGCCGCCTCCGAAGCCCGCCGTCTGGTCATTCTTGATGTCGTATACGAAGTTGTTCTGCACGACGTGATTGTTGCCGCCGCCCATGTTGATGCCGATGGCGGGCCACGTGTCCGGGGCGTTGTTGTGGACGCGCGCGACCCTGTTCTTCTCCACCGTGAGTGTGGAGGCATTGCTAATGGTGCCGAGCGAGATCGCCTGATTCGCCCCGGACGAGCTGCTGCTGGCGACGAAGCCCTCAATGTAGACGGTGTTGCCTGAGATACGGCCGTCGGCCGTGCCCGACGCGACGACTCCGGCCGTGTAGACCTGGTCTACCGCGCCGGGCGTCGGGTTGCCGATGACGTTGTCCTTAATCAGCAGGCCGGGGAAGACGGTCGTCGCCGCGCCCTGCACGGCGATGGCCCTCCCGGCCGTGTTGACGCTGTTGTTCTGAATCAGCAGGTTGCTCGCCGTGGCGGGGCTGCCGATGGTCGTGGACACGGAGGAGACGGCCGAAGGCGCGCTCGTCACACCGGCCGAGCCAGCGCCCGCGTAGATGCCATATGTCGTGTTCTGTGAGCCTTCGGGCGCAGTCGCGCCGGAGACGTTACGGCCGGTCGCGCTCCCCAACACGATAAGGTTCTTGATGGCGTCGTTGTTGGCGGTCGTCGCGCCCGTGGTGGCGAGCGCGATGCGGACGACGGAGTTGAAGGTCGTCGTGTTCGAGGCGGTGTTCTGAACCGACAGGTTGCGGTTCGTGCCCGGGGTGTCCGGGTTGTCGCCGTCGATGGTGACGTTGCTCGCACCGTTGAGCTGGATGACGCCGAGGCCGCCCGCGGGGTTGCCGCTGACGGAGACGCCGTCGCTCACGGGGCGAATGTTAACCGAGGTGTACGACGCGGAGCCCGCGCCGCTGCCGTTCAAGGTCGCGGGCGTCGAGCCCTCTGTCGTGCCCGCGTTGATGCTCACGGTGACCGCGCCCTGATGCGTGCCAGCGTTGATGGCGTCGAAGGCTGCTTTAAGCGTCGCGTAGTCTATGGGGCCGGTCGTCCCGGCCGTGGCCGTGACGATGACTACGGGGCAGAGGGTGAAGTTGTATGTGACGTTGCCGAGGTCGTTCATGCCGTCCTGTAGTTGCAGCGTCGCCGTGAGTGTGCTGCCGCAGGCGAGCCCCGCGTCGGCCGTGAACGAGATGGGCTGCGTCGCCGTCCCGCCGTTCGCAGCGACCACGCCGTAGTTCGCGGGCGCGCCGGGGCTCGTGACGCCGCCGGTCGCTTGAATCGTCGCCACGAGGTTGCTCGTCGCGCCCGCGCCGTTGTTCTTCAGGCCGAAGTTGACTGTAACGGCCTCGCCGGGGTCAACCGCGCCGTTGGCGTTGGCATCGGCCATGAGCGACGCGCCGTTGGCTATAATTACCGGCACGCCCTGTAAGCAGGGCGACACGTTCGTCGTGTTGCCGTCGGTGATGTTGAAGCTGTTCGAGGTCGGAGCGTAGCCGACCTTTGTGATGGTGTAGGTGTGGCTTCCCAGCGTGAGCGCAACGTCGAGCGTGCCGCCCGCGGATGTGGTTCCGGCCGCGGTTCCGTCAATCGAGACAGCCGCGCCGCCGACGTTGGCTGCGGCCGTGCAGTCGGTGACGACGAAGTGCGCCGTGCCGCTCTTGATACAGTCGGAGACGTTCGTCGTGTTGCCGTCGGTGACGTTGAAGTTGCCGGTGGCTAAGCTGCCGCCGGCCTTTGTGATGCTGTAGGTGTGTGGGCCGGGCGCGAGCGTGGCGTCGAAGGTTCCGTCGGTCGCAGTGACGCCGTAAGTTATGCCGTCGATGGTAATCACGGCGTTCGCGATTGCGGCGGCGCTCGTGCAGTTGGTCACAGTGAAGTGCGCCGTGCCCTTGGCGGGGGCGGTACACCCGGCGAACTTGAAGCTGCCGATGCGGGTCTGCCAGCCGACCGCGCTCGCCGCCTGACCGGCCGCGGTGTAGTACTCGCCCGTGTACCAGAAGGTGCAGTCGTCCGAGGGGTCAACTGTTAAAGCGGAGTAGTCGCCCCAGCGGTTGGCCGTGCTCGTCTGCACGCCCGTGCCCGCGATGAGCGTCGCCTCGCCCTGCGCGAGACCACCCGGCGGGTCTGTCGCGAGGCGGCCCGCGTAGCGCATGCCAGGGAAGACCGTGGTGCTCGACACGTTGTAGCCGACGGCGAGATTGCCTTGGTTGTCTTCGGCCGCGCTGCCCATCCAGCGGCTGACACCGTCGGCGGGCGCGAAGGTCGCCTGCTCCTGCACGACGAACGGCCCGCCCGCCGTGCTGCGCAACTCGTAGTAGCGGGGCGCGGCACGGAAGGTGCCGAAGGACGTGGCCGCGGGCACGCCGACGGTGTGCGACGTAACCAGCGTCTCGAAGCCGCCGCGGTTACGGTACTGGAGACGGAACATCAGTCGGTCGGTGATGGCGTCGAGGCCCGTCGCCGAAGTGGCGGGCGGCGGCTGCGGCACGGCCGAGCGGCCTTCGACGCCCCCCTGCGGCGTGACGATGCTGAAGGGCGCGACGGCGAGCGGCACGGCGTACGTGCTCTCGGCCCGCTCGGTGAAGGTCGAGTTGGCGGGCGTCGCGTAGTCCGCGTGGAAGTCGAAGAGTCGAAGGCCGTTGGCCGGGTCGTTGAAATCGGTCGTCGTGAAGTAGACGAAAGTGTTCGGCCTCCCCGCGGGCGGCGGCGTCAGGCCGTCGAGGTCGGACGGCAGCATACCGCCTATCGCCTCGGGGTACGCGGTACGGTTGAGGTCGAAGTAAATGTAGCTCGCCGTCGAGTCGCCTGCGAGCATCCTGACACGGTCGAAGGAGTAGACGCCCGTGCCGTTGAACGACCCGCCGTTGGTGAACTGGTGCACCATCATGTAGTAGCCGTCGGGCCATACGCCGAGGTGTGGGTAGTCGGGGAACTCGTTGCCGGGCGTGACGAAGTCGTAGAGGTAATAAGCGCCGGTCGGGTCGCCGGTCTTCGAGACCGCGATGCACTCGTGGTAGGGTGCGGCGGACTTGTTCGCGTAGGCGAACTGGCTGAGCATCCAGCGGTCGGCGAGCTGGTCGTAGAGGACGAGGGGGTCGCCCCGGTCGGGCTGCGCGCACTGTCCGCCGAGCGAGGTGAAGAGGCTGCTCAGCTTGAAGGGGGCCGTCTGGGGCGTGCCCGCCTTGTTCCAGACGCGCACGAGCAGGTTGTCCATCTGCACGTAGTGGTTGGGGCCTACGTCGCCATTGGTGTCGGGCGGCGAGAAGTTGCCGAAGCCCGCGGCGATGTTCTCGGCGCGGCCGAGGCCCTCGAAGGAGACTGTCGGCGCGGGCATGTTGGGCGCGGGGAGGCGGGTCTGTAGCGCCGTGTCCCGCGTCAACCCTCTGACCACGGCATCGTCGGCCTCAGCCTGTGCCTGCGGCGAGACGACACGTGTCACCTCGTTCTCGGCGACCTCATGCTCCTCCTCCCCAACGCGCGCGTTACGGCGGGACGCCTTAGACGCCCGCCGCGCCACCTCCGCGAGCGGGCGTGATACAGCGAAGCCGACGGCCCGCGCCGAGTTGGGTTCGGGGCTTAACCCCGACTTCCCGGGAGCCTTCGTCCTGGCGGCAGCGAGGCGCCGCTTCGTCTCATCATCTACGGCCTTCTCTTCCGCCCCTCCCGACTCCTTGCGGGCTTCGGGGGCACTCTTCTCTTCCCCCCCCGCTCTGTTCTTCTGAGCGCTCTGACTCTGCGACAGCAGCGCCAGCGGTGCCAGCGCGAGCAACGCGAGCAGAATCCACCTCGCTAGTCTTAGATTTTTTGAGACGGGGGGCAAGCTATTACGATTCATCGGACGTTCCTCAAACGCGCATCACCCGCGAAGCTCCGTCGAGTCAAAGTAAGATCACGCCTGGGCCTTCAAAGGTCGAAGGGAACAGGCCGTCCGCTGCCGTTTTCGTGAACCGAGTAGGAGGAGAGGTTAACTACTTAGTCGTCCCTGAAAAAGTCTGAAGCAGACGAAAACACTCAGTAAAGAGCGATGTGCGATGCTTCGGGTGGAGTGTAAAATCGCCAGGTTCTGCGAATGAGCCTGCAAAACATGGTGATTTATGCGCCCTCCCACCGACCTTGAGCCAGCCCCGGATGACGCCTCCAAAGTGTGCCTCGCCTTGCTCATCTCGCATGCCCATCCGCTCTACCGGTTAGCCGAGGCCATCGAATGGAGTCGCTTCGAGGCCGAACTCGGCCCGCTCTACGCCGAGGCTACGGGGCGGCCCGGTCTGCCGACGCGGCTGATGGTCGGCTTGCATTACCTGAAGTACCTCTTCGACGAGAGTGACGAGTCGGTCGTCGAGAAGTGGGTCGAGAACCCCTACTGGCAGTTCTTCTGCGGCCGCACCTACTTCGAGCACGAGCCGCCCTGCCACCCGACCTCACTGGTCAAATGGCGTCATCGCCTCGGCCCCGCGGGCGTCGAGAAGCTGCTGACCGAGACGCTCTCGACGGCCAAGCGTGAGCAGGCGTTGCGGGACTCCGAGATCAAGCGCGTCAACGTCGATACGACCGTGCAGGAGAAGGCCGTCGCCTTCCCCACGGACGCCCGGCTCTACCACAAGGCGCGGCGCTCTCTGGTGCGTGCGGCGAGGGCCGCCGGCATCCCCTTGCGACAGACTTACGTGCGCTTAGGCCGGCAGGCTCTGGCGCGGCAGGGGCGCTACGCGCAGGCCCGGCAGATGAAGCGGGCGCGGCGCGAGACCAAGCGTTTACGGCTCTTTCTCGGGCGTGTGATCCGCGACATCCGGCGCAAGTGCCCGCGCCCGGCGCCCGCGCTCAAGTCACTGCTGGAGCGTAGTGAGCGGATACTTCGGCAGCAGCGCCGCGACTCGCCGAAGCTCTACAGCGTGCACGCGCCGGAGGTGGAATGCATCGCGAAGGGCAAGGCGCACAAGCCGTATGAGTTCGGCTGTAAGGTGGCCATAGTCACCACGTCCCGGAGCAACTGGGTGGTCGGGGTCGAGGCCGTGCACGAGAATCCTTACGACGGGGCCACACTCGCGCCCGCGCTCTCGCAAGTCGAGCGCACGACTGAAGTCAGGCCGCAGGCCGCCTTCGTGGACCGCGGCTTCAAGGGTACGACGCATCACCCGGCGGGTGTCGCGGTCTATGTCTCGGGTCGCAAGCGGCTGACACGGACGCTGAAGGCACTGCTACGCAGGCGCTCAGCCATCGAGCCGGTGATCGGTCACCTCAAGGGTGAGCACAAGCTGGAGCGTAACCACCTGCTCGGCCAGGAAGGTGACCGCATCAATGCGTTGCTGACGGGCTGCGGCTTCAACCTGCGGAAGCTCTGGCGCTTCTTCAAAGCAGGCGTGAGCTTACAACCCGCCTGACTTTTTCAGGGACGACTAACTATCAATAGTGTCCATTTAACTAAAATGAGTGAAGCTTTCATTGTATGAGATTTCCGCAGAAGTGACGGTTTAACTCCTCCACTTTTGTAACAACCATGTATGGACTCGACTTTGCAGTACTGCAAATCAGAGCCAACATCTACTCACTCCAATAGCCGAATGAGAACTATCTTCCCAATTGAGTAACCAACAAAACACATACAGGTAAAGAAGCTACACTATATGCTTCGCTTTCAACCCGTGTTGGAAAAGGTTCCGACTTATGTTGGAGAATTTTTCATTTTATGCTGTAACAAACTGACACATTTTTCAACTTATGCGCTAGTTTTTTTTCAGCTTATGCGAAAGATTTTTCAGCTTATGCGCGAACTTACAGTTTATGCTTCTTGATTCAGGATTTATGCTTCAACCCACAAACCTTATAGGGTGCAGCATAATAGCTGAATTCCCCTAACCTACTTTCAACAACTTACAGCTACCGTTGAATCATTAAAGCTGAAAATGTTGAACCACAAAAGCTGAAAACATCTCACTTTCGAATGATATAACCTGAAAAGGAGCAAATGACTACCGACTGCTTCCTAGTCAATCTCTTTGAGCTTTTCATAAAGCTGTGCGCGACTGAGGCCGGATAGCTTAGCGGCCGATTCCTTGTTGCCATTTGTTACATTTAAGATAGCGCGGAAGTAGGCAGCTTGCGCCCTTTTTTGAACATCCCGCCATTTGTCAGAAGTTGGATCGAAGGGCACAGAGTGTTGTGTCATGCTCTTCTTGCGCCCACGGACTGCCTCCTGCAACATGACTGCGCTGATGATGCCCTCTTCGTCGGCGTATGCGGCCGCCTTCCACACTGCGGCCCGCAACTCGCGGACATTGCCCTCCCAGTCATACCTGAATAGGTAGTCGAGCCCCCCCGGAGGGATGTTGAGCCTTCGTCCGTACTGGTTCCCGTACTCGTAGACGAATTGATACGCCAGAAGCGGAATGTCCGCCTTACGCGTGCGTAGTGGCGGCAGTACAAGGGTGAAACCGCGAATACGCTCCAGCAGGTCTTGCCGAAATCTGCCGATCTGGCTTTCTTCATCGAGGTTGCAGTTCGTGGCCAAGATCAGGCGCGCGCTCACTTCCTCCCAGCGGTTCGATCCCACAGGCCGTACCTTGCGGTCTTCAATCAGGCGCAGCAGTTTCGCCTGAGCTTGGAGGTCGAGGTCGCCAATTTCGTCAAGGAAGACAGTGCCCTTGCGCGCTTCAGCCAACAGCCCCTTCCGCGCCCGTAGCGCATTTGTGAAGGCCCCCTTCTCGTG